>NZ_WWHX01000669.1 GCF_009862125.1 Streptomyces sp. SID5910
CACCGCCGTCCACGAGGCCGTCACCGTCGGCGCCTCCGCACCCGTCTCGGACCTCGCCGCCCGCCCCGAGACCGTGACCGCCGCCTACACCGAGGCCAGACGCTGCCTGGACGCCCTGCGCCTGCTGAGCCGCTCCGGGGACGGCGCCGCCGCCGAGGACTTCGGGTTCCTGGGACTGCTGCTGGCCGGCGACCGGGACATCGCCGGCTTCGTCGACCGCACCATCGGCCAGGTCGTGGCCTACGACGAGCGGCGCGGCACCGAACTGCTGCGCACCCTCGACGCCTACTTCGCCTGCGGCATGAGCCCCGCGCGCACCAAGGACGAGCTCCACGTCCACGTGAACACGGTCGCCCAGCGCCTGGAACGCGTCGCCCGTCTCCTCGGCGACGACTGGCAGAGCCCCGCCCGCACCCTGGAGATACAACTGGCCCTGAGACTGCACCGGTTGTCGGCCCCCACACAGCGCTGACCCCCACATAGCGCTGACCCCTGCACGGCGCTGACCCCCGCACGCGGGAGGCGTACGGGGGTCCGGGGGCGCGGCGGTCAGGCGGTACGCGCGCCCTCGGGACGGGCGTCGGCCGGCTCCTCCGCGCCGTCCTCCCCGGTCGCGACGTCGGCGAGGTCCCGGTGGCGGGTCTCCTTGGCGACGCCCACGGCGAGCAGCGTGAGCAGGACCGAGGCGATGACGTAGAGGGAGATCGGCGTCGAGCTGTCGTACTCGGACAGCAGCGCGGTGGCGATCAGCGGCGCGGGGGCGCCCGCCGCGACCGAAGCGAACTGGGCGCCGATGGAGGCACCGGAGTAGCGCATCCGGGTCGCGAACATCTCGGAGAAGAAGGCCGCCTGGGGCGCGTACATCGCGCCGTGCAGCACCAGGCCCACGGTCACCGCGAGGAGGAGGCTGCCGAACTGCCCGGAGTCGATGAGCGTGAAGAACGGGAACATCCACAGCCCGACGCCGGCCGCGCCCAGCAGGTACACGGGGCGGCGGCCGATCCGGTCCGACAGCGCACCCCAGGCCGGGATGACCGCGAAGTGCACGGCCGAGGCGATCAGCACCGCGTTGAGCGCCGTCTGCTTGGACACGTCGGCGGCGGTGGTGGCATAGACGAGGATGAAGGCCGTGATGACGTAGTAGCTGATGTTCTCCGCCATCCGCGCGCCCATCGCGATCAGCACGTCACGCCAGTGGTGGCGCAGCACGGCGACGAGCGGCAGCGGTTCGGCCTCCGCCTTGCGGGCCTCCGCCTGCGCCAACGCCTGCTTGAAGACGGGGGATTCGTCGACGGACAGCCGGATCCACAGGCCGACCATCACCAGCACGCCGGACAGCAGAAAGGGGATGCGCCAGCCCCAGTTGGTGAACGCGGCGTCCGACAGCAGTGCCGTCAGCGCCGACAGCACACCGGTCGCCAGCAACTGCCCGGCCGGCGCACCGGTCTGCGGCCACGAGGCCCAGAAGCCGCGGCGCCGGGCGTCCCCGTGCTCGGACACCAGCAGCACGGCACCGCCCCACTCGCCGCCGAGCGCGAAGCCCTGCACGAGCCGCAGCACGGTCAGCAGCACGGGAGCGGCCGTGCCGACGGTCGCGTGCGTCGGCAGCAACCCGATCGCGAAGGTGGCCCCGCCCATCATCAGCAGGCTCAGCACCAGCAGCTTCTTGCGGCCGAGCCGGTCACCGTAGTGCCCGAAGACCAGCGCGCCCAGCGGACGGGCGGCGAAGCCGACGGCGTAGGTCAGGAAGGAGAGCAGGGTGCCGACCAGCGGGTCGGAGTCCGGGAAGAACAGCTTGTTGAAGACGAGGGCGGCGGCGGAGCCGTAGAGGAAGAAGTCGTACCACTCGATGGTGGTGCCGATGAGGGACGCGGCGACGATGCGCTTGAGGTTGCCGGGTGTCGGGGGAGCGGATGCTGCGGAGGCCATGTGCGCCACTTCCTCGTGTGCGGTGGGGACGGTACGTGTCGGCACACCGTAGGAACACGCAGGTCAAGCGCACATGTGGCGGGGCACCATAGTTCGGGGGCCGGGTATGCGCGCGGCCACTATGCCGGGCTCACGAAGGAGCGGCCCCGACAGCCGGGCCCGATCCATCTTTGAGCGTTCCTGAGTGATTCCGTTGGAACATGTTCCGTGCTAGCTTCCTCAGCACCTCGGGCCCGGAGGTTCCCACCCGGGCCCGGGCACCGGGTTCCGATCCCGCGTTCCGCACTGCTCGACTCCCGTGTTCCGCACTGCTCGACCGACCCCGCACGGATGTCCGCGCCCTCGCTCCCGCCTGCGTCACGGCGCGCTGACATCCGCGTGCCGTCCTGCCCTGGAGAGGTCCGATGCGACGCATCATCGCCTGCCTGGCGGTCTTACTGGCGCTGGCCGGAGGCCTGCTCGTCACCGGTACCGGCACCGCCGCTGCCGCCGTCGTCCCCAAGACGCCACCGCTGACCACCCCGTGGACCGGTCAGGTGTCCACCACCGACCCGCTGCCCGAGTACCCGCGCCCGCAGATGACGCGGCCCGACTGGCAGTCCCTCAACGGCGAGTGGGAGTTCCTCAACCCGCCCACCGACAGCGCCGGAAACGTCGACCGCAACGCCGCGCCGCCCGTCGGGCAGACCCTGCCCGAGCGCATCCTCGTGCCCTACCCGGTGGAGTCGGCGCTGTCGGGCATCATGCGCAACGACAACCGCGACCTGATGTTCTACAAGCGCAGCTTCACCGTCCCGCAGAACTGGACCGGCAGACGCGTCCAACTCCACTTCGGCGCCGTCGACTTCGAGGCCACCGTCTGGGTCAACGGCACCCAGGTCACCACCCACAGGGGCGGCTACGACCGCTTCGAGGCCGACATCACCCCGCAGCTGAAGGCCGGCGCCAACGAGCTGATCGTGCGCGTCTACGACCCGACCGACGGCCGGGGCGAGAAGCAGCCGGTCGGCAAGCAGACCAACAATCCCAGCGGCATCTTCTACACGCCCACCTCGGGCATCTGGCAGACGGTGTGGATGGAGCCCACGCCGGCGTCGTCGGTCTACTCCGTCGACATCCGGCCCAGCCTCTCGGACAACACCGCCCGGGTCCGTGTCTTCACCCGCGGCAACGTCGACGGGCACACCGTCCTGGCCGAGGCACTGAACGGCACGACCGTCGTGGGCCGCGCCACCGGCGCCTTCACCGAGTTCTCCGTGCCCGTGCCGGACGCCCGCCGCTGGTCACCCGACGATCCGTTCCTGTACGACCTGCGGGTCACCCTGCGCAACGCCTCCGGTACCGCGGTCGACACCGTGACCAGCTACTTCGGCATGCGCGAGATCGGCAAGAAGATGCTGAACGGGGTCATGCGCCCCACCCTGAACGGCGAGTTCGTCTTCCAGATCGGCACGCTCGACCAGGGCTTCTGGCCGGACGGCCTCTACACGGCCCCGACCGACGCCGCGCTCGCCTCGGACCTGGAGAAGCACAAGGACCTGGGCTTCAACATGGTGCGCAAGCACATCAAGGTCGAGCCGGCCCGCTGGTACTACCATGCCGACCGGCTCGGGCTGCTGGTGTGGCAGGACATCCCGTCCACCGTCCCGTTCGAGCACAGCCGCACGGCCGCGCAGACCGCGCAGTTCGAGACCGAGGCCCGCGAGATCATCGACGAGCACCGGTTCTCCCCGGCGGTCGTCACCTACGTGCCGTTCAACGAGGGCTGGGGCGAGTGGGACCTCGCCGCGACCCGGCGTGTCACCACCGACCTGGAGAACTACGACCCGAGCCGTCTGATGAACCCGCACAGCGGCTACAACTGCTGTGACTCCCGCGGCGATCCGGGCACCGGCGACATCATCGACTGGCACGTCTACACCGGCCCCGACGCACCACGCCCCTCGGACACCCGCGTCTCCGTCCTCGGCGAGTTCGGCGGCATCGGCCTGCGCAACCCGGGCCACGAGTACAGCCCCAACGGTCAGTTCTTCGCCTACGAACAGGTCTCCAGCCCGGCGCAGCTCAACGACCGGTACACCGGCATGGTCCGCGACGTCCAGCGGCTCATGACCACCAAGGGCCTGTCCGCGTACGTCTACACGGAGATCACCGACGTCGAGGGCGAGTACAACGGCCTGTTCACCTACGACCGGCGCGTGCAGAAGGTCGACACCAACCAGCTGCGCCAGGCGCACGGCGCGCTGATCGCGGCCTCCCGCAACCTGAACGCCTCGCCGGCCCTCACCCTGGGCCACGTCCGCTCCTTCAAGGTGACCACGCCCGGATTCACCGACCGCTACCTGCGGCACTCCAACTCCCTGGCCCGCACCGACGTCCTGACCAGCGCCTCCGCCGACGGCGCCCGCCAGGACGCCTCCTTCCGCACCGTCACCGGCCTCGCCGACCCGCGCTGCTACAGCTTCGAGTCGGTCAACTTCCCCGGCCGCTACCTGCGTCACGCCGACAGCCGGGTGCGTGTCGACGCGGACACCGGGGGTTCGTTCGCCGCGGACGCGACGTGGTGCAGCCGGCCCGGGCTGGCCGCGGGCGGCACCTCCTTCGAGTCCAAGAACTTCCCCGGCCAGTACCTGCGGCACTACGCCGACAACGTGTACCTCGCCCGCAGCGGCGGCCCCAACGCCTGGGACACCGCCGCGTCCTTCGCCGCCGACGCCACCTGGAACCTCGGCGATCCGGCGTTGTGGCGCAGCTCCGTCCAACTGCCCACCGACGTCCGCAAGTCGCTCCGCGTCACCACCTGGGGCCACACCAACCGCTACCTGCGGCACGCCGACGGTCTCGCCAACACGGAGATCGTCGACGCCGGCAGCAGCGCCCTGCTCAAGCAGGACGCCACGTTCACGATCCGCCGCGGGCTCGCCGACTCCTCCTGCTACTCCTTCGAGTCGGTGAACTACCCCGGCCAGTTTCTGCGGCACGCCGACAGCCGGGTGCGCAAGGCGCCCGACGACGGCACCGCGCTGTTCCGCCAGGACGCCACCTTCTGCGCCCGGCCCGGGCTCGGCGGCACCGGGGTCACCTTCGAGTCGATCAACATCCCCGGCTCGTTCCTGCGGCATCACGCCTCGCAGGTGTACATCGCCTCCGGCGGCGGCACCGGCGACGTCTACGACCGCCCGCAGACCCTCACCGCCGACAGCACGTGGGCCGTCGAGGCGCCGTGGGCACCCTGACCCCTGCTCGTGGGACTGGGCGCGGCCGGCCTCGGCTTCACCGGCCGGCCCGTCCTGGTCGTGCTCACAGGGGCGCCGCCCGGACGCGGGCCGGCGTGGCTGTCCGTGTCAGCCCGTCGGCGCGTCGGTGAAGAAGCGCAGGAAGCCGTGCGGGGCGTCGTCGCCGAACATCAGCGTGTGGAGGCCGGCGGCGTCGTCCGCCTCGGTGGCGGCGCGGGGGAACATCGCCTCCTCGTACGCGGTGAGCGCGGCCTCGATGTCGCCGGGGTGGGCGGCGATCGCCTCGCCGAGTTCGGCACCGTCGTACATGGCCAGGTTGGCGCCCTCGCCCGACGGGAGCATCAGGTGGGCGGCGTCGCCGACCAGCGTGACCCCGGGCACGCGGTCCCAGCGGTGACCGGCGGGCAGGGTGTACAGCGGGCGCAGGACCGGGTCGGTCTCGCCCTCGGTGATCAGCGCGGTCAGCTCCGGGGCCCAGCCGTCGAACTCCCGGGCGATCCGTACGGCGGCGCCCGCGGGATCCGTGAAGTCGACGCCGTCGAACCAGTCCGTCGAGCGGCGCAGCGCCACGTAGGTGTGGAGGGTGCCGTCGTTCTCCCGGTGGGCCTGGATGCCCCTGCCGGGCGCGAGCGCGAACATCGCACCGTCGCCGACCGCCCGCGCGGTGGCGGCGTGCCGGGTGTCGGCGTCGAAGAGGTACGTCTCCACGAACGACGTGCCGGTGTAGACGGGGCGCGCGTCCGACAGCAGCGGACGGACCCGCGACCAGGCGCCGTCGGCGCCGACGAGGAGGCCGGTCCGTACGGTCGTCCCGTCCGTGAACGTCACCTCGTGGGTGCCGTCGTCCAGGGTGCGGACCGCGGTGACTTTCTGTCCCCAGCGGACGGTCCCGGCGGGCAGTGAGTCGAGCAGCAGGCGGCGCAGGTCGCCGCGGGGGACCTCCGGACGCCTGCCGGTCCCGTCGTCCGGCTGATCGAGGAGGACCGTGCCGTCCGGGGCGAGGGCGCGGGACGCCTCGCCGCCCGGCCGGACCAGGCCGAGGAACGCGTCGAACAGGCCGGCGGCCTTGAGGGCGACCTGCCCGTTGTGGTCGTGGATGTCGAGCAGCCCGCCCTGGGCGCGGGCCGTCGGTGACGCCTCCGCCTCGTGGACGGTGACCGGGATGCCGTGGACGTGGAGGACGCGGGCCAGGGTCAGCCCGCCGAGCCCCGCTCCGATGATCGTGACGTGGGTGGACATGGTGTTCTCCCTCATGGGTCGGGTGCCTGCCGGGTCGTGCCCGGCCGACCACTCTGGAATGCCGTTCCACCAACAGCCTGGAACCTCGTTCCAGGCAATGTCAAGCTGGAACGAGGTTCCATAGCGCACACTCCGGGACGCGCTGGAACGTGATTCCAGTGATATGGGAGTATGGGCCGCATGGCACCCAGGGCACGTCGCCCCGAGCGACGAGAGGAACCGCTCACCCGGCAGCGCATCGTCGAGGCCGCGATCGACGTGCTCGACACCGCGGGCGCGGGCGGCCTGACCTTCCGCGTGCTGGCCGAGCGCCTGGCCACCGGGCCCGGCGCGATCTACTGGCACGTCGCCGGGAAGGACGAGCTCCTCGCCGCCGCCGCCGAGGCGGTCCTCGCCGAGGCCCTGGCCGCGGGCGCCGCCGCGACCACGCCCGATGAGGCCATCCGAGCCCTCGCGCTCGACGTGTTCGACGCGATCGACGCCCATCCGTGGATCGGCACCCAGCTCGCCCTCGCCCCCACCCGGGCGCCGATGCTGGGGGTCTTCGAACACCTCGGACGGCAGGTCCAGGCGCTCGGGGTGTCCGGCAGTGCCCGGTTCACCGCCGTGTCGGCGCTGCTGAACTACATCCTCGGGGTCGGCGGACAGAACGCGGCGAACGCGCGCGGCGTGGACCCGGCCACCGACCGCACCCAGTTCCTCGGGGCCGTGGCGGACACCTGGGCACGGCTCGACCCCGACGAGTACGCGTTCACCCGCGGTATGGCGGACCAGTTGCGCGAGCACGACGACCGGGAGGAGTTCCTCGCCGGGATCGACCTCGTCCTCGCCGGGATCACCACCCGGCTCACGACCCCCTAGTGGGCCGGGTGCGGCGCGGAGCCAGGGCGGCTCCCCACGACGCCCGACCACGCCTTGTCACCGCGACGACAACGGATGTATAACGTTGTAAAACCAGCGCGGGGGCTCGACGCACGGCTCACGGTGACGTCACCGGACCCGCACCGGCCGCCCGGGTCGGGCCGCCCAGGGAAGGGAATGCCGTGCGGGTCAGCCTCAAGGACGTCGCCGCGCACGCGGGAGTGTCCATCAAGACCGTCTCCAACGTGGTGAACAACTTCCAGCACGTCACCCCCGCCATGCGAGAACGCGTCCAGCGCTCCATCGACGAACTCGGCTACCGGCCCAACCTGGCCGCCCGGCACCTGCGGGCCGGGCGCACGGGCATCATCGCGCTCGCCCTGCCCGAACTCGGCAACCCCTACTTCGCGGAACTCGCCGCGGCCGTCATCGACACGGCGGCCGACCACGACTACACCGTGCTGCTGGACCACACCGGCGGACGACGGCAACAGGAGCTCCTGGTCAGCCAGGGCTTCCGGGCGCGGGTCATCGACGGACTGATCCTCAGCCCCATCGAGCTGGAGACCGAGGACCTGCGCGACCGCACCGACGACGTCCCGCTGGTGCTGCTGGGGGAGCGGGACTACGACCTGCCCTACGACCACATCGCCATCGACAACGTCGCCGCCGCCCGCGTCGCCGTCGCCCACCTGGTCGGTCTGGGGCGCCGGGAGGTGGCGTTCATCGGTGCCCGGCGCGGGCGCAACGAGCCGGCCCAACTGCGCGTACGCGGCTGGCGCGAGGAACTGGCCGCCGCCGGACTCCCCGCCGACGAGGGCCTCGTGGCCGCCACCGACGGCTGGGGGCACGCGGACGGCGCGGCGGCCATGACCCGCATCCTCGACACCGGAAGGCGCCCCGACGCCGTCTTCGCCTACAACGACCCCATGGCCATCGGTGCGATGCGGGTGCTCCACGCGCGGGGACTGCGGGTGCCCGAGGACATCGCGGTGGTCGGCTTCGACGACGTGGTCGAGGGACGGTTCGGGGCGGTGACCCTCACGTCCGTCTCCCCGGACAAGGGAGCCATCGGCCGGCTCGCGGTGGAGTCGGTCCTCGCCCGGCTCGGCGGCGCCGCTCCCGCATCCCGGCGCATCTGGGCGGACTACCGGCTGGTCGAACGGGAGAGCACGCTGGGGCGCGGCGCTGCGGACGACACAACGGGCGGCTGACACGGGGGTGTTCGTCCACGGCGTCACGCGGTGAGAGAACGCGGGAGACGCCCCCCGGCGCGCGCGGCGCAGGGCCGCAGGCGGGCCGCTCCGCTCGCTGACATCGTTATCGGCACGGATGCCACCGTCTCCTGCACAAGGGGTTTACAGCGTCCTTGCAACGATGTAAAAACCCTCTTGCGGCGCACCGGACACGGTTCCCGCGCCAGGGGGGTCGGCCGGTGGTGTTCGTCGTTCGGTTCCCCATTCCCTTTCAGCGTTCGCCCGGATCGGGGTCACCACCATGCAGCGCACCACTCCTCGTCGTTCCGTCCTCGCCCGTCCTGTGCTCGTGGCCCTGGCCGCCGCGGTGGCTCTGACCGCGACCGCCTGCGCGAAGACGGAGGACGACACGACGGACAGCAAGCAGTCCGAGACGGCCGCCGGCGCAGAGCAGAAGGTCGCCACTCCGAAGCCCGGCAGCAAGACCTGCACCATCGACGCCTACGGCGCCGAGAAGATCGACCTGAAGAACGCCACCGTCGGCTTCTCCCAGTCGGAGAAGGAGGCCAACCCGTTCCGCATCGCCGAGACCCAGTCCATCAAGGACGAGGCGAAGAAGCGGGGCGTCAAGCTGCTGACGGCCAACGCCCAGTCGCAGTTCTCCAAGCAGATCAGCGATGTGCAGAACCTGCTGGCCAAGGGCGCCGACCTCCTGGTGATCGCGCCGCTCAACTCCGACGGCTGGGACCCGGTGCTCCAGGCGGCCGCCGCCAAGAAGGTCCCGATCATCACGATCGACCGCAAGATCAACGCGAACCCCTGCAAGGACTACGTCTCCTTCATCGCCTCCGACTTCGTCGAGCAGGGCCGCCGCGCCGCCGACCAGATGATCGAGGCGACGGGCGGCAAGGGCGAGGTCGCCATCCTGCTCGGCGCCGCAGGCAACAACGTCACCACCGAGCGGACCAAGGGGTTCAAGGACCGGCTCGCCGAGAAGGCCCCGGACCTGAAGGTCGTCTTCGAGCAGACCGGTGACTTCGCCCGCGAGAAGGGCCAGCAGGTCACCGAGCAGCTCATCCAGTCCAAGCCGGACATCAAGGGGGTCTACGCCGAGAACGACGAGATGGGCCTCGGCGCCGTGACCGCCCTCAAGGGCGCCGGCAAGAAGGCCGGCGACGTCAAGATCGTCACGGTGGACGGCACCCGCAACGCCGTGCAGGGTGTCGCGGACGGCTGGATCAGCGGCGTCATCGAGTCCAACCCGCGCTTCGGACCGCTGGCCTTCCAGACGCTGGACACCTTCACCAAGGGCGAGGGAGTCCCGCAGGACATCGTCATCGAGGACGGCGCCTACAACGCCGACAACGCCAAGCAGGACATCGGCAAGGCCTACTGATCCTCCTCCGGGGCCCGGACACCCGGGCCCCGGCCCCTCTCATCCCTTCCTTCCTGGAGGCACAGGTGGCACCCCCCGCCGAAGTCCTCGCCGTCCGCGGACTCAGCAAGACCTTCCCCGGCGTCCGGGCCCTGGACGACGTGGACCTCACCCTGCACCCCGGCGAGGTGCACGCCCTGATCGGCGAGAACGGCGCCGGCAAGTCGACCCTCATCAAACTCCTCACCGGCGTCTACCGGCCCGACGCGGGGGAGATCACCTTCCAGGGCCGCGAAGTCTCCTTCGCCACGCCCTTGGAGGCGCAGAAAGCCGGCATCTCGACCATCTACCAAGAGGTCAACCTCATCCCGCTGCTGAGCGTGGCCCGCAACCTCTTCCTGGGCCGCGAACCGCGCACCCGCTTCGGCGTGCTGGACATGGCCCGCATGAACCGCGAGGCCGAGGAAGCCCTCCGCGCGTACGGCGTCCGCGTGGACGTGCGGCAGCCGCTGCGCACCCTCGGCGTCGGCGCCCAGCAGATGGTCGCCCTGGCCCGCGCCGTGGCGACGGACGCCCGGGTCGTCATCATGGACGAGCCGACCTCCTCGCTCGAACCGCGCGAGGTGGAGACCCTGTTCTCGGTGATCCGGCGCCTGCGCGACGCCGGCATCGCCGTCGTCTACGTCAGCCACCGCCTGGACGAGCTCTACGCCATGTGCAGCACCGTCACCGTGCTGCGCGACGGACGCCGCGTGCACCACGGCCGGCTGGCCGACCTGGACCGACTCGCCCTGGTCTCCACCATGCTCGGCCGGGACCTGGGCGACGTCCGCGAGGAGGGGGCGACCAAGTTCTCCGGCGACCACCAGGCCGCCGACACCCGGCCCGTCCTGACGGCCGAGGGCCTGACGGTCCCGCACAAGCTGCACGACGTCTCCGTCAGCATCCGCCCGGGCGAGGTCGTCGGCCTGGGCGGCCTGCTCGGCTCCGGACGCACCGAGACGGCGAAGGCCATCTCCGGTGCGCTGGCGAGGAGTTCGGGCGAGATAACGGTCGCCGGCGTGCCGCTGCGCGGCGGTTCGACCCCGGCGGCCATCCGCGCGGGGATCAGCCTCCTGCCCGAGGACCGCAAGAGCGAGGGCATCGTGCCGGGGCTGTCGGTCCGCGAGAACATCGCGCTCGCGGCGCTGCCCCGCCTCTCCCGCTTCGGCCTGGTCTCCGAGGCCCGCGTCGACAGCATCGTGGACACCTTCGTCAAGCGGCTGCGCATCAAGGCGTCCTCCCCGCACCAGAAGGTCGGCGAACTGTCCGGCGGCAACCAGCAGAAGGTGCTCCTCGCCCGCTGGCTGGCCATGAACCCCAAGGTGCTGCTCCTGGACGAACCCACCCGCGGCATCGACGTCGGCGCCAAGGCCGAGGTGCAGAAACTCGTCGACGAACTGGCCGTGGACGGCCTGGGCGTCCTGCTCATCTCCTCCGACCTGGAGGAACTGATCGAAGGGTCCGACCGCGTGGTCGTACTGAAGGACGGTGCGGTCGTCGGCGAACTGACCGGCGACGACGTCACCGAGGACAAACTGATGCGCACCATCGCCGGCGGCGACCCGGCGCACGACGCGGTGAAGGAGGCGGCCACCGATGGCTGAGGCCACTCTCCGCACCCCGCCCCTGGACCGGGCCCGCGTCCTGCAATGGCTCCAGACCTACGGCGTGTACGCCGGCGTGGCCCTGCTCCTGGTCGTCAACATCGTCATCACCCCGCACTTCATGTCCGCGGAGAACTTCCGCACCCAGGCCGTCCAGGTCGCCCCCGTCATCATCGTCGCCCTGGGCATGGCCCTGGTCATCGGCACCGAGGGCGTCGACCTGTCGGTCGGCGCGGTGATGGCACTGGCGGCCTCCGTGACGGCCCTCTACCTCGGCTACGGGCTGCTGCCCGCCCTGCTGGTGGTGGCGCTGTTCGCCGCCGGTGTGGGACTGGCCAACGGGGCGCTGGTCGCGTTCGTCGGCGTCCAGCCCATCGTGGCCACGCTGGCCCTCATGGTCGGCGGCCGGGGCGTGGCCCTCGTCCTGCTCCCGCAGCTGGAGGACCTGCGCAACCCGGCGCTGGCCTCCCTCGGCTCCGGTGACATCGCCGGCGTCCCGTATCTGATCCTGATCGCCGCCGCACTCGCGCTGCTGGTCGCCTTCGTGGTCCGCCGCACCACCTTCGGCCGCCAGCTCCTGGCCATCGGCGACAGCCGGCCGGCCGCCCAGCTCGCCGGACTGCCGGTGCGGCGCGTCCTGATCATCGTGTACGTCGCCTGCGCGCTGCTCGCCGCGGTGGCGGGCGTGCTGGCCACCGCCCGCCTCCAGGCCAGCGACCCGACCTCGCTCGGCAACCTGATGGAGCTGTCCGCCATCACCGCCGTCGTGGTCGGCGGCACCCCGCTGACCGGCGGGCGGGTCAACATCGCGGGCACCGTGGCCGGAGCGGTGCTCATCCAACTGCTCACCGCCACCCTGATCAAGCACGATCTGCCGCCCTCGTGGACCCAGATCGCCCAGGCCATAGTGATCGTGTGCGCGGTCTACGCGGCACGGGGACGGGGGAAGCGATGACCGCCACCGGGACGGAGACGTCCGTGACCACCGCGAGCAACGAACCGACCGACGCCACCGCACCGGTGGGCTCCGCCCGCTCCGAGCGGCTGAGCGCCCTGGTCCAGCAGCACGGCGCGCTGGCGGTGCTGGTGCTCGTCTCGATCGTCGCCTCCTTCAGCTTCGACTCGTTCGCCACCGGCGACAACGTCTCCAACATGGCGACCGGTTCGGCGTTCCTCGCGATCGTCGCCCTCGGCATGACCTTCGTCATCATCACCGGCGGCATCGACCTGTCCGTCGGATCCCTCTTCGCCCTCGGCGGTGTCCTGGCGGCCTGGGGATCCCGCCACGGCACCCTGGTGGCGCTGCTGCTGCCCCTCGTGGTCTGCGGGCTCATCGGCGTCGTCAACGGCCTGCTGGTCGCCCGCTCACGCCTCGCTCCCTTCATCGTCACGCTGGCCGCCATGCTGGGCGCGCGCGGACTGATGCTCGCCATCACGGACGAGGGCGCGAACACGTACCTGATCGGCAAGGGCTCCTTCCTCGCCGAACTCGGACAGGGCACCACCCTGGGCGTCGGCAACCCGGTGTGGATCACGGTGGCGCTGTTCGTGGCGGGCGCCGTGGTCCTGCGCCGCACCCGCTTCGGGCAGCACGTGTACGCGGTCGGCGGCAACGAGGACGCGGCCGCGCTGATGGGCGTGCCGGTCGCCCGCACGAAGATCGCCGTCTACACCCTGTCCGGGGTGCTGGCCGGGCTGGCCGGCGCCCTCAACGCCGCCTGGCTCGCCTCCGGGGTGACCATCCTCGGCAACGGCATGGAACTGGACGCCATCTCCGCCGTCGTCATCGGCGGCACCCTGCTCACCGGCGGCCTCGGCTACGTCAGCGGTTCCCTGGTCGGCGTCCTGCTCCTGAAGGTCATCCAGAACATCATCAACCAGATCGGATCGCTGGACTCCTCCTACCAACTCGTGGTCAGCGGCGCCTTCCTGGCGCTCGTCGTGATCGCCCAGACCTGGCTGGGGCGCCGACGGCAACTGATGTGAGGCAGCTCGGACACGGCGGCGGCCGGTGCCCTTCCCGGGCACCGGCCGCCGCGTCGTCAGTAGCCGGGGGCTACGGCTTCTCCTGCGTGTGGAGCGCGCTCACCTCCTCGGCGGTGAGCGCCTTGTCGTAGGCGTGGACCTCGTCGACGGCGCCGTTCCAGAAGTCGGTGTCCTGACCGTTCCACTGGGCGCGGCCGACGGCGAGGGGGCCGGAGGCCGCGTAGTTCGGGCCGGCGGCCGCGGTCGCCGCCAGCGTTCCGTCGACGTAGAGCTTGATCTGGTTGCTCGCTCCGTCGCGCACCCCGACGAGGTGGTACCAGCGGCCCGTCTGCGGCGTGACGGCCAGCCGGGCACGCTTCTCGCCGGGCGTGCTGAAGGCGAACGCGCCCTGGCCGTACTGGAGATAGAAGGGGCTGGCCTGGTAGCGGCCGTCCTGGCTCACGGCGGTGGCGTAGTTGCCCGGGAGCCCGTCGAGCCTCACCCAGGCGGAGACCGAGTAGCTGCCGGCGGTGTCGAGCACCGGGCCGTCCGTCTGGGCGGACTGCGCCACGCCGTCGAACTTCAGCGCGCTGCCGCTGACACCGGGCGTCCAGGTGGTGCCCTCGGACAGCCGCAGGTTCCTGCCGTTCGGGCCGTCGTCCTTCGCGGCGGTGCCCGTGCCCTCGTCGAGGGCCCAGTGGGCGCCGCCCTTCAGCTCCGGCCGCTCGCCCGCGGCGGCACCGGCCGCGATGACCTTGCGGTTGATCTCACGCACCCGGACCGGGTCGACCTTGATGTCCCGGCGGTCGTACGTGTACAGGCCGTTGAGCTCGTTCTCCAGGTCGGTGATCTGCGTGTACACCGAGCCCGACAGTTCGGCGCCGGCCTGGGCCAGGTAGAACTTCTCGGTGTTCTCGACGTACTTGCGGGTCAGCGCCTCCTTGTCGGCGACGCCGCTGTAGATCACGGTCGGGGCGCCCGGCCACATGTGGCCCGGGGTGCGCAGGGTGAAGCCGCCGTGCTCGCCGTCCAGGGCGGCCCGGTGGTCGGGGAACGGCGGGTCCTCGTTGTTGTAGTCGTGGTGGTCGGCGTAGC
>NZ_WWHX01000670.1 GCF_009862125.1 Streptomyces sp. SID5910
GTCGACCACACCTACCGGCAGGCGATCACCGCCGCCGGCACCGGCTGCTCCGCCGCCCTCGACGCCGAGCGCTTCCTCGCCGCGCTCACCGACGAGGACAAGGCCGAGCCCGAGAAGACCGCTGTCTGACCCCCTTCCGCCCCCGCACCAACCAGTTAAGGAGCCCGCCGTGGCCGGCACCCTGAAGCAAGTGACCGACGACTCCTTCGAGCAGGACGTCCTCAAGAGCGACAAGCCCGTCCTGGTGGACTTCTGGGCCGCCTGGTGCGGACCGTGCCGCCAGATCGCGCCGTCCCTCGAGGCGATCGCCGCCGAGTACGGCGACAAGATCGAGATCGTCAAGCTGAACATCGACGAGAACCCGGGTACGGCCGCCAAGTACGGCGTCATGTCCATTCCGACGCTCAACGTGTACCAGGGTGGCGAGGTCGCCAAGACCATCGTCGGCGCCAAGCCCAAGGCCGCGATCGTTCGCGACCTTGAGGACTTCATCGCCGACTGACGTTTCACGTGAAACACGAAGGGGCCGGCCCGTCTGGGCCGGCCCCTTCGTTGTGCGGTCCCTCAGGGACCTCGGCGAGTCACAGCGGCCGGAGCACCGGCTCCTTCTGAACGGCCCCGAGCAGCCGGTCCAGCGCCATCTCCACGTCTTCCTTCCAGGACAGCGTGGACCGCAGCTCCAGCCTCAGCCGCGGATGGTAGGGGTGGGGCCGGACCGTCTTGAAGCCCACGGCCAGCAGATGATCCGCCGGCAGCACACAGGCGGGTTCCTTCCAGCGCGCGTCCCCGAAGGCCTCGATCGCCTTGAAGCCCCGCCGCAGCAGATCCTTGGCGACCGTCTGCACCAGCACCCGCCCCAGGCCCTGTCCCTGGTAGCCCGGCATCACGAAGGACGTCATCAACTGCACCGCATCGGGTGCGACGGGACTGGTGGGAAAGGCCGTCGAACGCGGCACATAGGCGGGAGGGGCGTAGAGCATGAAGCCCACCGGCACGTCGTCGACGTAGACCACCCGACCGCAGGACCCCCAGTCCAGAAGGACCGCGGAGATCCAGGCTTCCTTCTCCGTGGCGGACGTCCCCGCGGTTACCGCGGCTTCGCCGCTGACGGGATCCAGTTCCCAGAAGACGCACGAACGACAGCGCTGGGGAAGGTCCTGAAGGTTGTCCAGCGTGAGCGGTACGACCCGACGCCCCATGAACGCTGTTCCTCGCTTCCTCCGCCGGTCGCGTCGCGGACCGCTGTGAGAGCACTCCGTTCCCTGAGCAGGCTGCCGATGAACCCACCGACCGCGCCCAGCCCCAGTCCCGCGCTCACCAGTCCGGTGCGGCTCATCGTTCGCATGGCCCCTGCCTGCCTCTCAGAGGTACTGCCCGAGGTACTGCCCGGTGACTGCGCCGTCTCGTACGCATCGTATCCACGATGGACGGAAGGGGGCACCGGCGAAAGGCAAAGGGCGGGCCGTGTTCCGGTATGCACCGGACACGGCCCGCCCTTCGACAGCCGGAGAACCACCGAGTGATCCACCTGCCCGGGATCAGGACTCGGTTTCCTCGTCCTCCCCGGCCCCGAGGCTCTTCTGCAACACGGGGCCCTCGCCGGGAGCGAGGCTTCCCAGGATCCGTTCGAGGTCTTCCATGGAGGCGAACTCCACGGTGATCTTCCCCTTCTTCTGCCCCAGGTCGACCTTCACCCGCGTCTCGAAGCGGTCCGAGAGCCGGGTCGCCAGGTCGGACAGCGCCGGAGAGACGAGAGCACCGGCCCGCGGACCCTTGGCCCGCTGCGGCTTCTGCGGCCTGGAGCCCATCAGGGTCACGATCTCTTCGACCGCCCGTACCGAGAGCCCCTCGGCCACAATCCGGTGAGCCAGCCGCTCCTGGTCCTCCGAGTCGTCGACGGAGAGCAACGCCCGCGCATGCCCGGCGGAGAGCACTCCGGCGGCCACGCGGTTCTGCACCTTCGGGGAAAGCTTCAGCAGACGCAGAGTATTGGACACCTGCGGACGGGACCGGCCGATGCGGTCAGCCAGCTGGTCATGCGTGCAGTTGAAGTCCTTCAGCAGCTGGTCGTAGGCGAAGGCCTCCTCCAGCGGATTGAGCTGGGCGCGGTGCAGGTTCTCCAGCAGGGCGTCCAGGAGGAGCTTCTCGTCCTCCGTGGCCCGCACGATCGCCGGGATGGCCTCCAGCCCGGCTTCACGGCTGGCCCGGAGACGACGCTCGCCCATGATGAGCTCGTAGTGCCCGGGGCTCGTCTGCCGGACGACGACCGGCTGAAGGAGACCGACCTCCTTGATGGAGGTCACCAGCTCGGCGAGGGCGTCCTCGTCGAACACCTTGCGCGGCTGCCGCGGGTTCGGAGTGATCGAGTCCAGAGGCACTTCCGCGAAGTGAGCCCCCAGGGGAGGCTCGGGCAGGCCGTTCGCCGCCGAGGGCGCCTCCTCTGTTTCACGTGAAACAGAAGCCAGCGTGGCCACCCTCGCCGCCGCCACCCCCCGGTCGTTGGGCAGCGCAGGCACCGAGGAAGGGGAAGCGGACGTCGCATTCCCCAGGGCTGCCGAGGCCACCGACTTCTCGGTCGGGGCTGCGGGAATCAGTGCCCCGAGACCACGGCCCAACCCCCTTCGTCGCTCACTCACTGGATCCCCTCCACCATGTTCGGGTCATTCTGTGCGCCGCCGTGGGCCTGGGTCGGGTCGTAGTTGACCCCCACACCCCTCAGCGCGATCTCGCGTGCCGCCTCCAGATAGGAGAGGGCTCCGCTCGATCCTGGATCGTAGGTCAGCACCGTCTGCCCATAACTCGGGGCCTCCGAGATACGGACCGAGCGCGGGATGCTCGTCCGCAGGACCTCTTCGCCGAAGTGACTGCGCACCTCGTCCGCGACCTGCGACGCCAGCCGTGTCCGGCCGTCGTACATGGTGAGGAGGATCGTCGACACGTGCAGGGTGGGGTTGAGATGTCCCCGCACCAGGTCGACGTTGCGCAGCAGCTGGCCCAGCCCTTCCAGTGCGTAGTACTCGCACTGGATCGGGATCAGCACCTCCTGGCCGGCGACGAGTGCGTTGACCGTCAGCAGACCGAGGGAGGGCGGGCAGTCGATGAGGATGTAGTCCAGCGGCTGCTCGTACGCCTGGATCGCCCGCTCCAGCCGGCTCTCCCGTGCCACCAGGGAGACCAGCTCGATCTCCGCACCGGCGAGGTCGATGGTGGCGGGGGCGCAGAACAGACCCTCGACATCGGGGACCGGCTGGACGACCTCGGAGAGCGGCCGGCTCTCGACGAGCACGTCGTAGATCGACGGGACCTCGGCGTGGTGGTCGATCCCCAGCGCGGTGGACGCGTTGCCCTGCGGGTCGAGGTCGACGACCAGGACGCGGGCCCCGTGCAGCGCCAGGGACGCGGCGAGATTGACGGTCGTCGTCGTCTTGCCGACGCCGCCCTTCTGGTTGGCGACCACGATCACACGGGTCTGCTCGGGCCGTGGCAGGCCCTCACCGGCTCGGCCCAGAGCCTCCACCGCCAGCTGGGCGGCTCGACCGATCGGAGTGTCGTCCATCGGAGGCGGTGTTTCACGTGAAACATCCGCCCCCATCGACTCGGTGCGGGGACCGGGGACCGGATCGGTCATCGGTCCCGCGATGTTGGCGTCGGACCGCAAGGATTCACTCTCCTCGACTTCAGGCTCGCAATGAACAGAGCCTCCCATGCCTTCGGGGTCGTGAACCAGTGAGGCTTGACGTTCTGTGGAGAAATCCACCTCTGTGGACAACTCCGTACCCCGCGAGAGGGTCGGACGCTCGGGAGAGTCCGGTTCCTCCGCAAGAGAACCGAGGGGCCTCCGGTCGCGAGGTTCGGCCGCGGCGCGACCGCGGCTGATGATGCCGTGCAGCAGTGAGCGACGTTTCACGTGAAACACGATGCACAGCACCCGAGGGCGAACCGCCGCGACACTCCGGCACGCGTAGGCGGGGAGGCTTGTGTGGAGTACGCCGTGCCCTCAGGGCAGCGTCCTCATCCGCGTCGGCGGCGTGCCCGTCCCGTCCGGGCCGCCTTCGCCCGTTTGGCGGCGAAGCGCACACCTCCGGGGCTCTCCCCGACCTCGACGCGCACCACGGTGGACCGGGGATCCACGACGCCCTCACCCACATGCAGGATGGACGTCTCCACCGCACCCAGCTTGCTCAGCGCCGTGGCCGCGGCCTTGAGCTCCTCCTCGGCCGTGTCGCCCTTGAGGGCGAGCATCTCGCCGTACGGGCGCAGCAGCGGGATGCCCCAGGTGGCCAGGCGGTCCAGCGGAGCGACGGCGCGGGCCGTCACCACGTGGACCGGCGGGACCTTCCCCATCACTTCCTCGGCCCGGCCACGCACCACGGTCACATGGTCCAGGCCGAGCAGCTCCACGACCTCGGTCAAGAAGTTGGTGCGCCGCAGCAACGGCTCCAGAAGCGTGATCTTCAGGTCGCCCCGGACGAGCGCCAGCGGAATCCCGGGCAGCCCGGCACCCGAGCCGACATCGCACACCGTGACCCCCTCGGGCACGACCTCCGAGAGCACCGCACAGTTCAGCAGGTGCCGCTCCCACAGGCGCGGGACCTCACGGGGACCGATCAGGCCCCGCTGCACTCCCGCCTCGGCGAGCAGCTCCGCGTAGCGGACCGCGTCCGCGTAGCGATCACCGAACACCTCACGTGCCTGCTCGGGCACAGGGGGAAGCTCCGCTGCCTCCGTCACGGGGGGACCGTCCTTCCGTACCGCACCGGGCGCGGGGCGCCGGTGCCAGAACCACCAGAACTATCAGGCTGACAAAATCCGGCCCCGTCTGCGCAACAGACGGGGCCGGAGAACGTGGGAACCGATCAGGCGGGAAGCACGACGACGAAGCGCTGCGGCTCCTCGCCCTCGGACTCGCTGCGCAGTCCCGCGGTCTTGACCGCGTCGTGCACGACCTTGCGCTCGAACGGCGTCATCGGCTGAAGCCGCACGGCCTCGCCGCTGCTCCTGGCCTCGGCCGCGGCCTTCGCGCCCAGCTCGGAGAGCTCGGCGCGCTTCCTGGCCCGGTACCCCGCGACGTCGAGCATCAGCCGGCTGCGGTCCCCGGTCTCCCGGTGCACGGCCAGGCGCGTCAGCTCCTGAAGAGCCTCCAGCACCTCACCGTCCCGGCCGACCAGCTTTTGCAGGTCACGGCTGTTCGTGTCGCTGATGATCGAGACAGAGGCACGGTCGGCCTCGACGTCCATGTCGATGTCGCCGTCCAGGTCGGCGATGTCGAGCAGACCCTCCAGGTAGTCCGCGGCGATCTCGCCCTCCTGCTCAAGGCGAGTCAGGGTGTCTGCACCCTCGGCAGCGGCGGAGGTGGTGCCTTCCGTCACGGGATGGACTCCTTCTTACTTCTTCGACGGGGACTTGGGCCGCTGCGGGCCCTTGCGCTGTCCGGACTGGGCCTTGCTGCGGCCACCGCCGCCGGGCTTCTGAGCGGACTTCTTGGCTGCGGCGGGCTGGGTGCCCGGCTCGGCGTCCGCCGGCTCGTCGGCCTTGGTGAGCGAGGTCTTCGTCTCGGCCTCGCCGGCCGCCTTCGTGGACTGACGCTGGGACTTGCTCTGGCGCTTGGGCTGCTGGCGCTTCGGCGTGCCCGTCGTGACGGGGGCGCCGTCCTCGGTCTGCGCGGCGACAGCGGCGTCGTTCTTCACCACGGTGCCGTCGGGCTGAGCCGCCAGGCCCGCCTTGTTCAGACCGTTGATGAACTTGCGCTCGAACTCGTTGCGGTCCCGGCCCTTGGTGACGATCGCCTTCACGATGGCCTTCTCACCGCGGCCACGCGTCTTGCCGTGCTCGGTGACGTGCTTGTGCAGGCGCTCCAGGTACGCGGCCTGGGCCTTGGAACCCGGGGTCGGGTTGTTGCGGATGACGTACATCTGCTGGCCCATGGTCCACACGTTGGTGGTCAGCCAGTAGACGAGGACACCGACCGGGAAGTTGATGCCGAAGACGGCGAACATGACCGGGAAGACGTACATCAGCATCTTCTGCTGCTGCATGAACGGCGTCTTCACCGTCGTGTCGACGTTCTTGGTCATCAGCTGGCGCTGGGTGAAGAACTGCGACGCCGACATCAGGACGATCATGATGGCGGTGACGACGCGGACGTCGGTGATCGAGGACCCGAGGGCCTCCACCTTCGACGCGCCGTCGGTGAACTTCGCCGCGAGCGGGGCACCGAAGATGTGGGCCTTCTGCGCGCTCTCCAGCAGGCGATCGTTGATGACACCGATGGTGTCGCCCGTCGCGATGCCGTTGAGCACGTGGTACAGGGCGAAGAAGAACGGCGACTGCGCCAGGATGGGAAGGCACGAGGAGAGCGGGTTGGTACCCGTCTCCTTGTACAGCTTCATCATCTCTTCGGACTGGCGCTGCTTGTCGTTCTTGTAGCGCTCCTGGATCTTCTTCATCTCCGGCTGGAGCGTCTGCATCGCACGCGTCGACTTGATCTGCTTCACGAAGAGCGGGATCAGGCAGATGCGGATCAGAATCACCAGGGACACGATGGACAGGCCCCAGGCCCATCCGGTGTCAGGGCCGAAGATGGCGCCGTACACGCTGTGGAACTGGACGATGACCCAGGAGACAGGTGTCGTGATGAAGCTGAAGAGGCTGGCAATCGTGTCCACTAATCATGCTCCTTGGGCATGGGACTGGGTCTCTGCGGCCGGGCTCGAAGGACTGGACGGACTCGTGGGAGAAGTCTGTCCCTCGATGGCCGGTTCGGCGGCGGAGGGCCCGCCCCTGCGTGCACGCCAGGCGTCACGCAGCATTTCGTGCCACCGCGGGCGCTTGCGCGGCGGAACATGGTCCACCCCGCCCAGCGACCACGGATTGCACCGCAGAATGCGCCAGGCGGTGAGTGCCGTTCCCTTGATGGCACCGTGCCGGTCGATGGCCGTGTAGCCGTAGTGGGAGCACGACGGGTAGTACTTGCAGACCGGCCCGAGCAGCGGACTGATCGTCCACTGGTACAGCTTGATCAGAGCCAGCAGCGGGTACTTCATCGCGCGCCCCCTCCCAGCAGCCGCTTGAGGGCGGCGTCCAGGTCTTGGGCCAGCTGTGCATGGTCGGCGTCACCCGCACCGGGCAGCGCTCGTACGACTACCAGGCTACCGGGGGGAAACAGGTCGATCCGGTCGCGCATCAGATGGCGAAGCCTGCGCTTCACCTTGTTGCGGACCACCGCGCCACCCACGGCCTTGCTCACGACGAAACCCGCACGTGTCGGGGGAGCGCTCTCCCCAGGCGCGTGCGGGTCCGTGGCACCGCTTCGAAGGTGGACGACGAGAGCCGGGCGGCCGGCCCGGCGGCCTCGTCGTACCGCGGTCGCGAAGTCCTCGCGCCGCCTCAGCCGGTTCTCGGTGGGCAGCACGATGTCATGACCTGACCGGGATCAGGCGGACAGACGGGCGCGACCCTTGCTGCGGCGGGTCGCGAGAATCGCGCGGCCGGCACGGGTGCGCATACGCAGCCGGAAGCCGTGGGTCTTGGCGCGACGACGGTTGTTCGGCTGGAAGGTGCGCTTGCTCACTCGGGGGCTCCAGAAAGAATCGGGGTTGGCGGGGTGCCGTCCTGGCTGTCACCGTGCGCCCACGAGTAGCTCTCGTCACGCCCGAGTGCACCGCTTTTTCGATCACCTTGGACGTGACCTGTGCCCATCGGAGGCAGGCGGCAGCAGCCATCGACAACTCGACCTGGTTACGGTACGTGAGACTGCGCCATTCGGTCAAACCAGAGGTGACCGAGGCACACTTGTCCACAGGCTGGGGACAACGACTTGAACCCTACCGGTCGCGCTGACTACCGTGACTGAACTCCGATTCGTTCCCTTATCCCTGCCCCACCCGAGTTTCATCCCGACCCGTCCCCGAATCACACCTTCGAGGGACTCGTGAGAGAGCGTGCCCTGTGGCTGACGTACCTGCCGATCTTGCCGCAGTGTGGCCACGCGTACTGGAGCAACTCCTCGGAGAAGGCCGCGGGCAAGGGGTCGAATCGAAGGACGAGCGCTGGATCCGCCGCTGCCAGCCCCTCGCGCTGGTCGCCGACACCGCCCTGCTCGCCGTACCCAACGAATTCGCGAAGGGTGTGCTGGAGGGCCGCCTCGCGCCCGTCGTCAGCGAGACGCTGAGCCGGGAGTGCGGCCGCCCCATCCGCATCGCGATCACCGTCGACGAGACCGCCGGCGAGCCCCCCGCGCCGCCGGCACCGCCGGCCCGCCCCCAGCCCCGCTACGAGGAGCCCGAGCTCCCGTCCCCCGGCCAGGGCGGAAACGGCCCGGGCCAGGGCGGCCAAGGCGGAGGCGGCCACAACCGCGACGACTACGAGGGCTACGGCCGCCACCGCGCCGACCCGCTCCCCACCGCACGCCCCACCTATCCGCAGGAGTACCAGCGCCCCGAGCCCGGCTCCTGGCCCCGCCCGTCCCAGCAGGACGACTACGGCTGGCAGCAGCAGCGCCTCGGTTTCCCGGAGCGCGACCCGTACGCCTCACCGCAGCAGGACACGTACGGCCCGCCCTCCCAGGACAGCTACTCCTCACCCCAGCAGGACGGCTACGCGCAGGACTCCTACTCCCAGCGCGCCGACTACGACCAGGAGCCGTACCCGCAGGACGCGTACCCACAGGACCGGCGTCCCCAGGACCGCCGCCCGCAGCCGCCGGAGCGCTCCCCCTACGACTCCCAGCGCGCCGACTACGACCAGCCCCGCGGCGACTACGACCAGCGCGGCGCCCGGCGCGAGCTCCCCGAGCCGCCGCCCGGCTCCGGCCACGTCCA
>NZ_WWHX01000671.1 GCF_009862125.1 Streptomyces sp. SID5910
TGCGGCCTTGGCGAGCCGGATGAGACAGCCGTCCTTCGCGGCGATCTCCCGGGCCAGCTCCAGCGCCGTGTCGAGCAGCAGCTCGCGCGGCACCACCCGCCACACCGAGCCGTGCCGGTGCAGCTCCTCGGCGGTGACGGTGCGCGAGGTGTAGTACAGCGCCCGCATCAGCTGCTGGGGGACCAGCCGGGCGAGATGGGTCGCCGCGCCCAGCGCGCCCCGGTCCAGCTCGGGCAGCCCGAAGGTCGCGTCGTCCGCGGCGACGACGGCGTCCGCGTTGCCGACCAGGCCGATGCCGCCGCCCAGGCAGAACCCGTGCACGGCGGCGACCACCGGGACCTCGCAGTCGTACACCGCGGCGAACGCCTCGTAGCAGCCGCGGTTGGCCCCGATCAGGGCGTCGTGCCCGGCCGTGCGCTGCATTTCCTTGATGTCGACGCCGGCGTTGAATCCGCGGCCCGCGGCCGTGAGCACCACGCAGCGCACCGCCGGGTCGGCCCCGGCGGCGCGGACCGCGGCGGCCAGGTCGTACCAGCCCCGCACGGGCAGGGCGTTGACCGGAGGGAAGTCCACGGTGACGACGGCGACGCCCTCACTGGGGGCGGAGGTGGAGACACCCATGAGCAGATCAGCTACCTTTCCACCAAACGTTTGTTAGGGGAAGGTAGCAGCGGATCCGCCGCTGCGGGAGGTGTCATGTGGCAGCGACCATCGATCTGTCCGGCTCCGTCGCCGTCGTCACCGGCGGAACCCGGGGCGTCGGCGCGGGGATCGCTCGCGCTCTGCTGGAGGCCGGCGCGCAGGTCGTGACCTGCGCCCGGAGGGCCCCGGACGAGCCCGTGGAGGCGGGCGGGCGCACGGCCCGCTTCCTCCCCGTCGACCTCCGCGACCCGGAGGCGGTCACCGGATTCTTCGAGCGGGTGAGGAGCGACCACGGGCGGCTGGACACCCTGGTCAACAACGCGGGAGGGTCGCCGTTCCGGATGCTCGACGACGGCGGGACCGAACGTCACGCCCGTGTGATCCGGCTCAACCTCCTCGCGCCGCTCGAAGCGTCCCTCGCCGCGTACGAGGTGATGTGCCGTCAGGAGGGCGGCGGGTCGATCGTGATGGTCGGGAGCGTCAGCGGCACCCGCCCGTCCCCGGGGACCGCGGCGTACGGGGCCGCCAAGGCGGGCCTGGAGAACCTCGCCCGTTCCATGGCCGTCGAATGGGCGCCCCTGGTCCGGGTCAACACCCTCGTCCTCGGCATGGTCCGCACCGAACTGTCCCGTCTGCACTACGGCGACGAGGACGGCGTCGCCGCCGTCGGCCGCACCGTGCCGCTCGGCCGGCTCGCCGAACCCGCCGACATCGGCGACGCCTGCGTCTTCCTCGCCTCCCGCCGCGCCGCGTACATCAGCGGCGCCGCCCTGCACGTCCACGGCGGAGGGGAACGCCCCGCCTACCTCGACGCCGCCACGGTCAACAACTGACCCGAACGCACAGCCTCTTCGTGAAAGGCAGGACACCCACATGACCACCGGAATCTGCGCCGGGCGCGTCGCCGTCGTCACCGGGGCCGGCCGCGGACTCGGCCGCGCCCACGCCCTCGCCTTCGCCGCCGAGGGCGCCAGGGTCGTCGTCAACGACCTCGGCGTCGGCCTCGACGGCACGGGCGGCACCGCCGGGCCCGCCCAGCGGGTCGCCGACGAGATCCGCGCGCTCGGCGGGGAGGCGGTCGCACACGACGGGGACATCACCACCACCGGCGGCGCGGCCTCGCTCGTCGCCACCGCGCTGGATGCCTTCGGCCGTCTCGACACCCTCGTCAACAACGCCGGTTTCCTGCGCGACCGCATGCTCGTCAATCTGGACGAGGACGACTGGGACGCCGTCGTACGCGTCCACCTCAAGGGTCACTTCCTGCCGCTGCGGCACGCCGTCGCGCACTGGCGGGCCGAGGCGAAGGCGGGCCGCGCACCGCGGGCCCGGGTGGTCAACACCTCCTCCGGAGCGGGCCTGCTGGGCAGCGTCGGGCAGGGGAACTACGCCGCCGCGAAGGCCGGCATCGTCGCGCTGACCCAGGTCGCCGCCGCGGAGGCGGGCCACTATGGAGTGCAGGTCAATGCCATCGCCCCGGCCGCCCGCACCCGGATGACCGAGACGGCGTTCGCCGACACCATGGCCGCCCCCGGGGACGGTGCGTTCGACGCCATGGCCCCGGAGAACGTCTCGCCGCTCGTCGTCTGGCTCGGCTCGGACGGCTGCGCCGGGGTGACCGGCCGGGTCTTCGAGGCGGAGGCCGGCCGGATCACCGTCATGGAGGGCTGGCGACCCGGCCCCACCGCCGACAAGGGCGCCCGCTGGACCCCGGCCGAGGCAGGCCGAACCACCCTCGCCCTACTGACCGACGCCGAGCCCCCACAACCGGTGTACGGGGCACGGTGACCCGCCCCTGCCGGGGGCTACGGGACACGGGCCCTGCATGGGCGGTCCATGACCGACCCGAGCCGTGTCCACGGAGGGCTCAGCCACCCCACCGGTCGGCGTCCACGGGGCACGGTCGCCCCGCCAGGCGGAGCCCGCGCCGGCACCGATTCGCCGCCCGGTCGGCGGGGTCTACGGGGAGCACGGCGGCCCCGCCCGTCGGTTCCACGGGGCACGGTGCCTCCGGACCCGGCGGAGCCCGCGCCGGCACCGATCCGCCGCCCGGCCGGCGGGACCTGCGGGGAGCACGGCGGCCCCACCCGTCGGCGTCCACGGGGCACGATGCCCCCGACCCGGCGGAGCCGCCCCGCCCCCCCCTTTCCCGGTCAGCGGGAACTCGCGCTCCCCACCGCCGGATCGCCCCGCCTAGCCTCCCCGGACAGACCACCGCACCGCAGAGGATCCCCATGCTCACCGACCCCCAGAGGCAGCACGCGGCGCGGATCCTGCGTGACGCCGAGCGCCTGCGTACGCCGGTCGACCCGCTGGCCGGGACCTTCCCGGAGATCGGCGCCGAGGACGCGTACGAGATCCAGCTCGTCAACATCCGGCACCGCCTCGCCGCCGGCGCCGAGATCCGCGGCCACAAGGTCGGCCTGTCGTCCCCCGTGATGCAGCGCATGATGGGCGTGGACGAACCCGACTACGGCCATCTGCTCGACGACATGGAACTGAGCCAGGACCGCCCCGTCGCCGTCTCCCGCTACTGCTTCCCCCGCATCGAGGTCGAGGTCGGCTTCGTCCTCGGCGCCGACCTGCCGGGCGAGGACTGCACCCCGGCGGACGTGCTCGCCGCCACCGAACGCGTCGTGCCCGCACTGGAGTTGATCGACAGCAGGATCCGCGACTGGCGGATCTCCCTCGCCGACACCATCGCGGACAACGCCTCCTCCGCCGGATACGTCATCGGCGAGGGCCGCGCCCCGCACGAGCTGGACCTCAAGGCGATCGACGCCCGCCTGACCGCCGGCGGCGAACTCCTGGCCGAGGGCCGCAGCGACGCCGTGCTCGGCGACCCGGCCGTCTCCGTCGCCTGGCTCGCCCGCACCGTGGCCCGCTTCGGCGTGCCCCTGAGGAAGGGCCACGTGGTGCTGCCCGGGTCGTGCACCCGGGCCGTCGACGTGACGGCCGGACAGACCTTCACCGCCGACTTCACCGGGCTCGGCCCGGTGTCCCTCTCGTTCGACTGAGGTGATGATGACCACCAGGACCAAGGTGAGTGCCGCGATCGTCGGATCCGGCAACATCGGTACCGACCTGCTGTACAAGCTGCTCCGCTCACCGCTCGTCGAACCGCGCTGGATGATCGGCGTCGACCCCGCCAGCGAGGGCCTCGCCCGCGCCCGCGCCGCCGGACTGGAGACCAGCCACGAAGGCGTCGACCGGCTCCTCGACCGCGACGAGCTGCCCGACATCGTCTTCGAGGCCACCTCCGCCCACGTCCACCGGGCGAACGCCCCGCGCTACGCCGAGCTGGGCATCAGGGCGGTCGACCTGACACCGGCCGCCGTCGGCCCCGCCGTCGTCCCGCCCGCCAACCTGCGCGAGCACCTCGGCCGGCCCAACGTCAACATGATCACCTGCGGCGGCCAGGCCACCATCCCCATGGTGTACGCGGTCTCCCGCGTGGTCCCCGTGCCCTACGCGGAGATCGTCGCCTCGGTCGCCTCCGTCTCCGCCGGGCCCGGAACCCGCGCCAACATCGACGAGTTCACCCGCACCACCTCCCGCGGCATCGAGACCATCGGCGGCGCCGGCCGCGGCAAGGCGATCATCATCCTCAACCCCGCCGAGCCGCCCGTCGTCATGCGCGACACCGTCTTCTGCGCCATCCCCGAGGACGCCGACCGGGACGCGATCACCCAGTCCGTCAAGGAGATCGCCGAACAGGTCGCCGCCTACGTGCCCGGCTACCGGCTGCGCGCCGAGCCGCAGTTCGACGATCCGTCCCCCGAGAACGGCGGCATGGCGCGCGTCGCGGTCTTCCTGGAGGTCGAGGGCGCGGGCGACTACCTGCCGCCGTACGCCGGAAACCTCGACATCATGACCGCCGCCGCCACCAAGGTCGGTGAGGAGTTCGCCACGGCGCTCCTCGCCCCCGGCGCGTAAGGAGCACCCCCATGCCCTACTCGGACACCCTCGACATCCGCGTCACCGACTCCTCGCTGCGCGACGGTTCGCACGCCAAGCGGCACCAGTTCACCGGCGAGGACGTACGGTCCGTCGTCGCGGCCCTCGACGGCGCCGGCGTCCCCGTGATCGAGGTGACGCACGGCGACGGCCTCGGCGGCTCGTCCTTCAACTACGGCTTCTCCAGAACGCCCGAGCAGGAACTGATCAAGATCGCGGTGGACACGGCGCGGCAGGCGCGCATCGCCTTCCTGATGCTCCCCGGACTGGGGGTCAAGGACGACATCCGGGCCGCCCACGGCAACGGCGCGAGCATCTGCCGCGTCGCCACCCACTGCACCGAGGCCGACGTCGCCGTCCAGCACTTCGGGCTCGCCCGCGAGATGGGCCTGGAGACCGTCGGCTTCCTGATGATGGCCCACGCGACCACGCCCGAGAACCTGGCGCGCCAGGGCCGCGTCATGGCCGACGCGGGCTGCCAGTGCGTCTACGTCGTCGACTCGGCCGGCGCCATGGTCATGGACGACGTCGCCGCCCGCGTCGAGGCCCTGGTCGCCGAACTCGGCGACGACGCCCAGGTCGGCTTCCACGGCCACGAGAACCTGGCCCTCGGCACCGGCAACTCCGTCGCCGCCGTCAAGGCCGGCGCCGTACAGATCGACGGCTCCACCCGCCGCCTCGGCGCCGGCGCCGGCAACACCGCCGTCGAGGCGTTCGTCGCGGTCTGCGCCAAGATGGGCATCCGCACCGGCATCGACGTACTGAAGATCATCGACGCGGCCGAGGACGTGGTCCGCCCGGTGATGGACGACGAGTGCCGGCTCGACCGGCTCGCCCTGCTGATGGGCCACGCCGGCGTCTACTCCAGCTTCCTCAAGCACGCCTACCGGCAGGCCGAGCGCTACGGCGTCTCGGGCGCCGAGATCCTGCTGCGCGCGGGCGAGCGGCGCCTCGTCGGCGGCCAGGAGGACCAGCTCATCGACATCGCGGTGGAACTTGCCGCACGGAACTGAGGCCGCCTGCCGCAGGCGGGCCGACACTGGAGGGACAAGATGACTGCTCTCAGCGACGAGGTCCGGGTCATCGACGCGGGCAGGCCGCCCGCCCGCTTCGCCCGGGGCTGGCACTGCCTCGGCCTCGCCGACGGCTTCAAGGACGGCGAACCGCACGAGATCGAGGCCTTCGGCACCAAACTGGTCGTCTTCCAGGGCCGGGACGACGGCGAGCTGCACGTCCTGAACGCCTACTGCCCGCACATGGGCGGCAACCTCGCGCACGGCAGCGTCAAGGGCGACGCCGTGGCCTGCCCGTTCCACGACTGGCGCTGGTCGGGCGACGGCCGCTGCGCCGGCATCCCCTACGCCCGCCGCGTACCGCCCCGCGCCCGCACCCGGGCCTGGACCACCCTGGAGCGCAACAAGCAGCTGTTCGTCTGGCACGACCCCCAGGGCAACCCCCCGCCGCCCGAGGTCACCATCCCCGAGATCGCCGGCGTCCACGGCCCCGACGCGGGGGAGTGGAGCGACTGGACCTGGCACACCCTGCGGGTCGAGGGCTCCAACTGCCGCGAGATCGTGGACAACATCGTGGACATGGCGCACTTCTACTACGTCCACTACGCCTTCCCGGAGTTCTTCAAGAACGTCTTCGACGGGCACGTCGCCACCCAGTACATGGAGAGCAGCCCGCGCGGCGACATGCAGCTGGGCACGCTCAGCGCCGGCCGGCTGCGCTCCGACGCCTCGTACTACGGCCCCTCCTACATGATCGACTACCTCTACAGCGACGTCGGCGGCGGCGTCGAGATGGAGATCGTCCTGATCAACTGCCACTACCCGATCGACGAGAACAGCTTCCTGCTCCAGTACGGGGCGATCGTCAGAAGGCTCCCCGGGATGACGGACGAGCAGGCCGCCGAGGCCGCACGGCTCACCTCCGAGGGCGCGACCGTCGGCTTCGAGCAGGACGTCGCGATCTGGCAGAACAAGACCCGCATCGACAACCCGCTGCTGACCGAGGAGGACGGCCCGGTCTACCAACTGCGCCGCTGGTACGAGCAGTTCTACGTCGACGTCGCCGACGTCAAGGACGAGATGGTCCGGCGCTTCGAGTTCGAGGTCGACACCGAGCGGGCCAACAGGGCCTGGCGCGCCGAGGTCGAGGACAACCTCGCCCGCCTGCGGACGCAGCAGCCGACCGAGCCAGGAGCCTGAGGTGCAGCCGGTGGAGTGCGCGACCTGCGGCAACCAGGTCCTGTGCGAGAAGTTCAGCATGGCCCACACCTCGGTGCAGTGGACCGCCGACGCGGCGGTCGTCTGCGCGGAGTTCCGCGACCGGGTGACCGCCGGCGGGAGCAGCGCCCGCATCCGCACCTGCCGGGCGCTGCGCGACAGCATCGACCTCGCGGTCGAGAAGGGCACCCTGGAGGTCGCCGATGTCCGAGCCGATGTCTGAGCCGACGACGGGGGCGACGACGGTTCCGGCGCCCGAGCCGTCGCCCGAGCCGGCGAACGGGCCGGCGAGTGGGCCGGCGAGTGGGCCGGCGAACGGGGCGCGCACGCACCGGCTGCGGGTCGTCGAGGTGATCGCCGAGACGGCCGACGCGCACTCCCTGGTGCTCCAGGCGCCCCCGGAGAGCGCCCGCTTCGCCTACCGCCCCGGACAGTTCCTCACCCTGAAGCTGCCCGGCACGGACGGAGGGGCCGCCGCCCGCTGCTACTCCCTGGCCAGCTCACCGCACACCGGCGAACCCCTGAAGGTCACCGTCAAGCGGGTGTCCGGCGGGTACGGCTCCAACTGGGTCTGCGACCACGTGAAGGCGGGCGACGAACTGGAGGCCCTGCCACCCGCCGGCACCTTCACCCCCGACTCCCTCGACACGGACCTGCTGCTCGTCGCCGGCGGCAGCGGCATCACCCCGGTCCTGTCGATCGCGAAGTCGGTCCTGGCGAGCGGGCAGGGCCGGCTCGCGCTGCTCTACGCCAACCGCGACGAGGCTTCGGTGGTCTTCCGCGACGAGCTGCGGCACCTGGCCGAGGAGCACCCGGGCCGGCTGCTGGTGATCCACTGGCTGGAGTCGCTCCAGGGGCTGCCCGTCGCGGAACGGCTGGCCGCCGCGCTGGCGCCGTACGCCGACCGGGAGGCCTTCGTCTGCGGCCCCGAGCCGATGACGGCCGCCGTCGAGGAGTGCCTGCGCACGCTCGGCACGCCGGACGGCCGGATCCACCGGGAGCGGTTCTTCTCCCTCGGCCCGGACGTCTTCGGCACCCCGGCCGTCCCGGAGTGCGCGCCGGCCGAGGGCGGCAGCACGGCGGACGTGGAGCTCGACGGCGAGACGCGCACGGTCGCCTGGCCGGCCGGCACCCCGCTGCTCGACGTACTGCTCGCCGCCGGCGTGGACGCGCCGTACTCCTGCCGGGAGGGCGCGTGCAGCGCCTGCACCTGCCGGGTCGTGACCGGCGAGGTGAAGATGCTCCGCAACGATGTCCTGGACGACCAGGACATCGCCGAGGGATACGTCCTGGCCTGCCAGGCCGTGCCCCTCACCGACCGGGTCGGGATCACCTACTCCTGACACCCCAGGGGAACACCGGAGGAACAGACCATGACCCGTACGTACCTGGTCACCGGAGCGGCCTCCGGCATAGGCAGGGCCACCGCGGACCTCCTGCGCGCGCGGGGGCACGCCGTCATCGGGGCCGACATGGCGGACGGCGACATCACCGCCGACCTGTCCACGGCCGACGGCCGGACCGAACTCGCCGCCCGCGCCCGCGAACTGACCGGCGGCCGTCTGGACGCCGTCGTCGCCTGCGCGGGCGTCGCCCACTTCGACCCGGTCACCATCGGGGTCAACCACTTCGGCGCCGTCGCCACCCTGGAAGGACTGCGCCCGCTGCTCGCCGCCGGCACCGACCCCCGCGCCCTGGTCGTCGGCTCGGTCGACTCCGTGCACCCGACCGACCCCGCGATCGTGGACGCCGCGCTCGCCGGGGACGAGGAGGCGGCGGTGACGGCGTCCCGGGCGGCCGTCGACCGCGGCGAGGGGCACCTCGTCTACTCCTCCTCCAAGGCCGCCGTCTCCCGCTGGATCCGCCGCGCCGCCGTCACCGGCGACTGGGCCGGCGCGGGCATCCCGCTCAACGCCGTCGCCCCCGGCGTCGTCGTCACCCCGATGACCCGGCCCATGCTGGACGACCCCGGCATGCGCGAGCTGGTCGAGCGGAGCGTGCCGATGCCGCTGCACGGACACGCCCGCCCCGAGCGGATCGCCCCGCTCATCGCCTGGCTGACCTCGCCCGAGAACACCCATGTCACCGGGCAGGTCGTCTTCGCCGACGGCGGTGCCGAGGCCGTCCTGCGCGGCGACCGCACCTGGTGACCCCACACCCCGAGGAGACGACCATGACCCCGCGCGGCATCGAGCGTTCCACCGTGCTCACGGCCACGCCGGACCAGGTGTGGGCGGCCGTCGGCGACTTCGGCGCCCTCGCCGACTGGCACCCGCACCTGCCGCCGTCCACCATCGAGGACGACGCCGATCCCGAACTGCCCGGCGCCGTCCGCGTGTTCGCGGTCGACGGCGAGATCGTCGCCCGCGAGCGCCTGCTGGAGCACGACGCCGGCGCCCGCCGGTACCGCTACGCCCTCCTCGATCCGCTGGTCCTGCCGGTCGGCGACTACGTGGCGACCCTCGCCGTACGCCCGCACGCCGACGGCGCCGAGGTCCACTGGTCCGCCGTGTACCGGGGCGCCGACGAGGTGGTGCCCGAGGTGGAGTCCCTGTTCGGCGACCGCACCTACGCCACCGGCCTCGCCGCACTGCACGCCCGCTTCGCCCGGCCCGGCGCCGGCCCCGCGGTCTGAGCCGCCCCGGGCCCGGCCCGACGCCGTGCGGCAACCGCCGCGGCTTCCCGCTCAGTGGGAGCGGCCCATGTCCGTCCCGGAAGGGCACGGCGTACGGTCCTGCCACGCCCGCCACCGTGAACCGAGAGAGGACCCTCCATGGCCGAAGACGTCCTGGCAGCGATCCGCGCCCTGGCCCCGGCACTGCGCGAACGCGCGGCCGAGGCCGAGGCACTGCGCCGCGTGCCCGACACCTCCGTCAAGGAGCTGGAGGACACCGGCTTCTTCCAGCTCCTTCAGCCCAAGGCCTTCGGCGGCCGGGCCGCCGACCCGCTGGTCTTCTACTCGGCCGTCAAGGAGATAGCCAAGGCGTGCGGCTCCACCGGCTGGGTCGCCTCGGTCCTCGGCATCCACCCCTGGCACGTCGCCCTGTTCGACCCGAGGGCCCAGCAGGAGGTGTGGGGCGAGGACCCCAAGACCCGCATCGCCTCCTCGTACGCCCCCACCGGCGAGGCCGCCCCCGTGGACGGCGGCTTCCGGCTCTCCGGCCGCTGGCACTTCTCCTCCGGCTGCGACCACGCGCAGTGGGCCCTGCTCGGCTGCCTCGTCCCGGACGCCGAGGGCAACCCGGTCGACATGCGGACCTTCCTCGTCCCCCGCACCGAGTACCGCGTCGACGACGTGTGGGACACCGTCGGCCTGCGCGGCACCGGCAGCAACGACGTGGTCGTGGACGACGTGTACGTCCCCGACCACCGTGCCCTCAGCTTCGGCCCGGTCACCGCCCTCAAGGTGCCCGGCCACCAGCTCAACGACGAACCGCTGTACCGGCTGCCGTACGCCGGCATGTTCACCACCACCATCTCCACGCCCATCGTCGGCATCGCCGAGGGCGCCTTCGACTCCTACGTGGAGACCACCAAGCGGCGGTTCCGCGTCTCCTACGGGCAGAAGGTCGCCGAGGACCCCTTCGCCCAGGTCCGCATCGCCCGCGCCGCCAGCGACATCGACGCGAGCTGGCTCCAGCTGACCCGCAACATCGGGGAGATGTACGACCTCGCCCGGCGCGGTGAGGAACTCTCCCTGGAACTGCGCACCCGCACCCGCCGGGACCAGGTGATCGCCACCGAACGTGCGGTCGGGGCGCTCGACCTGCTGATGGAGAACGCCGGCGGCAACGCCATGCGCACCGGTCCCAACCCCGTCCAGCGGGCCTGGCGCGACGCGCACACCGGCCGCGGCCACGCCGCCAACGACCCCGAGCGCGCCCTGCTGCTCCACGGCCAGGCGGTCCTCGGCCTGGTCGTCGACGACACGATGTTCTGACGGCACGTCACCTCCCGCCCACCGCACCGCGCCCCCCTCAACAGAGAGGCCCCTCATCATGGACATCCGCGCGCTCGGCTACCTCCGTCTGGAGACGACCAGGCTTCAGGAGTGGCGTACTTACACCCTCGACGTCCTCGGCATGGTGGAGGCCTCCGGCACCACCGAGGACACCCTGTGCCTGCGCATCGACGACCGTGCCTACCGCATCGTCATCCAGGCGGGTGAGAGCGACCGGCTGCTGGCGGCCGGCTGGGAGGTGGCGAACGCCGCCGCCCTCGCGACGGCCACCCGGGAGCTGGAGGCCGCCGGCTTCGCCGTCAAGACGGCCGACGCCGCCGAGCTCGCCGAGCGGCGGGTCCAGGGCCTCGTCCAGGTGACGGACCCCGGCGGCAACCCGCTGGAGATCTACTGGGGCCAGGCGCAGGACCACACCGCGCTCGGCACCCCGTACGGCAACCGCTTCGTCGCCGGCGACCTGGGTCTCGGCCATGTGGTGCTGCCGGTGCCCGACATCGAGGCGGCGCTGGACTTCTACGAGAACCTGCTCGGCTTCCAGCTGCGCGACTCGATGAAGCTGCCGCCGCAGGCCGTGCCGACGGCCACCCGGCAACGGGACTTCCACTGGATGCACTTCCTCAGCCCCAACCGCCGCCACCACAGCCTCGGCCTGTACCCCGGTGCGCTGCCCCCGGGCATCGTCCACTTCATGGTCGAGCTGGAGACCCTGGACGACGTGGGCCGCGGACTGGACCGTATGCAGGCCGCCGGCATCCCCATCGCCTCCAGCCTGGGGCGTCACACCAACGACCGCATGGTCTCCTTCTACGCCCAGGCCCCCGGCGGCTTCCAGGTCGAGTACGGGTGGGACGGCCTGCTCGTCGACCCGGACACCTGGGTCGCCAAGGAGATCACCGCCGACAGCTTCTGGGGCCACCACTGGAACGGATGACGGGCGCACCCCGTCCCTGAACCGAGCACCGCCGTCACCGATCCCGAAGGAACCCGCCTCCCATGCCGATCGACGTCGAGAAGGTGACCTCCGCCCCGCCCGTGCACGCCCCGGCGCGGTGGGACGACCGCGAGGTGCGGCTCTACCACCTGGCGCTGGGCGCGGGAGAACCGGAGACCGACCCGGCCGAACTGCGCTACGTCTACGAACGGCACGAGCGGGGCCTGCACGTGCTGCCGACCTTCGGAGTCGTGGCCGGCGGCAGCGGGGGAGTGGGCTTCCAGGTCTTCGGCCTGCCCGGCATGGACATCGACCTGGCCGCGGTGCTGCACGGCGGCCAGGAGATCACCGTGCACCGCCCGCTGCCCGCCGCCGCCCGGGCGACCACGGTCACCCGGGTGCCGGCCGTGTACGACAAGGGCACCGCCGCGGTCGTCGTGCAGGAGTCCACGCTCCTCGGCGAGGACGGCGAGCCGCTGATCACCCAGCGCAACCACATCTTCGTCCGCGGCGAGGGCGGCTTCGGCGGCGACCGCGGCCCCTCCGGCCGCCTGCCCGTACCGGACCGCGCGCCCGACCTGGTGGCCGAGATCCCGACATCCCGCCGGCAGGCGCTGCTCTACCGGCTCGCCGGCGACTGGAACCCCCTGCACGCCGACCCGGACACCGCCCGCCGCGCGGGCTACGACCGGCCCATCCTGCACGGACTGTGCTCCTTCGGGATGGCGGTCAAGACCGTCACCGACCGTCTGCTCGGCGGGGACCCGGCCCGCGTCACGGGATGCCGCACCCGCTTCGCCGGGGTGTTCTTCCCCGGCGAGACCCTGCGCCTGCGCGTGTGGGAGACCGGCGACGGCCACCGGCTGACGGCCACGGCCGCGGAGCGCGACGACGCCCCTGTCCTCACCGACGCACGGCTGACCGCCGCACCAGAGAGGACCACACCTTCGCATGAGCACTGACATGGGCACTGAATGGGACCACTCCTACGACGTCGTCGTCATCGGGTCAGGCGCCGCCGGCATGACCGCCGCCATCACCGCCCGGCTGCGCGGACTGACCGCCCTCGTGGTGGAGAAGACCGAGCTGTACGGCGGGACGACGGCCCTGTCCGGCGGCGCCATCTGGGTGCCCGGCAACTTTCACCTGGACGCCGCCGGCCTCGCCGACACCCCGGAGAAGGCGCGCGCCTACCTGGACGCCACCGTCGGCGACCGGGTCCCCGCCGCCCGCAAGGACGCCTACATCGAGCACGGACCGCGGATGGTGCGGGAGTTGCACGACCGCACCGCCGTCAGGTTCGTCTACACCCCCGGCTATTCGGACTACTTCCCCGAGGAACTCGGCGGTTTCCCGGAGGGCCGCTCCGTCGAACCGCTCGTCTTCGACTTCAACCGGCTCCCGGCCGGACAGCGGGCCGCCATGCGACGGGCCGGGCTCCCCACCTACGGCCTCACCATCACCTCCAAGGACTTCCGCCACCTGAACATGGTGCGGCGCACCTGGACCGGCAAACTGACCTCGGCCCGGGTCGGCGCGCGCGCGGTCGGCGCCCTGCTCTCGGGCCGCAAGCCGATAGCGCTCGGCGAGGCCCTGATCGCCCGGATGCGGCACTCGCTGGCCGTCCTGGGAGGCGACCTGTGGCTGTCCGCCCCGCTGACCGCGCTGGTGGAGGACAACGGCCGGATCACCGGCGTCCGGGTCACCCTTGCCGGCCGGGAGGTCACCGTACGGGCGACCGGCGGCGTGGTCCTCGCCTCCGGCGGCTTCTCGCACAACCAGGCACTGCGCGAGAAGTACCTCCCGGCACCGACCTCCGCCGAATGGAGCGCCGCACCCGAGGGACAGAACGGCGACGGACTTCAGGCGGGCATGGCCGTCGGCGCCGCCGTCGACCTGATGGACAGGGTGTGGGGCGCCCCGTCCGTCGTGATGCCGGCGGCCCCCGGCGAAGAGCCGCGCGGTAGGCCGTTCTTCCTCGTCGCCGAGCGCGGCATCCCGGGCATGGTCGTCGTCGACTCGGCGGGCGAGCGCTACACCAACGAGGCCGCCCCCTACCACCAGTTCGTCGACGCCATGTACGCGGCCGACCGGCCCGGCGCGAGCACCGTCCCGTCCTGGCTGATCCTCGACGCCACCGCCAAGTCCCGCTACCTCTTCATGGGACTGTTCCCGGGACAGCCCTTCCCCCGGCCGTGGCTGGACGGCGGCCTCGTCAAGAAGGCCGGGACGGTGGAGGAACTGGCCGCCCGGATCGGTGCCGCGCCACGACGGCTGCGGGCCACCGTGGACCGCTTCAACGGCTTCGCCCGCGCCGGCCGCGACGAGGACTTCCACCGCGGCGACAGCGTCTACGACCGCTACTACGGCGACCCGACCCTGCCCAACCCCAATCTCGCCCCGCTGGAAAAGGGACCCTTCTACGCCGTCCCGGTGCACCCGGGCGACATCGGCACCAAGGGCGGGCTGGTCACCGACGCCACGGCCCGCGTGCTGCGGGAGGACGGCACGGTGATCGAGGGGCTGTACGCCTCCGGCAACGTCTCGTCCGCGGTCATGGGCGCCACGTATCCGGGGCCCGGCGCCACCATCGGCCCCGCCATGACGTTCGGCTGGCTCGCGGCCGGCCACATCGCGGGCGGGCAGAGCATCCGTAGCCGATAGACGCCCGGATTGGCCCGGAAGAGAATTTCCTCCGTTCGGGTTCCGGGCCAATCCGCCGCCCCTCCGGGGCCGGATTACCCACGTGAGCGACGAAGAGAAGGAACCGCGGACCCCCCGGGGCCGGACACGGCTCGGACTGGGCGCGCTGTGCGGTCTGCTGGCCGGCGGCGCCTCGCTCGCCGTGGCGGAGCTGGTGGCGGTGGCGGTACGCCCGCAGGCCGGCCCGGTCGTCGCGGTCGGCGGCGCCGCCATCGACCGCACACCGGTCGCCGTGAAGGACTGGGCGATCCGCACCTTCGGCACCGCCGACAAGCTGGTCCTCCAGCTGGGCATCCTCGCGGTGCTCGCGCTGTTCGCCGTGGTACTCGGCCTGCTCGCGACCCGGCACCGGCGGACCGGCGCCGCGGGCGTCCTGCTCTTCGGCGCCGTGGGAGCGGCGGCGGCCACCGGCCGGCCCGACTCCACGGGCCCCACCGACGCGCTGCCCTCCGTCCTCGGGGCCGTCGCCGGAGCCGTACTCCTCCACTTCCTCGCCGGACGGCTCCCCGCACCGCCCCGGCGGGCACCGCACGCCCAGGACGAGGGCTGGGACCGCCGCCGCTTCGTCGTCGCGGCCACCGCGGCCGCCGCGGCCTCCGCCGGAACCGGCGTACTGGGCCGGGTCCTGACCGGCGCCGACGGCCGGGAGGCCGCCGCCTCCCGCAAGAACATCGACCTCCCGCCGCCCGGCTCCCGCGCCCCCGCGGTGCCCCGGCGGGCTCAGGTGAGGGTGGCCGGGGTCAGCCCGTTCATCACCCCCACCGGCGACTTCTACCGCGTCGACACCGCCCTCGTCGTGCCCAAGGTCGACGCCACGTCCTGGCGCCTGCGCATCCACGGCAAGGGCGTCACCCGCGAGCGGACCCTGACCTTCGACGACCTCCTCGCACGCGAACTCGTCGAGCGCGACATCACGTTGACCTGCGTTTCCAACGAGGTCGGCGGCCCCTACGTCGGCAATGCCCGCTGGATCGGCGCCCGGCTCGACGACCTGCTGAAGGAGTGCGGTGTCCGGCCGCCGTCGGCGGGCGGCCCCGCCGACCAGCTGGTCGCCCGTTCCGTGGACGGCATGACCATCGGCAGCCCCGTCGAGGACGTCATGGACGGCCGCGACGCGATGCTCGCCGTCGGCATGAACGGCCGGCCGCTCCCCTTCGAACACGGCTTCCCCGTCCGCATGCTGGTGCCCGGCCTGTACGGCTACGTGTCCGCCTGCAAGTGGATCGAGGACATCGAGCTGACCACGTTCGACGCCTACGACGCGTACTGGGTGAAGCGGGACTGGGCGCGCGAGGCGCCGGTCAAGACGCAGTCCCGGATCGACACGCCCAAGCCCTTCGCCCGGCCGAAGACGGGCACGGTGATGGTCGCCGGCGTCGCCTGGGCCCAGCACCGCGGCATCGACAAGGTCGAGGTCCGCGTCGACGACGGGCCCTGGCGGGAGGCCGTGCTCGCGGCCGAGGACTCGCGGGACACCTGGCGCCAGTGGTCCTACGCCTGGCAGGCCGCGAAGGGCGGCCGCACCCTCACCGTCCGCGCCACCGACCGCGCGGGCGAGACACAGACCGAGAAACGCACCCGGACCGTCCCCGACGGTGCCAGCGGATGGCACTCCGTCGTGGTGACCGTCGAGTGACCCACAGACCATCCCCTCCCTTTTCCCGGGCGGCAGCAGCCGCCGCGTTCAACAGGAGAAACACCATGATGCACACCCGTGTCCGCCGTATCGCCGTCACCGTGGCCGCCGCCGCCGTCCTGCCGCTCGCGCTCAGCGCCTGCTCCGACGACAGCAGCGACGGGGCGTCGGGCTCCGACAGCAGGACGTCGGCGTCCGCGTCCGCCTCGGACGACGGCATGACCGACCCCGGCACCGGCGCCTCCGCGATGGACGAGCCGTTCGGCCCCGCCTGTTCCTCGGTGCCCAAGGAGGGCGCCGGTTCCTTCGACGGCATGGCCAAGGACCCGGTGGCCACCGCCGCGTCCAACAACCCCGCCCTGTCCACGCTGGTGACCGCGGTGAAGAAGGCCGGCCTGGTCGACACGCTCAACAACGCCGAGAACATCACGGTGTTCGCGCCGACCAACGACGCCTTCGCCAAGATCCCGAAGGCCGACCTCGACAAGGTCCTCAACGACAAGGCCATGCTCACCAAGATCCTCACCTACCACGTCGTCGGCCAGAAGCTCGCGCCCGCCGACCTGGAGAACGGCTCCTTCGAGACGCTGGAGAAGTCCAAGCTGACGACCTCCGGCTCGGACCAGGCCTACACGGTCGACGACTCCGCCAAGGTCGTCTGCGGCAACGTGAAGACCGCCAACGCCAACGTGTACATCATCGACACCGTCCTCATGCCGAAGAGCTGACGTCCCGCCACCGCCGGGCTCCCGTGAGGGCGCCCGGCGGTTCCGTGATGCGATCGGTACCAATGCGTGGGCGTTCCGCTCCCGGAACTGTGGCTTCCGCCACAGCCAGGGCGATCTTGCCCTGGTGAGATCACCGGATGCTCGGTTTCCTCCTCCGTCTCCTGCCCTTCTGGGTCCGGGAGCCCCTGCTCATCGTGGTCGGGTCCGTCTTCGGCGTGCGCATCATGTATCTCGCCGTCCACGACCGCGCATGGGCGCCCGCCGGGATCGGCGCGGCGTTCCTCGTGTTCACCGCGGTACGCGTCCACACGGTGGTCAAGGCCCTGCGCGCACGCCGGAATCCGGGCCCGGCGACCGCCGCGGACGAGCCGGCGACGCCCGCCGCCGCACCACCGCAGCCGCAGGTCCAGCAGCAGCCGCAGACCGCGGCGGCGCAGGCTCCCGCCCCCGCCCCTGCCGCTCCCGAGAAGGAGCCCAACGTGTGGGGCCAGGCCGTCGCCGCCGTGGCCGTCTTCGCGGCACTCGGGGCCGCCCTCTGGCTGGGCCCGGAACTGCTGCCCTCCGACAACACCGCCGCGTCGGGGCCCGCCTCGTGTACGAGCGGCGAGCACGAGGAACTGCCGAGCGCCTACACGAAGACGCCCCGTCCCGTGACCGGCGAAGAAGTGTGCGAGGCGCTCAACCGCTCCGACCTGGCCCAGCTCCTCGGCACGCCCGCGGAGACCGCGACCACGGCGTCCGGCACCAACGGCACGGCTCCCCTGACCGACGAGAAGGTCGCCCAGCCGGAGGCCACGGTCGAGTTCGACACGTACACCGTGAACGTCTCGGCCACGTACAACCACCTGACGATCGCGCAGTACGTGAAGCTCATGAAGTTCGGCGAGGAGACCGACGTCAGGCCCCTCTCGGTCCTCGGCCGGCCCGCGGTCCTCTCCTCGGACCACACCATGAAGATCGAGATCAACCTCGGGGGCGGCTCCTCCGGCGGCCCGGTCGAGCAGGGCCCCCTGGCCAGGACGCTGACCGTGGCCTTCGACGGCAAGGACCGGGGCGGCTACTTCGACATCACCGTGTGGAGCGAGTCCGGGGCCCTCCCCGACGACAGCGCCCTCCTCGCCATCGCCGAGAAGGTCCTCCCGGAGGTCCCGGCGCGGACCGTGTGACGCCCGGGCGGGCCCGCCGGGGCCCGCCGGCCGAATACCAGACGGCCCGTCACCGGACGGGCCGTTCCCGTAAGAATGACCCGATTCCCTCCGCAACGGAGCAATCCGGCCAACATCCCGTCGTTTTCCCCGGGCGGCCAACCGACCCCGGGGCCCGCTCCTCTCACAGCCCGGGCACAGCAAGCGCCCCTCAGTCTCCTTCTCACAGCACCGGAGGACGAGGGAACGATGACCAGTACGCGCACCACCCGGCTGCGGCGTCCGCTGCTCGCCGGCACCACGGCCGTCGCCGCCTTGGCCGTGACCGCCGGGCTCGTGGCCGCCACGTCGGAACCGGCGAAGGCCGCGACGGGGCCCAAGCTGAGCCTCATCGCCGCGACCAACTCCATCACGCTCACCTCCTGGAAGGAGGACCCGGGCGTCTACCTCGACCTCGGCACCTACCTCACCGCCGAGGGGACGCCGCTGGAGCTGAAGGTCACCCGCAAGTCCTACAAGGACCCGGTGACCGTCACCCAGACCGTGTACGAGGGCGGCAAGGCCAAGACCAAGGCGCTGCCCAAGGGCACCGTGAAGGACTTCTCCGGCCTGCCCGGCTTCGCGGAGATCACGGTCACCGACAAGGCGGGCAAGAAGGTCCTCACCCGCGCCGAGGACTTCTGCCCCAACAACGCCAGCGGCCGGGTGCGCCCCGACGCGCCGGCCACCTCCAAGTATCCGGAGAGCTGCCCCACCAACCCGTTCACCCTCGGCTCGGTGTGGGGCGTCGAGAAGGGCTGGGCCGCCAACACCTACGCCGGTTCCTACACCGACGCGGTCAAGCTGCCCGCCGGCACGTACACCGCCAAGGTCGGCGTCGCCAAGAAGTACCGCGACCTGTTCGGCATCGCCGACAAGCCGGCCACGGTGAAGGTGACCGTGCAGGAGCGGAGCTACGAGGACGAGGAGGGCGCCGCCGCGCCGGTCTCCCGCTCCGCACGGTCCGCCGAGACCGGCGAGCACGCCGGGCACTCGGGGCACGAGGCCGGCGGGCAGGCGCCGTCCGGGCACGCGGGCCACGGCCCGGGACACGCCCCGACCCCCGCCCAGGCCGCCGCGCCGGTGACGAGCGGCGCGGGCGCCTCGTACAACGTGGGCCACGGCCCGCTGAAGGCGGCGCCCCCGGCGCTGCCCTGGGCGGTGAAGAAGGAGCAGGCCGCACGCGCGATGCGGATCGGCGACACCGGCGGCCAGACCGACGGCTCGCGCAAGGCACCGGCGCTGAAGCCGCTGTCGAAGCGGCCCACCGGCAAGGCCACCGTCCCGGACGTCCCCAAGCCCGACCTGCGCTCGCTGCCGGCCTACGGCATCGTCATCAGCGACGGTGAGCAGGACGTCCCCGGCAAGGACTACCTGGCCTTCAGCGCCAACGTGTGGAACGCCGGCCCGGCGCAGCTGGTGGTGGACGGCTTCCGTACGCCCGGCAAGGCCAAGATGGACGCCTACCAGTACTTCTACGACGCCAAGGGCAAGCAGGTCGGCTACACCCCGACCGGCACCATGGAGTGGGACCCGCGTCCGGGCCATGTGCACTGGCACTTCACCGACTTCGCCAGCTACCGGCTGCTGAAGGCGGACAAGAAGGAGGCCGTCCGCAGCGGCAAGGAGGCCTTCTGCCTGGCCAACACCGACGCGGTCGACTACACGGTGAAGAACGCCAACTGGCACCCGTTCAACACCGACCTGGCCACCGCCTGCGGCCAGGAGAACTCGATCTCCGTCCGCGAGGTGCTGGACGTCGGCTCCGGCGACACCTACACCCAGGACCTGCCGGGCCAGTCCTTCGACATCACTCAGGTCCCCAACGGCACCTACTACATCCAGGTGCTGGCCAACCCGGAGAAGCGGCTGAAGGAGACCAGCCTCGACAACAACAGCGCGCTCCGGAAGATCGTGCTCGGCGGCAAGCCGGGCAAGCGGACGGTGACCGTGCCGGCGCACGAGCTGGTGAACGCGAACTGACCGCACACCGCACGGCTCACTGAGGCACTGCACAGGGCCGGCGACCACGTCCAGTGGCCGCC
>NZ_WWHX01000672.1 GCF_009862125.1 Streptomyces sp. SID5910
TAGATGAGCAAGGCGGTCCAGGAATTCGGAGGCTTCACCTATGCCCGGTAGCCAGCACCGCACGCTCAAGCTCACCGGTTTGGTCCTCGCCGCACAGGCGGCCGCTGTCCTGTGGGCCACGCACGCCTTCGCCGAGCCCACTCCGACACCGACGAAGTCCGACGATCCGTGCTCGCTCATCGCCGGCCCCGCCAAAAAGTACTGCGAGCGAGGTGACGGCGGCGGGTCCGCCGGAGGCACCGGTGGGGGCTCCCCCGGCATCACCTCCACCCTCGACCCCCTCTCCTCCCTCGCCAAGGGCTGCGCCGACGCCGCGTCCTGGACGATCGACAAGCTCAGTGCCGCCGTACAGGACACCGCGAACGTCGACTTCACCAACCCGAAGTTCCTCCAGCAGTACGCCGTCGTCTTCGCCGCGTCCACGATCCTCACCCTCCTCCTCTGGCTCCTCGCCGTAGCGAAGCGCGCCGTGCGCGGCGTCCCCCTCACCACCGCGCTCTCCGAGGCCATCGGGTTCCTCTGGCTCACCGTCCTGGCGTCGGCCTTCACGCCGCTGATCCTCTACACCGTCGTCTCCGCCACCGACGGCGTCACCGACGTCCTCGCCAAGACCACCGGCAACCAGACGGACACCTTCTTCGGCACGTTCTCCGGCGCCCTGGAGAAGGGCGAGGACATCGGCGGCGGCCCGATCATGCTGATCGTCGTCTCCCTCGTCAGCATCCTCGCCGCCGGCATCCTCTGGCTGGAGCTCGTCATCCGCGCCGCCCTGCTCTACGTCGGCGCCCTCCTCGGCACCGTCGTCTACGCCGGCCTGGTCGACAAGAACCTGTGGGGCCACGTCCGCCGCTGGGCCGGGATCATGATCGCCGTGATCCTGGTCAAGCCCGTCATCGTGATCGTCCTCGGGCTGGCCGGCGCGCTCTCCGCCGACGACGGCCCCGACGCCTTCTCCGCCGTCGTCTCCGGCCTCGCGATCATCCTGCTCGCCATCTTCGCGTCCGCGATGATCTACCGCTTCGTCCCCGGCTTCGGCGACGAGATCGCCGGCTCCCGCAACAACCGCATCATGCAGGGCGCCGAGGGCAAGGCCGCGGCCGTCATCAGCTCCCCGGCCAACCTCGTCGCCCAGGGCATCAGAACGCACAGCACCCGCCACAACGGCGACGGCGGAGGCGGGGGCCAGTCCACCTCCTCCTCCGCGTCCCGCGCCTCCAACCCCGCGTCCGGCGGAGTCGCCGCGCACAGCTCGCGCCCCTCGAACGGCGGCGGCGGAAATGTCCCCTCCGCCGCACCCGCACCGCGCTCCGGCAGCCCGGTGAACACGCCCCATGCCAGCAACACCCGCAACAGCGGCACCAGCAACAGCTCAGGAGGTGACGGGCGTTGACGGCCGAGTCCCACATGTCCCATCCGGTCACGCCCCGCCGTACGTATCTGATCGGCCGCGCCCGGCCGAACGCGATCGTCGGACGCAACCGCGAGACCGGCGAGATCGCGCTGATCATCGCGGGCGCGTTCCTCGGCATGATGTGCGGGCTCCTCGTCCCCGTCCTGACCCTGCGCATCGTGCTGCTCATGGGCTTCCCGATGCTCGCGCTGGCGGCGGTCTACGTGCCGTACAAGCACCGCACGTTCTACAAGTGGTTCGAGATCAACCGCAGCTACAAGCGGACCCTGCGCAACGGCACGACCTACCGTTCCGGCGTCGTCGAGGCCGGCACCCGGCTCGACGGCCGGGAGATCGAGGTCGGCCCGCCGCCCGGCATCGGCCGCATCACCTGGCTGGCCGCCCCCTTCGGGCCGGACGAGATCGCCGTGCTGCTGCACGCCGACCGCAAGACGGTGACCGCCGCGATCGAGATCGAGGGCCCCGGCGTGGGCCTGCGCGACTCCGAGGACCAGGAGGCGCTGGTCGACCGCTTCGGCACCCTGCTCAAGCACGTGGCCAACGGCGACGGCTTCGTCACCCGCATCCAGATGCTCGCCCGCACCCTCCCGGCCGACCCGGACGCGCACGCCAAGGACGTCGCCGTACGCGGCGACGACAGGGCGCTGCCGTGGCTCCAGCAGTCGTACGACCAGTTGCAGTCCATGGTGTCCACCAGCAGTGAGCAGCACCGCGCGTATCTCATCGCCTGCATGCACTTCACGCGCGAGCTGGCCGCCGAGGCCCACACCATGGCCCGCGCGGCCCGGCCGCAGAACGGCCGCAAGGTCGACCGCGACGCCGGACTCGCCGTCGTCATGGCCCGTGAGCTGACCGACATCTGCTCGCGCCTCCAGGAGGCCGACATCCGCGTCCGCCAGCCGCTCGGACAGGGCCGGCTCGCCTCCCTCATCCACTCCATGTACGACCCGGACCACCCGATCGACCACATCCAGGCGATGACCAAGCGCAACGCCTGGCCGGCCGAGCTGGACGCCATGGAGCCCACCTTCCTCCAGGCCAAGACCCGCGAGTCCTCCACCCGCGCCCCCTGGTGCCACGCCACGGCCTGGGTGAAGGAGTGGCCGATGACCCCGGTCGGCGTGAACTTCCTCGCGCCGCTGCTCGTCCACACCCCGGACGTCATCCGCACGGTCGCCGTCACGATGGACCTCGAACCCACCGAGGTCGCCATCGAGCGCATGCTGACCGAGAAGACCAACGACGAGGCCGAGGCCTCCCGCGCCGCCAAGATGAACCGCACCGTCGACCCGCGCGACATCGCCGCCCACAGCCGTCTGGACCAGCGGGGCGAGGACCTCGCCAGCGGCGCGGCCGGCGTCAACCTGGTCGGCTACATCACCGTCTCCTCCCGTTCCCCCGAGGCGCTCGCCCGCGACAAGCGGACGATAAGGGCCTCGGCCGGAAAGTCGTACCTGAAACTGGAGTGGTGCGACCGTGAGCACCACCGCGCCTTCGTGAACACACTTCCGTTCGCCACCGGCATCCGAAGGTAGGGGCTGAGCCTGATGCGGGATCCGCTGTCCGTCCTCACCGACGCCTTCACGTCCTTCCTGTTCGGGAAGGTCGAGACGACCCGCCTCCCGGTCCGCACCTCCACGGGCCAGGCGCAGGCCGTCTACCTGCCCACCGCCGCCCCCGGCCTGGGCGACTCCGGCGTGATCATCGGCCGCGAGGTCTACTCCGGCAAGGGCTACATCTACGACCCCTTCCAGCTGTACGGCCAGCAGCTGCCCGCCCCGCACTGGCTGGTCCTCGGCGAGTCCGGCAACGGCAAGTCGGCGCTGGAGAAGACGTACGTCCTGCGCCAGCTCCGCTTCAAGGACCGCCAGGTCGTCGTCCTGGACGCCCAGGGCGAGGACGGCGTCGGCGAGTGGAACCTGATCGCCGAGGAGCTGGGCATAACGCCCATCCGGCTGGACCCGATGGCCGCCCTGGACCACGGCATCCGGCTCAACCCGCTCGACCCGGCGATCACCACGACGGGCCAGCTGGCCCTGCTGCGGACGATCATCGAGGTCGCGATGGGCCACGGCCTGGACGAGCGCTCCGGCTTCGCCCTCAAGGTCGCGCACGCCTACGTCAACGAGACCATCGTCGAGCGCCAGCCCGTCCTCACCGACATCGTCGAGCAGCTCCGCCACCCCGAGCCGGAGTCGGCCGAGGCGATGAACGTGGACATAGACGACGTGCGGGCCTGGGGCCTGGACGTGGCTCTGGTCCTCGACCGGCTCGTCGACGGTGACCTGCGCGGCATGTTCGACGGCCCGACGACCGTCGGCATCGACCTCGACGCGCCGCTCATCGTCTTCGACCTGTCCCACATCGACCGCAACTCCATCGCCATGCCGATCCTCATGGCCATCGTGGGCGTGTGGCTGGAGCACACCTGGATCCGGCCCGACCGGAAGAAGCGCATCTTCCTCGTCGAGGAGGCCTGGCACATCATCAACAGCCCGTTCGTGGCGCAGCTGTTCCAGCGGCTGCTGAAGTTCGGGCGCCGGCTGGGCCTGTCGTTCGTGGCGGTGGTGCACCACCTGTCGGACGTCGTGGACGGGGCGGCGGCGCGGGAGGCCGCGGCCATCCTGAAGATGGCGTCGACACGGACGATCTACGCCCAGAAGGCCGACGAGGCCCGGGCGACCGGCCGGGTGCTCGGCCTGCCCAGATGGGCGGTGGAGATCATCCCGTCGCTCACCCCCGGTATCGCGGTGTGGGACGTCAACGGCAATGTCCAGGTCGTCAAACACCTGATCACCGAGACCGAACGCCCCCTGGTCTTCACGGACCGCGCGATGACCGAGTCCTCCGCCGACCTCACCGACGACGCCCTGCGCGCCGCAGAGCTGGAGGCGGAGGAGCGGGCGGCGGCCTTCATGGAGCAGCACATCGGCGACTCGTCCGAATCGACGGTGGCGTAGGCGGGGCGGGAGGGACGCATGAGACCGGACGACCGCGACCAGCGGCCGGGACAGCAGGGCGGAATCCCCGACGGCCTGCTGGTCGGCATACTGGCGTTCCTCCTCGGCATGACCCTGCTGGTGTGGACGGCGACGGGCCTCGCCGGCCTGTTCGCGCACGGCGCCTGGCCCGCCGGCATCACCTTCGCCGGCACGCCCCTGGCCATGCGCCATCTGATCGCCGAGCCCCACGACATCGCAGGCGCCTGGCCGGAGGCCCCCGCGGCGGGGTTCTCCGGGTACGGGCTGTTCTGGGGGCTGTTCATCGGCCAGCTGATGGTGCTCGTCGTCCTCGCGGTGTTCGTGATGGGCACGGTGGCCCGCTGGAAGGCGGTACGGCTCCAGCGGCGGGCCGCGCAGTCACCGGCCGCGCAGGTCCCGCCGCCCCCACCCGTCGCGACGCAGACCCCGGCCCCGACGGCCTCCTCCCGGACGCAACCGGCCTGGACACCGCCCCCGGCGGACCAGGCGCCCCAGGAACCGGAACCGGCCGCACCCCGCCACGAGGTGCCGACCCCGAGAACCGCCCAGGAACCCGCACCGTCCGACGGACCCCAGGACTCCACGGCGACGGAACAGACGCTCACGGCCTCCCCCCTGGTCGGCACCCGCGGCGGACGGGAGACGGTCCTGCTGGGCACCCGGGAGAGCCGCCGCTCCACCGCGACGCAGGCCGTGGGCGACGCGGACGGCCCCGCCCTCGTCGTCACGTCGAACCCCGCCCTGTGGCAGGACACCAAGGACGCCCGCTCCAAACTGGGCCCCGTCCTCCTCTACGACCCCACCCACCTGTGCGACACCCCGGCCCGCCTCCACTGGTCCCCCACCGCGGGCTGCGAGGACAAGCCGACGGCCGTCGCCCGGGCCACCGCGCTCCTCACCCCGGTCCGGCCCACCGCCCGCCTCGACCAGGCCGTCAGCGACACCGCCACCACGCTCCTGCGCAGCTACCTCCACGCCGCCGCCGTCGACGGCCGCACCATCCGCCACGTCCACCGCTGGTCCCAGGGCAGCCAGATCCAGGACGCCGTACGCATCCTGCGCACCAATCCGAAGGCCGCCCCCGGCGCGGCGGGCGAACTCGAAGGCGCCCTCACCGCCCACCCCGAACGCCGGGACATGGCGCAGCAGCTGACCACCCGTGCCCTGGCCGCGCTCTCCGTGGTGAACATCCGGGAGGCGTGCACTCCAAACCGAACTGATGCCCTCACCTTGGATTCTTTCGTCCACGAACAGGGCACCCTTTACGTGGTGGGGGAATCCATCGAGGACCCCCGGACGAGCCCGGGCGCCATGCCGCTGCTGACGGCGCTCGTCTCCAGCGTGGTCGAGCGCGGCCGGCGCATGGCCGAACGGTCATCCTCCGGTCGGCTCGACCCACCACTGACGCTCGTCCTCGACGACGTCGCCGCCGTGGCGCCGCTCCCCCAGCTCCCCGAGCTGCTGGCCACCGGCGCGGACCGGGGCATGCCGGCCCTGGCCCTGCTCCGGTCCCGCGAACAGGGCCGCGCCCGCTGGCCGCACGACGAGCTGCCGGTGTAGCCGCGGTGCGGCCACCCGCGGTGGGCGACGAGGGGGTCAGCGGTCGATGACGAACTCCAGTTCCGTCTCCTCCGGCCGGCCCGCCAGCGGCACGGTCCGCCCGCTCGGCGCGAACCCGGCCTTGAGGTAGGAAGCCCGGGCCCGGCCGTTGTCCTCGTGCACGATCAGCCGCACCCGCTCCGCCCCGGCGGCCCACGCCCACTCCAGCCCGGCGTCGAACAGCGCCTTGGTCAGCCCGCTCCCCCGCCACTCGGGCCGCACGTACACACCGACGACGTGTCCCTGCCTCCGGTCCACGGGGAGACCGGCCCAGTCCGTCGTCCCGGCCTCCTCCATCAGCACCGTCAGCGTTCCGAGCCACAGCCCGCCGGGCCCTTCCGCGACGATCTGCTGCGCCCCGGACGCGCCCTCGGCGGCTCCGGCCGCCCGCTCCTGCCAGAAGGCGTCCGGCCGGGTCAGGGCGTCGTCGTGGGTCTCCAGAAAGGCCAGATGCGCGAGCGGGTCCCGCAGTGCGCGCAGCCGCAGCTCCTTCACGGCGGGCCACTCGTCGGCGCGTATGGACCGGATCACGTAGTCACCGGGGACCGAGGGGTTCATGCGGGCCACGGTAGTACCCCGGTACTACGCCCCTCATCTCATATACGGCCCCGGGACGGACGTCCGCCGCCCCGGCAGGCCCGAGCATGGTCGGATGGAGCCCGTGGCGGAAGAGCGAGCGGCCGAGCCCCTCACCGAGTACGTGCAGCGCGTCAACCGGCGGGTCCGTGCCTTCGACCGCCGCCGGCCCCTCGTGTGGGACCTCCACTTCGCCGGCTTCTGGGTGACGGCCGCCCTGATCGACTACGCCGGCGGCGGCTGGCGCAGCGTCGCCCAGGATCCCGGCGTCCCGGGCGGACTGGTCCTCGCCCTGAGCCTCGGCCTCTCCGTCCCCCTGCTCTGGCGCCGCAGCCACCCCCGCGCCGCCCTCCTCGCCATGGCGCCGACCGCCGCGGTGAACGCCTGGACGGGCGCCGCCCTCCAGGTCTCCATGCTCCAGCTGGTCCTCCTCTTCCACATCACCCTGCGCCTGCCCCTGCGCAACCTGTGGTGGGCGACGGCGCTGATGACGGTCCCGACGTGCGTGACGCTGGCCCGGTACGGCGAGGAGGTCGGCTCGTGGAACCAGCAACTCGGCTCGCAGCTGCTGGCCATGGGCATCGTGGCCCTCATCGCCGTCACGGTCCGCACCCGGCGCAACTACACCGAGGTCCTGGAGGACCGCGCCCGCCGCCTGGAGACCGAACGCGACCAGCAGGCCCAGCTCGCCGCCGCCGCCGAACGGGCCCGGATCGCCCGCGAGATGCACGACATCATCGGCCACAACCTCTCCGTCATCACGGGCCTCGCCGACGGCGGCCGGTACGCCGCGGCCAAGTCCCCGGAACGCGCCGCCCAGGCCCTCGACGCCATCGGCACCACCAGCCGCCAGGCCCTGGGCGAACTACGACGCCTGCTCGACGTCCTGCGCGACGAGGAGAAGGAGCAGGCCGAACTCGCCCCGCAGCCCGCCCTCACCGACCTCGACCGGCTCGTCGACGGCGTCCGCAAGGCCGGCCTGCCCGTCCAGACGACCATCAGCGGCGACGCCATGCTCCCCCCGGGCCGGCAGCTCACCCTGTACCGCGTCATCCAGGAAGCCCTCACCAACACCCTCAAGCACGCCGGTCCCGACGCCACCGCCCGGATCGACCTCTCCTACGAGACCGGCGGCGCCGTCACCCTCACGGTCACCGACACGGGCCGTGGCGGTCCGACGCCCGCACTGTCCGACGGCCGGGGTCTGCCGGGCATGCGTGAGCGAACGTCCTTGTACGGCGGCACACTTGAGGCCGGCCCGCGTCCACGCCCCGACCGGGGCTGGCGCGTTCACCTGCACCTACCGGAGGAACCCCCGCAGTGACCACCGTCCTCATCGCCGACGACCAGCCCCTCCAGCGTTTCGGCTTCCGGATGCTCCTGGAGAGCCAGGACGACATGGCGGTGGTGGGTGAGGCCGTGAACGGCGCGGACGCCGTCCGCATGACGGCCGAACTCCACCCCGACGTCGTCCTCATGGACGTCCGCATGCCCGG
>NZ_WWHX01000673.1 GCF_009862125.1 Streptomyces sp. SID5910
TGAGGCTCGCGTGCACGAGCGGAATGCTGTCCGTGGTCGTCACGGTCATCGGAGGTCGCCCCTCAGCTCTGGGTCTCTTGTCGGGTCGTCACTGGTCATGCCGCGGTCCGCCCGGCCGGGGCCGGGGCGGGCGGGGTGAAGCGGAGCGGGGTGATCTGCTGGACGTCGTAGCGCTTGCGCATCCGCTCCACGGCCTCGGAGTCCACCGTCCGGCCGGCGGCGAAGATCTCGACGATCTCCTCGAAGTAGCGCTCGTGGTCCGGTGAGGGCGAGCTCTGGAAGAGCATGCGGGCCGGGGTGTCCGTGGGGTTGCGGAAGGCGTGCGGGGTGCCGGGTGGCACGAACATGCAGCTTCCGGTGACCGCCCGGGCGGCGCGGTCGCCGGCCGGGGACTCCCAGCCGTGCCAGGTGTCCGGGGTCCGCTCGGTGGGTTCGAAGGCGAACAGCTCCAACTCGCCTTCCAGGACGTAGAAGAACTCCTGGGAGTGGCTGTGGGTGTGCGCGCCGACGTCGAAGCCCGGCGGCACGACCACCTCGAACACGGAGGACGAGGAGCCGTCCGCGGCCGTGACCTTGAAGGTGACGTCCTGCGCTTTCGTGACGAGTTTCCGGCCCTGGCCGGGCGGGACGATGAGACCGCTCATGCTGATGTCGCTCTCTCGGAGGAAATGGGGAGGCGGAAGGACGGGAATTCCGGGGAACCGGAGACGTCAGAATGCCAGCGGCGACTTGGGGCCCACTGGGTCCGGGATTGGCGTCTGCTTGCCGCCAAGCGGAGGCCAATCCGCCGCGTATTCCCCGGCAAGGGACGGCGCCGAGGATGCGTTTCACGGCCCGTCGATCACCGTCGGGACGGATGCGTCCATACGGAATTCCAGAATCCATCCCGAGGGGGAAATCATGCCGTCCGCCCCGCATCGAGTTCTGCTGGCCGAGCCCCGGGGAGCCTGCGCGGGAGTGCACCGGGCCATCGAGACGGTGGAACGCGCGCTCCAGGTGCACGGCGCCCCCGTGTACGTGCGCAAGCAGATCGTGCACAACGAACACGTCGTGCGGGACCTGGAGGGCAAGGGCGCCCGTTTCGTCGACTCGGAGGAGGAGGTGCCGGCCGGTGCCGTGTGCGTCTTCTCCGCTCACGGGGTGTCCCCGCGGGTCCGCGACAACGCCCGGCACCGCGGCCTCACGGTGATCGACGCGACGTGCCCGCTGGTGGCCAAGGTCCACCAGGAGGTCGTCCGGTTCGCCCGGGACAAGGACACGCTGATCCTCGTCGGGCACGTCGGCCACGAGGAGATCGAGGGCACGTACGGGGAGGCCCCGGAGCGCACCGTCGTCGTCGGCAGCGTGGCGGAGGCCGGGCGGCTCGACCTCGCACCGGGTACCAGCGCCGCGTATCTCACGCAGACCACGCTGTCGGTGGACGACACCGCCGAGATCGTGGCCGTCCTGGAGGAGCGGATCCCGGGGCTGACCGGTCCCGGCAGTGCCGACATCTGCTACGCCAGCCAGAACCGGCAGAAAGCGGTGAAGGCCATCGCGGGCCGCAGCGACCTGGTCCTGGTCGTCGGCTCGGCCAACTCCAGCAACTCGGTGCGGCTGGTGGAGGTCGCCCGGGCCGCGGGCGCCGACGCCCGGCTGGTGCCCGACCCGGATCTGATCGACGCCGCCTGGCTGGAGGGCGTGGGCACCGTGGGCCTCACGGCGGGTGCCAGCGCGCCCGAGGCGCTGGTGGAACGGGCACTGCGCCGGCTGGCGGACCTGGGCTTCGGGGACGTCGAGACGGAGGTGACGGCCACCGAGAACGTGGCGTTCCGGCTGCCGCCGGAGCTGGAGGAGGCGGGGACGTCAGACGGTGCGGGCGCGCCGCCGAAGCGCGCCGACGCTCACGCCGACGAGGAGACCTGCGGCAAGCTGCTGGACCGCGTCGACCGGCGGATCGCGGAGCTGCTGAGCGCCGAGGAGGCGCGCTGGAGTGCCGTGGACGCGCGGGTGGCGGTGCCGGTGGCGGCCGTCGCGGAGCTGGTGGCGGCGGGCGGCAAGCGGCTGCGTCCTCTGTTCTGCGTCACCGGCTTCCTGGCGGCAGGCGGCGCCGCTGCGGACGAGGACACGGTCGTGGACGAGGACGCCGTCGTGGACGCGGCGGCGGCGCTGGAGTTGCTGCACGCGTTCGCGCTCATCCACGACGACATCATGGACAACTCCCCCACCCGGCGCGGCGCCCCGACCGTCCACGCCGCGTACACGGACCTCCACGCGCGGCGTGCCTGGGCCGGGGAGTCCCGCCGGTACGGGGAGGCCGTCGCCCTGCTCGCCGGTGACCTGGCGCTCAGCTACGCGAACCGGCTCGCGGCCGGGCTGACCGGCGCGGCGGCGCGGCTGTGGCACGAGCTGGTCACGGAGATGATCATCGGGCAGCAGCTGGACGTCGCCCTGGCCGCCGAGGTGGAGCCGGACCCGGACCTGGCCCGCTGGGTCGCGGTCTGCAAGTCCGGCCGCTACACCATCCACCGCCCGCTCGCCCTCGGCGCGGCCATCGCCGGACGCCCCGGTCTGCACGGGGTCTTCGAGGCGTACGGGGTCGCGGCCGGCGAGGCGTTCCAGCTGCGGGACGACCTGCTCGACGCGTTCGGTGACGCGACGGTGACCGGCAAGCCGACCGGCCTGGACCTCGAAGAGCACAAGATGACCCTGCTGATCGCGCTGGCCGCGGCCAGGGATCCGCGGGTCGCCCGGCTGGTCGAGGACAGCCGCCACGCGGACTGGGACCCGGCCGAGCTCCGTGCCGCCCTGCTCGCCTCCGGGGTGGGCGCGGAGGTGGAGGAGCGCATCGACGCCCTGGTCGCCGACGCCCGTACGGCTCTGGCGGACGCCGGTCTGCCGCGGCACTGGCGTCTGCGCCTGGAGGAACTGGCCGACATGGTCGCCTACCGCGACCGCTGACGCCGCCCCAGCCCCGGCCCGCACGCCACCCGCACCGCCGCTCGGCCCCTCACCCCCGCTCAGCAGGACGCACAGGGAGACAGACCTCATGGGAAGCACGTTGCTGAACAAGCTGAGTCACCGGCCGCGCCGCGCGCCGGCCGCCACGTCGATACACAGGCGCGGCCTCTACCTCGGGGTCGTACCGGAGCTGGCCGCGCGCGTCCGGGGCCGCATGCCGCTCGTCCTCGACCACGACCTCGACGTGCTGCCGGAGGCAGGCCGCAGCCTGACGGTACGTCAACTCGCGGACCACGTCGCGGACATCGCGAACCGGCTCGCCGGCGCCGGAGTGCGCCGGGGCGGTCATGTGGTGATCTGCAAGGCGCCCAACTTCGACCTGTGGCTGCTGGCGACGGCGGTGGAGCGGGTCGGCGCGGTCCCGGTCATGCTCTCGCAGCACCTGGACTCCGAGTCGCTGGCCGCCCTGATGGCCCGGCTGGAGCGTCCGCACCTGGTCACCGACGGGCCCAAGCTGCGCTCGCTGACCGAGGACGGCGTGGACCTGGCCGGGCTGACCCGGGGGGTGATCGGGGTGGGCGACGCCGGTCCGGGCGCGGTCGCGCTCGCCGGGCTGGACGGCTCGGTGCCGGTGCGGCCGGTGCTGCGCGGCCTGGACGAGCCGGCCATGATCACGCACACCTCCGGGACGACGGGGCTGCCCAAGCTGGTCGTGCACACGCCGCGGACGATGCGCTCCCGGCTGCGCCCGCAGCTGTTCCTGCTGGGGCTGATGAGGAAGCGGGGGACGGTCGCGATCCACATCCCCTTCGGTCACTCCCGGACGTTCGCGGCGATGTCGCTGTGCCTGCTCCAGGGGATGCCGGCGCTGCTGGTGAAGGACGGCAGCCCGGACGCGATCGCCTCGTTCTTCGCCGAGCGCCGCCCCTGGCTGATCGAGGCGCTGCCCAACTCCTTCCTGGTGTGGGAGGAGCTGGCCGACGACGCGCGCCGCCCGTTCGCGTCGGTGAAGTACTTCAGCAGCACCTTCGACGCGATCCACCCGAGAACGGTGCGCCGGCTGCTGCACGCCTCCGACCAGCGGGCGCAGTTCTTCCAGATCTACGGGCAGAGCGAGGTCGGTCCGGCGGCGGGCCGGCCGTACTACCGCCGGTTCGCGCACAAGATGGACGGCCGCTGCGTGGGCTACCCCCTGCCGGGCAGCGCCCGGGTGCGGCTGGTGAGCCGGGACGGCCGGCGCCCCTCGCAGGAGAACCCCGGTTTCATCGAGGTCCGCTGGGACGGGCTGGCGAAGACGTACCACGGCGAGCAGGAGCGCTACGACGCCAATGTGCACGACGGCTGGTGGCGCACCGGGGACGTCGGCTACCGCACCTCGTTCGGCTGCCTGCACATGCTCGACCGCGAGTTCGACACGATCCCCGGGGTGGGCAGCAACCTGGAGATCGAGGACGCCCTGCTGGACGAGCTGGCGGAGCTCGCCGAGGTCGTCGTGGTGCCGGGCCCCGGCTCCAGCGCGGTCCCGGTGGTCTGCACCCACGGCGACGAGCCCCTGGACCCGGACCGCTGGCGCGGAGCCACGGCCGCGTACCCGCAGCTGGCTGACCCGGTGCAGATCCCGCTGGCCGAACTGCCGCGCACCGCCACGCTGAAGACCCGCCGGGTCGAGCTGTCCCGCCGTCTGGAGGCCGGTCTGTAGGCCCCGGGGATCACCAGGCGCCGTGGTCGAGCAGGCCCAGGGTGAGGACGGCCACGGCGGTGATCAGGAAGACGATCCCGCCCACGATGTCGCGGGAGCCGACCCGCAGGTGGGCGATGATCGCGCCGATGAAGTACAGGATGAGCCCGCAGGCGGCGAGCGTCCCCAGCACCGGCACGGCGAGCCCGGCCAGCAGCCCCACGGTGCCCGCCGCCAGCAGGGACCCCAGGACCGGTACGTACTTCCGGGGGATACCCTTCATGTCCGCCTGGGTCTTGGGGTACTCGTGGCCGATCAGGTAGGTGACGGCGGCGGCCCCGTTGAATACCGCGCCGATGATGGTGACCGTGACGAAGGCGATGTTCACGTTCTCTCCGCTCTGTGGTGGCCGCCGCGCAGCACCACGGCGCGTCGGTGCTGTCGGGGTCGGGGTGCTTTGTGCGGTGATGATCGTACAGCCCACCCCGGCGCCGAACCGGCCCTACACACCACTCCTCGGCCACAACTGGCCTGATTCCGTTGCGAGTTCACCGAACGCGCCGTCGGGCCTCGTCAGGCGGGTGTCGTCAGGTGGGCGCCGACCGGCTGGCCCGGCGATGCCCGCCGACGGTCTGGAGCGGGGCACTCGGCGTCGTGGTCGCCGACTGAACACCCCCGGGAGGAAAAGCAGCCCCGGAGTGTCACCGAAAAGGGCGGGAGAAGCAGTCGCGAAAAGAACGCGGCCGCCTCTCCCTCGCCGAATTACCTGAACGCGACCGGAAAACGCCCGGGAAATGACCAGGGCCCGGCGGTTTCAGGACCAGGACGCCGCATTTCCCGCCGGTCCGATCTCCACGCGGTACTTCGTCAGCATGCGGCGCAGCCGGCGCAGGCCGTCCGGGGTGTCAAGGAGCAGCGGCGGCTCTCCGGTGGCCTCGACGAGGTCGCTGTCCTCGCTGTCGCCGAACAGCACCAGGGACTCGTTCGGCTCGTCCAGCCGGGAGCGCCACACGAACCCGTCCGCCCAGTCCGCCTCGGCCCGCAGCCAGTGCCCCCAGCGGCGGGTGAAGGCGTACTCCGTGGCGTCGGAGCGGACCAGCCAGCCGTCGCTCTGCTGCACCGCGTTGAGGTCGGTGATGCTGCGCAGGGAGACGAGCCTGACGTCCCTGGCGAGCCTGATCCGGGAGAGCCGTTTGCCGGCCACCTCCTCGTGGGGCAGGAACCGCGGGCTGCCCAGGGCGTCGAAGCGCAGGCCGCGCACCAGCCGTTCGACCAGCGCGGTGACCTCCTTGGGCGCCGCGTACAGGTACGAGTAGGCGTCGTTGGCGGTGCTGTCGAAGCGGCCGCCGCCGAAGTGGTGGTCCTGCTCGGTCATGTTGAAGCAGTCGGCGGCACGGCCGTGCGAGTGCACCCGGTACAGCTCCTTGCCCGCCCGCCAGGTGATCGCACGCGGCCTCGCCGCGCCCTTCTCCGGCAGTCTCGCGCCACGAGCCATGTCAGTCGTCCTCCCCCACCGCGCGCGCCGCGGCCAGTAGTTGTTCGTCCAGGCCGGCGCCGAGCAGCGTGGCCGGGACGGCGTCCAGCCACAGGTTGGGTCCGAGCCACCAGTCGGCCACGCCCCAGGGATCGCCGGCCGCGCCGAGGAGTCCGTTGACGGTGAGCACCAGCGGGCGCGGCCGCCCCTCCTCGTCGAACTGGAAGGCGGGCAGCACCTCCACGCCCTCGCGCGGGCGGAGCCTGATCAGTTCGGGCTCCGCCGGTTCGACGCCGAAGACGTCCCGCAGCTCGTCGGCGGTGAGCGCGGGCTCCTCCAGGATGCGGTCGCGGGCCGGGAGCAGGCCCGCCTCCGGTCCCGCGTCCGCGCCGGTCCCGGCGAAGGTGAAGTGGGCCAGCAGCGCCTCGTGCGGCGGCCGGTCGGCGAGTACCGTGAAGCGGCGTTCGGCCGCCGAGCGCCCGTCGTCGGGCAGGGCCCGGCGCAGATGGTCGGCGACGAGCTGGGTGATCCCCCTGGCCCGGTGTTCGTCGCCGCCCTCGGCGAGCAGGTCGAGCAGGACGTCGAGTTTCTCCAGGTCTTCCGGACGAAGCTTTTCTCGTAAGGTCTGCGGTTCCGCCACCAGTTCCGCGATGAGTTCTTGTTCGTACTCTTCCATACGCCCCTCCCGCGATCCGGATGCGAGCGTACGCTAGTGAGTTACGATCCGGTCCGGCAATTCCGGTACGGGAGCGAGAAGTTCGGCCCGGCCCATTTCCGCGACACGGCCAGGGGGCTTTCGTGCGCGCAGACGACAAGGGTTTCAAAGATCGTTCCCAGGAATACGTCCATGCTCTGAACGAGGTCGGAAAGATCGCCGGGACGAGCCGCGACATCGAGGCCCTGCGCTGCACCGGACTGCTCGAACGGGCCGAGGAGGCCCTGCGGGCCGCCGGGGAGGCACCCGGCCCGGTCCCGGCCGAGCTGGACGAGGCGGAGCGGCGGCTGACGGCGCTGCTCGCGTCCACGGCCGACGCCCGCGAACGGGCGTCCCTGCTGGAGACCGGCGTGTGGGCGGCGCGGCTGCGGCACGCGTGCGAACAGGGGCCGCGGAGCCTCGACGCCGTGATCGAGCGGCTCGACGCGCTGCGTGCGCTGACCGCCGCCGAGGCCGAGGCCGTACCCGACGCCGGCCCCGGGTCCGCGGGGGAGGCGATCCGGGCCGACCTCGTCACCGTCGTCTGCGACCTGGCCTTCGACCTCGCCGCCCGCTCCTACGAGGGTGAGTCCCGCGAGGCGCGGGCGGCCGACGCCGACCGGGCCGTCGAACTCCTCGGCTCCGTGCTGGAGGGACCGGACAGCCGCCTGGCCCCCGAACCCACCCGCTGCCGGGCCGTCCTGGGCCTGGTCCTGTCCGGCCGCTGCCGTGGACCGGAGCACGCCACCCCCGAGCGGCTGGCGGACCGGCGGGCCGCCGTCGGCCTGCTGCGCACGGCGCTGGACGCGGACGACCTCGACCCCGCGCTGGAGCCGGCCGTCGCCTTCGACCTGGCCCTCCTGTCCTACCTGGAGCTGAGCGACCGGGTCGAGAACGGCACCGGACCGGACCCGGCCGGCCTGGAGACCGAGGTCGCCGGTCTGCTGGAGGTGCTGCGCCCGCACATCGCCGACGACGGTCCCGACGGTGCCGACGCCGCGGAACTCGGCTGCGAGATCTGCGACTTCATGATCATCCTCTCCTCCTCCGCGTACGCCCACGGCACCGCCGTCGAGTGGTTCCGCGGGACGCTCGCCCATCCCGCGCTGGGCCGGGAGGCCGCCCTCGACACACGGCGACGGCTGGGCCTGGTGCTCGCCGAGCGGTCCGAGGAGAACCGCGCCGCGCAGCGCCCCGGGGATCCTCTGCCGGCCGAGGACCGGGCCGAGGCGGTCACCCTGGTCGAGGAGGTGCTGTCCGGCCGCTGGGGCGCCGCCGCCGACCCCGCGGCCGCGGCCGGCACGGAACCGGGGTCGCCGAGCGAGGAGTTCCTCGCCTGCCTGACCACGATCGTCAACCTGCGATGGCTGGACCTGTCCGAGCGGGTGCTCGACGACGACGGCATCGACCGGCTCGTCGCCCGCGTCCGGCAGCTGACCGCCGTGATCGGCCCCGACGACACGGACCGGGCCGAGATGGTCCTCAAGGCGGGGACCACCCTCACCGAGCGGGCGATCGACCGGGCCCGGCAGCATTCCTACGCGCTGAGCAACGTCGCCGTCGCCACCGGCCGCACCGATCCGGCACTGGCCGTCGAACGCATCGCGCCGAAGGCGGTGGCCGACCTGCGGGAGGCCATCGACCTGCTGCGGACCGGCGCCGGCCTCTACCCGCACGACGACGAACTGCGGCTGGGCGCCTGCGCCCTCCTGGGCTCGGCGCTGATGCTGGACTTCGCCTGCCGGCTGCCCGAGCCGCGGCGCCCGCTGCTGCGGGAGGCGCTGCGGTATCTGCGGGTGGCCATGGAACGGCTGCCCGCGCGCAGCGCGCTGCGCGACGACGAGCTGCACGGGGCGTTCCTCGGCAGTCTGCTGTACCAGGTCTGGTACACCGAGCCGTTCACCCTGGCGCGCGACGAGCCCGGCGGTCCCGTGCTCCCGGACGTGAGCGGCTTCGCGCAGGTCGAGGACGACCTCCAGTTGCTCGCGTCGATGCTGGACCCGGAGACGCTGGAGAAGGAGCCGGTGTACGTGCTCGTCGGCATGATGGTCGACGTCCTGCGCTCCCCCGGCGAACTGCCGCCCGCCGCCGAGTCCCTGGACTGGGCACGCCGGCTGCGCTCGGCCGCCGTCCGGGTCGAGCCGGAAGCGCAGGCCCTGCGGGCGGTGATGCTGGCCTTCGCCGGCGCGCTCGGGCTGCGTGCCGCGCAGGCGGGGCCGGTCGGTCCGGAGGAGCGGGCGGCGACCTGGCGCGACCTGCGGCATGCCCTCGACCTGCTGCCGCACGGGTCGCCGATGCGCGGCCCGCTGAACGGCGCGCTGCTGGCGGAGGCGGCGGGCGACGCCCGGGAGCTGGTCCGCAGGCTCTTCGAGGGTTTCCCTGGGAACGGTGGGACCCGACCGGCCACCGGCACGGAGCCGGTCCGGCCGGCTCGCGACCGGTCCGGCCCCGCCGGGCAGGGCACCGCGCACCCCGGTTCGGCACGCATCGGTGCCGCCGGGAAGGGGCCCGCGTGGACGTGGACGGAGATCACGCGCACCGAGGCCGCCGTCCCCCGTGCCGCCGTAGGGCCCGTCGGGGAGTGGGCCGTCGAGCCCCCGCCGGCGCTCGATCTCGCGGCGGCCGTCCTCCTCGGCGACGGCTCCCCCGACCCGTTCGCCCTGCCGACCGGGCGGGTCGCCGAACTGCTCGGCGGCGACTCCCCGGCCGACGGTCCGGTGCAGGCCGCAGCGCGTGCCCTGCTGCACTACCACCAGTGGCTGCGGGAACGCGACGAGCACGACCTGACCACCGCCGTCGCCCTGGTCCGGCAGGCCCGTACGGCACTGGAGGCCACCGGCGCGGAGCGCTCCGCCCTGGCGGACCGGTGTGCCGAGTTCCTGGCCCGGCTGCTCCTGGACCGGCATCTGCTGCTGGGCGACCGCAGCGATCTCGACGCCGCCGTCCAGGTGTACGAGGCACTGCTGCCCGGCGCCGGGGAGGGCACGGTCCGGCCGCCGCTGGCCGCGCTGCTGGCCGAGGCCGGTGATCCGCGGGTCCCGGCGCGGGTGTTCCGGCCGCTCGGCGACGG
>NZ_WWHX01000674.1 GCF_009862125.1 Streptomyces sp. SID5910
GACCCCCGGTCCAACGCCGAGATCAACTCGATCGGCGACAAGACCGGCACCTGCCCCGAGCCGCAGCCGGGCGGCACCCCCGTGCAGGACGGCGAGAAGTGCACCGACCAGGTGAACTACGCGGGCGACCCCCGGTCCAACGCCGAGATCAACTCGATCGGCGACAAGACCGGTTACTGCCCGCCCGTCCAGGGGCAGTGACCCCCGGCCGGCGTCAGCCCCGCAGTGCCGCCAGCTGATCCAGGAACCACCGGGCCGGCGGCAACGCGGTGGCGGCGGCGGACAGCCGCTTCGACCGCTCGGCCCGCTCGCCCGCCGGCACGGACAGCGCCTCGTGCAGCGCCTCCGCAGTCCCGGAGACGTCGTACGGGTTCACCACCAGCGCCTCGTCGCCCAGCTCCTCGTACGCGCCCGCCTCCCGGGACAGCACCAGCACGCACCCCTCGTCGGAGACGACCGGCACCTCCTTCGCCACCAGGTTCATGCCGTCCCGGATGGGGTTGACCAGCGCCACGTCCGCCAGCCGGTACGCCGCCAGCGACCGTGCGAAGTCGTCCTCGACGTGCAGCACGACCGGCGTCCACCCGGGCGTCCCGAACTCCGCGTTGATCTCCTCGGCGACCCGCTGCACCTCGGCCGTGTAGTCCCGGTACACGGCGAGGTCCTGCCGCGACGGGTAGGCGAACGCGACGTGCACGACCCGCTCCCGCCACTCGGGCCGGTCGGTGAGCAGCTGCCGGTAGGCCAGCAGGCCCCGCACGATGTTCTTGGACAGCTCGGTGCGGTCCACCCGGACGATCGTCCGGCGCCCCTCGCCGATCTCCTGACGCAGCGCCGCCATCCGCTCGTCCACGTCGGCCTCGTGCGACCGCTTCCGCAGGAAGTCCGCGTCCGCGCCCAGCCCGTGCACGCCGATCTCCGTGCCGTCGAGCCCGCCCACCAGCGCGTCGCAGCACGCGGTGAACGCGTCGGCCCAGCGCCGGGTGAGGAACCCGAGCCGGTCGGCGCCCAGCATCCCGCGCAGCACCTGCTCGGCGATGTCGTCCGGCAGCATCCGGAAGTAGTCGACCGGCGCCCACGGCGTGTGCGAGAAGTGGCCGATGCGCAGGTCCGGGCGCAGCTCCCGCAGCATCCCCGGGACCAGCACCAGGTGGTAGTCCTGCACGATCACGGCCGCGCCCTCGGCGGCCTCCTCGGCCAGCGCCTCGGCGAAGGCCCGGTTGTACGCCTCGTAGGACGCCCACTGCCGCCGGAACTCGGCGTCGAAGACGGGCTCCAGAGGGGTCTGGTACAGCATGTGGTGCACGAACCACAGCACCGAGTTGGCGATCCCGTTGTACGCGTCCGCGTGCACGTCGGCCGGCACGTCCAGCATCCGCACGCCGTCCTCGCCGACCCCGCGCCGCACCGCCTCGCGGTCGCCGTCGCTCAGCGCGGAGCAGACCCACAACGCGTCCGCGTCCGACCCGATGGCCGACAGTCCGGAGACCAGTCCGCCACCGCCCCGTTTGGCGTGCAGCGAACCGTCCTCCCGCACCTCGTACGAGACGGGCCCCCGATTGGAGGCGACCAGCACCTGAGCAGCACCGAAGCTTGAAGCCATACGCCTCAACCTAGCCCGGGCCCGAATTCCTCAAACGTGTCCCTGCGCCACCTCGGCGGGGACGGCGCGGATCACGCCACCCGGCGGGACGCGTACTCCGCGATCTCCGTCATCGGGGGCCGCTCCTCGGTGTCGACGGCGTAGGTGCGGGGCTCGAAGCCGTCGGCGCCCCGCTCGAACTGGGTGAGGGCGGGCCGCAGCAGATGGCCGCGGGCGAGCCGGAGCTGGGCGGTGCGGTAGATCGCGGCGGACATGCGGCCCAGCGCCCGGCCGTCCTGGTGCCGGTGCCGGCGCACCCCGACGTCGACCTGGGCCAGCGCGTCCAGGCCCACCAGGTGCAGGGAGTCGACCAGCATGCCCAGCTCGACGCCGTAGCCGACGGGGAAGGGCAGCCGTTCCAGCAGCGAGCGGCGGGCCGCGTACTCGCCGCCGAGCGGCTGGACGAAGCCCGCCAGCCGCGGCCAGTGCAGGTTGAGCAGCGGTCGGGCCATCAGCTCGGTGACCCGGCCGCCCTCGCCCGGGGCGGCGTCGAGCGGGCGGTCGTACATCGCCTTGACGAGGTGGACCTCCGGGTCGGTGAGCAGCGGGCCCACGATGCCGGAGACGAAGTCGGCGGAGAACTCGCGCAGATCGGCGTCGACGAAGCAGACGACGTCCCCGCCGGTGACCAGCAGCGAGCGCCACAGCACCTCGCCCTTGCCCGGCACGGCGGGTATGCGGGGGAGGATCGCGTCGCGGTGGACGACACGCGCCCCCGCCGCCGCGGCCACCTCCGCCGTGCGGTCCGTCGACCCGGAGTCCACGACCACGAGCTCGTCGACGAGCGGCACCCGGCGCATCAGCTCGCGGCGGATCACCGTGACGATGTCGCCGACGGTCGCCTCCTCGTCGAGCGCGGGCAGCACCACGCTGACCGACTGGCCCGTGGCGCGCTTGGCGGCCATGATCCGGTCGAGCGGGCGGTCGGCCACGGACCAGGTGCGTGCGCCGAGCCAGCGTTCGACTTCTTCCAGCACGGTCGGTGGGCTCCTTTGTGATCCATCTCGCGGTACGGACGACTATCTCAACCGTCCTGGCCTTCGGTTACAGTCTTGAACAACGCGGAGGACCGGCGCATGCCGGGGTCACCGTGTGAACCAGTGCCAAACAACCACATACCGCTCATCCAGAGGGGCAGAGGGATACGGCCCGATGAAGCCCCGGCAACCCTCCAGTCGGTTCTCGTAGATCGCCGATCACCATCGATCGCAGCGCGAGGCTCCCGGCTAGGGAAGGTGCCAAATCCGTCTCACGGCGAGATGCGTCGTGAGGAAGATGAGGAGAAAGGGCCTCGCCTCACATGGCTGTGCAGACTGTCGCAACCGACACCACCGCTTCCCCCTCCACCGTGGACCTGGGTCCCGCAGCGGCGCTCTCCTGCCGCGAATGCGGCCACCGCGTGCCCCTCGGCCCGGTCTTCGCCTGCGAGGAGTGTTTCGGCCCGCTGGAGATCGCCTACGACTTCTCGGCGCACGACACCGAGGAGCTGCGCAAGCGCATCGAAGCGGGCCCCGCGAACATCTGGCGCTACGCGCCCCTGCTGCCGGTCCCGGCCGACGTCGCGACCAAGCCGAACATCAACCCGGGCTGGACCAAGCTGGTCAAGGCCGACAACCTGGCGCGCGAGCTCGGCGTCACCGGCGGTCTGTACGTCAAGGACGACTCCGGCAACCCGACGCACTCCTTCAAGGACCGCGTCGTCGCCCAGGCCCTGGAGGCCGCCCGAGCCTTCGGCTTCACCACCCTGTCCTGCTCCTCCACCGGCAACCTCGCCGGTGCCGTCGGCGCCGCCGCCGCGCGGGCCGGCTTCCGCTCCTGCGTGTTCATCCCGCACGACCTGGAGCAGGGCAAGGTCGTCATGGCCGCCGTCTACGGCGGTGAGCTGGTCGGCATCGAGGGCAACTACGACGACGTGAACCGCTTCTGCTCCGAGCTGATCGGCGACCCGGCCGGCGAGGGCTGGGGCTTCGTCAACGTCAACCTGCGGCCGTACTACGCCGAGGGCTCCAAGACCCTCGCGTACGAGATCTGCGAGCAGCTCGGCTGGCAGCTCCCCGACCAGCTCGTCGTGCCGATCGCGTCCGGCTCCCAGCTGACGAAGATCGACAAGGGGCTCAAGGAGCTGATCGCGCTCGGCCTGGTCGAGGACAAGCCGTACAAGATCTTCGGCGCGCAGGCCGAGGGCTGCTCGCCGGTGTCCACCGCGTTCAAGGCCGGCCACGACGTGGTCCGCCCGCAGAAGCCGAACACCATCGCCAAGTCGCTGGCCATCGGCAACCCGGCCGACGGCCCCTACGTCCTGGACATCGCCCGCCGCACCGGCGGCGCGGTGGAGGACGTGACCGACGAGCAGGTCGTCGATGCGATCAAGCTGCTCGCCCGCACGGAGGGCATCTTCGCGGAGACCGCGGGCGGTGTGACGGTGGGCGTCACGAAGAAGCTGATCGAGAACGGCGTCCTGGACCCGTCGCTCACGACGGTCGTCCTGAACACCGGCGACGGCCTCAAGACCCTCGACGCGGTGGCCGGCACCGGCCTCACCGCGACGATCCGCCCCAACCTGGACTCCTTCCGAGAGGCTGGCCTCGCATGAGCGTGACCGTTCGCATCCCCACCATTCTGCGCACCTACACCGGCGGGCAGGCCGAGGTCGCCGCCGAGGGGGCGACTCTCTCCGAGGTCATCTCGGACCTGGAGAAGAACCACACCGGCATCGCCGCCCGCGTCCTGGACGACCAGGGCAAGCTGCGCCGCTTCGTCAACGTCTACGTCAACGACGACGACGTCCGCTTCGAGCAGGGCCTTGAGACGGCCACCCCGGACGGGGCCGGCGTGTCCATCATCCCGGCCGTCGCCGGCGGCTGACCGGAGCCGCCTACTCCCGGTAGTGCGTATTGCCCCTTCCGCAATAGAAGCGGAGGGGGCAATTCCATTGGATTGAGCGCGGTAGAGTTGGGGAACACGCTCCCGCTCGCCCGACAAGAAATAGCCAAACTGTGGGCGTATTTCGCGGCTTTTGTGAACTTTGTGTAGCCCGACTTGACCCGAATTCAGGCGAATTCTCGCTACATTCCGGACCGGCTACGTCCAGATTTCTCGTCCGATTGACCTGTTGCAGACGGCAGTTGGACAGATACATTCAGCCGCGGTCGACGCGTTCCGGCGCACGCCCCCAGCCATTGGGGGGCGAGGTCTGACCCGGGTCCGCGAAGTGCGGATCTGTGCAAGGGCCAGTAATAGGGGAGTTAGGCATGGCTCAGGGCACCGTCAAGTGGTTCAACGCGGAGAAGGGGTACGGCTTCATCGCGGTCGACGGTGGTGCGGATGTTTTCGTCCACTACAGCGCGATTCAGATGGACGGCTACCGCACCCTCGAAGAAGGCCAGCGGGTCGAGTTCGAGATCTCGCAGGGTCAGAAGGGCCCGCAGGCCGACATGGTTCGCCTCAGCGCCTGAGACGTGCGGCCACCGCAAGCCAACGGTCTTCTCCGAAGGGCCCGTACCCCCTGGGGTACGGGCCCTTCGGCCTGTTCGCGGGTGGCTGAGCCGGGGCGCCGATCCCCGAAGGCGCTTGCACTCGATGGGGGCGAGTGCTAATCATTGGCGTTAGCACTCTGAAGGTGAGAGTGACAACGAAGGACCGGGTCGGTGAGGCCCGCAGGCCGGGTGGGGAAGGAACCACGAGGCCGGCGAGCCGTCCGTCGCGGGCGCGGGCGCGGTCCGAAGGAATCACCCCCAGTCCTGGAGGGACCACTTCACATGGCCAAGATCATCGCGTTCGACGAGGAGGCGCGGCGCGGCCTCGAGCGCGGCATGAACCAGCTCGCGGACGCCGTCAAGGTGACGCTCGGCCCCAAGGGCCGCAACGTCGTCCTCGAGAAGAAGTGGGGCGCGCCCACGATCACCAACGACGGTGTCTCCATCGCCAAGGAGATCGAGCTCGAGGACCCGTACGAGAAGATCGGCGCCGAGCTGGTCAAGGAAGTCGCCAAGAAGACGGACGACGTCGCCGGTGACGGTACGACCACGGCGACCGTCCTGGCCCAGGCCCTGGTGCGCGAGGGTCTGCGCAACGTGGCCGCCGGTGCCAACCCGATGGCCCTCAAGCGCGGTATCGAGAAGGCCGTCGAGGCCGTCTCCGCCGCCCTGCTCGAGCAGGCCAAGGATGTCGAGACCAAGGAGCAGATCGCTTCCACGGCCTCCATCTCCGCCGCCGACACCCAGATCGGCGAGCTCATCGCCGAGGCCATGGACAAGGTCGGCAAGGA
>NZ_WWHX01000675.1 GCF_009862125.1 Streptomyces sp. SID5910
CGGCGAGGAGTTCCTCGCCAAGCTCCGCGACTTCTGCGAGACGAAGATCGACGGATCCGTCATCGAACGCGACGCGCGGATCCCCGACGAGGTGATCACGGGGCTGAAGGAGCTCGGCGCCCTCGGCATGAAGATCGACACCAAGTACGGCGGCCTCGGACTCACCCAGGTCTACTACAACAAGGCCCTCTCCCTGGTCGGCTCCGCGAACCCCGCGATCGGCGCGCTGCTCTCCGCCCACCAGTCGATCGGCGTGCCGCAGCCGCTGAAGATGTTCGGCACCCAGGAGCAGAAGGACACGTTCCTGCCGCGCTGCGCCCGCACCGACATCTCGGCGTTCCTGCTCACCGAGCCGGACGTCGGCTCGGACCCGGCGCGCCTGGCGACCACCGCCGTCCCCGACGGCGACGACTACGTCCTCGACGGCGTGAAACTGTGGACGACCAACGGCGTCGTCGCCGACCTGCTCGTCGTGATGGCCCGCGTGCCGAAGTCCGAGGGCCACAAGGGCGGCATCACCGCCTTCGTCGTGGAGGCCGCCTCCGAGGGCATCACCGTCGAGAACCGCAACGCCTTCATGGGCCTGCGCGGCCTGGAGAACGGCGTCACCCGCTTCCACCAGGTCCGCGTCCCCGCCGCCAACCGCATCGGCGCCGAGGGCGCCGGCCTCAAGATCGCCCTGACCACCCTGAACACAGGCCGCCTCTCGCTGCCCGCCATGTGCGTCGGCGCCGGCAAGTGGTGCCTGAAGATCGCCCGCGAGTGGTCGGCGGCGCGCGAGCAGTGGGGCAAGCCCGTCGCCCTGCACGAGGCGGTCGGCGCCAAGATCTCCTTCATCGCGGCGACCACCTTCGCCCTGGAAGCCGTCGTGGACCTCGCCTCCCAGATGGCCGACGAGGACCGCAACGACATCCGCATCGAGGCCGCCCTCGCCAAGCTCTACGGCTCCGAGATGGCCTGCCTGATGGCCGACGAGCTGGTCCAGATCCGCGGCGGACGGGGCTTCGAGACCGCGGCCTCCCTCGAAGCCCGCGGCGAGCGCGCCGTACCCGCCGAGCAGCTCCTGCGCGACCTGCGCATCAACCGCATCTTCGAGGGCTCCACGGAGATCATGCACCTGCTGATCGCCCGCGAGGCCGTCGACGCCCACCTCTCGGTCGCCGGCGACCTGATCGACCCCGACAAGTCCCTGTCCGACAAGGCGAAGGCGGGCGCACAGGCGGGCGTCTTCTACGCCAAGTGGCTGCCGAAGCTCGTCGCGGGACCCGGCCACCTGCCGCGCTCGTACACCGGCTTCCACCCCTCCGGCCACCGCGACCTCTCCGGCCATCTGCGCTACGTGGAACGCACCGCCCGCAAGCTCGCCCGCTCCACCTTCTACGCCATGTCCCGCTGGCAGGGCCGGATGGAGACCAAGCAGGGCTTCCTGGGCCGCGTCGTCGACATCGGCGCCGAACTGTTCGCCATGAGCGCCGCCTGCGTCCGCGCCGAGCACCTGCGCGCGAACGGCGACCACGGCCGCGAGGCCTACCAGCTCGCCGACGCCTTCTGCCACCAGTCCCGCGTCCGCGTCGAGGAACTCTTCGGCCGCCTGTGGACCAACACCGACGACCTCGACCGCAAGGTCGTCAAGGGCGTCCTGGGCGGCGCCTACGAATGGCTGGAGCAGGGCGTCGTCGACCCGTCGGGCCAGGGCCCCTGGATCCAGGACACGACCCCCGGCCCGAGCACCAGGCAGAACGTCCACCGCCCCATCCCCTGACCCGCCCGCCGGACACCCGGGCCTGTCGCCGCCGCCCCGCCGGACGGCGACGACAGGCCCCGGCCGCGCGGCCGCCCCCACCGGCCGGCGACACCCGCCCGAGGGACGCGCTGTCCTCGCGGAGGCGCGTTGCGGCCACAATGGGGGGATGAGCGACAGTCCAGCCCCACTCGCCGACCCGCACCTCGTCTACGACCCGGTGGCGGGCGACGGCCCGAAGGACGTGGTGATCCTCGGGTCCACCGGGTCGATCGGGACCCAGGCCATCGACCTCGTGCTGCGCAACCCGGACCGCTTCCGGGTCACCGCCCTGTCCGCCAACGGCGGCCGGGTCGCCCTCCTCGCCGAGCAGGCGTACCGGCTGAAGGCACGGACCGTCGCCGTCGCCCGCGAGGACGTCGTACCGGCACTGCGTGAGGCGCTCGGCGCCCAGTACGGCACCGGGGAGCCGCTTCCCGAGATCCTCGCCGGACCGGACGCCGCCACGCAGGTCGCCGCCTCCGACTGCCACACCGTCCTCAACGGCATCACCGGCTCCATCGGCCTCGCCCCGACCCTGGCCGCCCTGGAGGCGGGCCGCACCCTCGCGCTCGCCAACAAGGAGTCGCTCATCGTCGGCGGGCCGCTGGTCAAGGCGCTCGCCAAGCCGGGCCAGATCATCCCGGTCGACTCCGAGCACGCCGCCCTCTTCCAGGCCCTCGCCGCCGGCACCCGCGCCGACGTGCGCAAGCTGGTCGTCACCGCCTCCGGCGGCCCCTTCCGCGGACGTACGCGGGAACAGCTGGCCGCCGTCACCGTCGAGGACGCCCTCGCCCACCCCACCTGGGCCATGGGCCCGGTGATCACCATCAACTCCGCCACCCTCGTCAACAAGGGCCTGGAGGTGATCGAGGCCCACCTCCTCTACGACATCCCCTTCGACCGCATCGAGGTGGTCGTGCACCCGCAGTCGTATGTTCACTCGATGGTCGAGTACACGGACGGATCCACACTGGCCCACGCGACGCCCCCCGACATGGGCGGGCCCATCGCCGTAGGCCTCGGCTGGCCCGAGCGCGTCCCCGACGCCGCCCCCGCCTTCGACTGGAGCAAGGCCTCGACCTGGGAGTTCTTCCCGCTCGACAACGAGGCCTTCCCCTCCGTGAACCTGGCCCGGCACGTCGGACAGCTCGCGGGCACGGCCCCGGCGGTGTTCAATGCCGCCAATGAGGAGTGCGTCGAGGCGTTCCGCTCCGGCGCACTGCCGTTTCTCGGGATCATGGAGACCGTCACGCGGGTGGTCGAGGAACACGGCACCCCCCGTACGGGAACTTCCCTCACCGTCGCGGACGTCCTCGAAGCGGAGACCTGGGCCCGCGCCCGGGCCCGGGAACTGGCGGCACAGACGGCGGAGGCCCGTGCATGACGACCCTGATGTTCATCCTCGGCATAGTCCTCTTCGCCGTCGGCCTGCTCTTCTCCATCGCCTGGCACGAACTGGGCCACCTCTCCACGGCCAAGATGTTCGGCATCCGCGTGCCGCAGTACATGGTGGGCTTCGGACCGACGATCTTCTCCAAGAAGAAGGGCGACACCGAGTACGGGGTCAAGGCCATCCCGTTCGGCGGCTACATCCGCATGATCGGCATGTTCCCGCCCGGCCCCGACGGCCGCATGGAGGCCCGCTCCACCTCGCCCTGGCGCGGCATGATCGAGGACGCCCGCTCGGCGGCCTTCGAGGAGCTCCAGCCCGGTGACGACAAGCGCCTGTTCTACACGCGCAAGCCGTGGAAACGGGTCATCGTGATGTTCGCGGGCCCCTTCATGAACCTCATCCTCGCCGTGGTGCTCTTCCTCACGGTCCTGATGGGCTTCGGCATCTCGCAGCAGACCACCACCGTCAGCTCCGTCTCGAAGTGCGTCATCTCCCAGAGCGAGAACCGCGACGACTGCGCCGAGTCCGACCCGGCCTCCCCGGCCGCGGCGGCCGGCCTGAAGGCGGGCGACAAGATCGTCTCCTTCGACGGCGTCCGCACCGACGACTGGGACAGGCTCTCCGACCTGATCCGCGCCACCCCCGGCCAGGAGGTGCCGATCGTCGTCGAGCGCGGCGGCCAGGAGGTCACGCTCCACGCCCAGATCGCCAGCAACAAGGTCGCCAAGAAGGACTCCCACGGACAGATCGTCCAGGGCGAGTACGTCACCGCCGGCTTCCTCGGCTTCAGCGCCGCCACCGGCGTGGTGAAACAGGACTTCGGCCAGTCCGTGACCTGGATGGGCGACCGCATCGGCGACGCCGTCGACTCCCTCGCCGCCCTGCCCGGCAAGATCCCCGCACTGTGGGACGCCGCCTTCGGCGACGGACCCCGCGAGGCCGACTCCCCGATGGGCGTCGTCGGCGCCGCCCGGGTCGGCGGCGAGATCGCCACGCTGGACATACCGCCCACCCAGCAGCTCGCCATGTTCGTCATGCTGGTGGCCGGCTTCAACCTCTCCCTGTTCCTCTTCAACATGCTCCCGCTGCTGCCGCTCGACGGCGGCCACATCGCGGGCGCGCTGTGGGAGTCGCTGCGCCGGAGCTTCGCCAGGCTGCTGCGCCGGCCCGACCCGGGCCCCTTCGACGTGGCCAAGCTCATGCCCGTGGCGTACGTGGTGGCGGGCGTGTTCGTCTGCTTCACCCTGCTCGTCCTGGTGGCGGACGTCGTCAACCCGGTCCGCATCAGCTGACGCCCCGCACGGCCGTCGAGAGCCCGATCCGGGGAGCCTGTCCCTCCGGATCGGGCTCCACGCATCTCGCGGGGCAGATGGCCGCCATCGGGTGGATTCGCCGTACGCTGTGTGCCGGGGGTTCAGGTCCGTGCCGTAATCTCGAGGGGCCGGAGCCCGCCGCTGACCGGGGCCGGATCTTGATCCAAGACTTGGGGTTGCACAGCAGATGACTGCGATTTCTCTCGGCATGCCGTCCGTTCCGACCACGCTCGCCACGCGCCGGAAGAGCCGGCAGATCCAGGTCGGCACCGTGGCGGTCGGCGGCGACGCCCCCGTGTCGGTGCAGTCCATGACCACGACCCGCACGTCCGACATCGGCGCGACCCTCCAGCAGATCGCCGAGCTGACGGCCTCCGGCTGCCAGATCGTGCGGGTGGCGTGCCCCACCCAGGACGACGCCGACGCCCTCCCGGTGATCGCGAAGAAGTCGCAGATCCCGGTGATCGCCGACATCCACTTCCAGCCCAAGTACGTCTTCGCCGCCATCGAGGCGGGCTGCGCCGCGGTCCGGGTCAACCCGGGCAACATCAAGCAGTTCGACGACAAGGTCAAGGAGATCGCCCAGGCGGCGAAGGACCACGGCACCCCGATCCGCATCGGCGTGAACGCGGGCTCGCTGGACCGGCGCCTGCTCCAGAAGTACGGCAAGGCCACCCCCGAGGCGCTCGCCGAGTCCGCCCTCTGGGAGGCGTCCCTCTTCGAGGAGCACGACTTCCGCGACATCAAGATCTCCGTCAAGCACAACGACCCCGTCGTCATGGTCGAGGCCTACCGCCAGCTCGCCGCCCAGTGCGACTACCCCCTCCACCTCGGCGTCACCGAGGCCGGCCCCGCCTTCCAGGGCACCATCAAGTCGGCCGTCGCCTTCGGCGCCCTGCTCTCCCAGGGCATCGGCGACACCATCCGCGTCTCCCTCTCCGCCCCGCCGGTCGAGGAGATCAAGGTCGGCATCCAGATCCTGGAGTCGCTGAACCTGCGCCAGCGCGGCCTGGAGATCGTCTCCTGCCCGTCCTGCGGCCGCGCCCAGGTCGACGTCTACAAGCTGGCCGAGGAGGTCACCGCCGGCCTGACCGGCATGGACGTCCCGCTGCGCGTCGCCGTCATGGGCTGCGTCGTCAACGGCCCCGGCGAGGCCCGCGAGGCCGACCTCGGCGTCGCCTCCGGCAACGGCAAGGGCCAGATCTTCGTCAAGGGCGAGGTCATCAAGACCGTCCCCGAGTCCAAGATCGTGGAGACCCTCATCGAGGAGGCCATGAAGCTGGCCGAGCAGATGGAGCAGGACGGCGTCACCTCCGGCGAACCGTCGGTCTCGGTCGCCGGCTGAACCTTCACACGCGCCCGTCACCGTCCAACGCCGGACCGGTGCACTCCAGCCCGTCCGGCGTTTGAGGACGAGGCC
>NZ_WWHX01000069.1 GCF_009862125.1 Streptomyces sp. SID5910
TCCGCCGCCCTCGACGCGCTGTCCGGCGCCCGGAGCTGGGCCGGTGACGCCTTCGCCGGCGCGGCGGCCGCCCGGCGCCGGGTCGGCGTCCTGGCCCCACTCGCGCCCACCCCGGCCCGTACCCACGAGTCGATGGACGCCCTCGCCATGGCCGCCGGCAACGCCCTCGGCGTGGGGGCGCTGGCGGATGCCCGGCGGTGGGGCGGACAGCTCGCCGGCCACCCGCTGCTCGCCGAGGCCGGCCATCACGCCACGGCGTGGCTGCTGACCGCGGACGCGTTCGCCGGGCACGGCGACGAGGTGCTCGCCCGCAGTACGCGGTTCCTCGACGCGTGGGAGCACAGTGGCCGCCGCCCGTCGCTGTCCCTGGGCGCCGCCGCCGCGTCGGTCGCCATGGTGCACGGCCTGCGCGGCGAGCACGACCGGCGGGCGGCGTGGCTGGCGGTCGTCGACCGGGCGGACACGGCACCCGAGCAGCACCGCCTCGGCTACGGCGCGGTCCTCGACGCCATGGTCCTGCTCCACCACGGGGACCCCGTGGCCGCGCTGGAACGGCTCGCCCCGGACCCCGAAGAGGTGTGGAAGTGGGTGTGCTGGATCTGGCTGCACTGGTACGTGGCTCTCCGGGCGGAGGCGTCGGTGCTCGCCGGGCACCCGGAGGCCCGGGCCCGGGTCGAGGCCGCGCGGAAGACGGTCGCCGGGAACCCGGTCGCCACCGCCCAGGTGGAGCGCGCACGGGCCCTGCTCGACGGTGACCTGCCGGGGCAGCTCGCCGCCGCGGCGGCCTTCGACGCGGCCGGCTGCCCCTACCAGTCGGCGCGCACCCTGCTCCTCGCCGGCGGCGACCACGCCACCACCGGCGAGGCCGCGCTCAAGGACCTGGGCCTCACGCCTAGCTCACCGCCTGCTTCACCAGCGCCGCGATGCGCGTCTCCACCTCGGGCGTGACCTCGGTCAGGGCGAAGGCGGTCGGCCACATCGTGCCGTCGTCCAGCCGGGCCGGGTCGTTGAAGCCGAGCGTCGCGTAGCGGGCCTTGAACTTCGCCGCGCTCTGGAAGAAGCAGAGGACCTTGCCGTCCAGCGCGTAGGCCGGCATCCCGTACCAGAGCTTCGGCGCGAGACCGGGGGCCGTGGCCGTGACGACGGCGTGGACGCGCTCGGCCATGATCCGGTCGGAGTCCTGCATCTCGGCGATCTTCGCGAGCAGGTCCCGCTCGGCCTCCGCCGCCTTGTCCGCCTTCGAGCCGCGCCGCGCCGCCTTCTTCTGCTCCTGGGCGTGCTCCTTCATCGCGGCGCGCTCGTCGGCCGTGAAACCCTCGTACGTGCCGTTGCCGGTGGCGGTCATGGTCACTCCCGTGGTCGTCGTGGTCGTGTGCACGATCGGCCGGTGTCCGGTGTCCGGCCCGACCGCTGTGTTCACAGCCTGTCGCGCCCGGACCGGCCACGCCTCCGTGCCGGCCACGGAAAGCACCACGGAGAAGGCCCCTGTCTCACACCTGGACCACCGGCTCCCGCGTGAACAGCGCCCCCAGCTCCGGGGCGTTGACCCGCCGGTCGGCCAGCCGCAGCCCCTCCCAGACGGTGACCTGGTTGGCGGTGAGGACCGGCTTGCCCAGCTCCTTCTCCAGGACCGGGATGTGCGCCGCCGTGTGCAGGGCCGTGTCCGGCAGGAGCACCGCCTCCGCGTCCGGGCGGTCGGCGGAGCGGGCCAGCGCCAGCACCTCGGTCTCGGTCCAGGTGCCGACCTCCGCGGCGGTGATGATGCCGGAGCCGACCACCGAGACGGCCTCCACGCCGCCGGCGCGCAGGAAGTCCGCGAAGAGCTCCGCCACGTCGTCCGGGTACGTCGCGCCGACCGCGACCCGGCGCACCCCGAGTTCCTTCGCCGCGTGCACGAAGGCGAAGGAGGTCGAGGAGGCGGGCAGGCCCGCCGTCCGGGCCAGGGAGCGCACCTGGTCCTGGGCGCCGTCCCAGCCGTGCACGAAGCTGCCGCTGGTGCAGGCCCACACCACGGCGTCCGCGCCGGCCAGGCGCAGTTCCGCCGTGCCCGCCTCCAGCCGCCGCGGCGAGCCCATCTCGCGCAGCGCGTCGACGCGGTGCGCGTCCTCGCCGATGTCGGTGTGCACCAGGTCCACTCGGATGTCGCTGCCCAGGAGCTGCTCGATGCGTGGGTAGTCGTCCTCGCCGGAGTGGCCCGGGTACAGGAATCCCAGTGCTGTCATGTCCACCCTTCCTGCTGCTGTTCCGTGCCAGGGACGTCCGGCGTCTCTGGCAGTACGGGGCCGGCCGGCCCCGGCACCGCGGGGCCGGTCCGCGCCGCCGGGTCGGTCAGCGCCTGGTACGGCCCCACGGCACGGGTACCCAGTCGGCGCAGCGCCGCCCACATCGTCACTTGGTTGGCCGAGATCACCGGCATCCGCAGCTCGGCCTCCAGCTGCGGGATGACGTCGTAGGTGGGCAGGTTGGTGCAGGAGATGAACAGCGCGTCGGCCGCCCCCGGGTGGGGCACGGCCCGGCGTGCCATCTCGGCCACCTCGCGGTAGGGGACCTTCCAGATGTGCCGGGTCAGCCCCATGAACGCGCAGCCGGTGACGGTGACGCCGCCCTCGGCGACGTACTCCTCCAGTGCCCGGGTCACCGACACGGTGTACGGCGTCACCAGCGCGACCCGGTGTGCGCCCAGCTCGGTCAGCGCGTCCAGCAGGGCGCCCGAGGTGGTGACGGACGGGACCGCGCCCGCCCAGGTCATCGCCTCGCACATCGCGCGCTCGCCGGCGACGCCGCCGACGAAGCTGCCGGACGTGCAGGCGTAGGCGACGACCTCGGGGGCGATGGCGTTGAGGGTGCGCACGGCCTCGCCGAGCGTCTCGTGCTCGCTGACCATCCGGGCGAGGTCCAGGCTCACCTCGACGGGCACGTAAGGGGTACGCGTCATGTGCAGGGAGACCTCGTCGGGCACCCACCGCCACAGCTCGCGGTCGAGTGCGAAGTCGAACGGGGCGACCACGCCGACGCCGCGTTGCGGAGCTGGTCCGCCGAGAAAGGAGATGTCCATGGCACGCACCGGCCTCACGCTGAGGAAGGGGTGGACAACGCACCGTACGCACGGCCGTGTTGACGAAGGTAGGTTCCGGTGCGAGCGTGGTCAATCCGCCCGCGTCACCAGCTGGTCAACAGCCGGTTAACTCCCCGTCGCCGGACCGACCGCCGCCCCTCCCCCGTCCCCGGAGGCACGCCGCCGATGACCCTGCCCACCCTCCTCGTCCTGGACGCCGAACCCCCGCCCCGGCTGGGCCGGCTGACCGGCCGGGTCCGGATCGTGCACGCGGACGAGTCGACTCTCGCCGAGCGGCTGCCGGACGCCGACGTGCTGCTCGTGTGGGACTTCCGGTCGCGCGCCGTGCGCCGGGCCTGGCCGGGCGGCGGACCGCGCCCGCGCTGGGTGCACACGGCGAGCGCGGGCGTCGACCATCTGATGTGCCCCGAGCTGGCGGACTCCGACACGGTGGTGACCAACGCGCGCGGCGTCTTCGACCGGCCCATCGCCGAGTACGTCGCCGCCCTGGTGCTGGCGATGGCCAAGGACCTGCCCCGCACGCTGGAGCTCCAGCGGGAGCGGACCTGGCGGCACCGCGAGTCGCTGCGGGTGGCCGGAACGCGTGCCTGCGTGGTCGGCTCCGGGCCGATCGGGCGGGCGATCGCCGGCACGCTGAAGGCCCTCGGCGTCACCACGGCGCTGGCCGGCCGGGCCGCGCGGCCGGGGGTGCACGGACCGGAGGACCTGGACCGGCTGCTGGCCCGCGCCGACTGGGTGGTGGCCGCGGCGCCGCTCACCGACGACACGCGCGGCATGTTCGACGCCCGCCGCTTCGGCGTGATGCAGCCCTCCGCCCGCTTCGTCAACGTCGGACGCGGACAGCTGGTCGTCGAGACCGACCTCGCGAAGGCCCTGTCCGAGCGGTGGATCGCGGGCGCCGCGCTGGACGTCTTCGAGCACGAACCCCTCGGCCCCGACAGCCCGTTGTGGGAGGTGCCCGGGCTGATCGTCTCCCCGCACATGAGCGGCGACACGGTCGGCTGGCGGGACGAACTCGGTGTGCAGTTCGTGGAGTTGTTCGAGCGGTGGGCGGCGGGCGAGCCGCTGCCGAACGTGGTCGACAAGAAGCGCGGATACGTGCCCGGACACTGAAACGGGAGGGTGCATGACCGACCTCACCGAGCTGACCGCCGTGCAGCTCGTCGACGGGTACCGCAAGGGCGAGTTCAGTCCCGTGGAGGTCACACGGGCGGTGCTGGAGCGGGCCGAGCGGATCCAGCCGGAGGTCAACGCGTTCGTCCGGCTGACCGGCGAGAAGGCGCTGGAGCAGGCGCGGCGGTCGGAGGAGCGGTGGCGGCGCGGGGAGCCGGGCGGGCGGCTGGACGGAGTACCGGTCACCGTCAAGGACATCCTGCTGATGCGCGGCCACCCGACCCTGCGCGGCTCCCTGGCCGTCTCCCCGGACGGCCCCTGGGAGGAGGACGCGCCGTCGGTGGCCCGGCTGCGTGAGCACGGCGCGGTGTTCGTCGGCAAGACGACGACGCCCGAGTACGGCTGGAAGGGCGTGACCGACTCTCCGCTCAGCGGCGTCACCCGCAACCCGCACGACCCGTCCCGCACCGCGGGCGGCTCCAGCGGGGGCGCGGCGGCGGCCGTGGCGCTGGGCGCGGGGCCGCTGGCGCTCGGCACGGACGGCGGCGGCAGCGTGCGCATCCCGGCGTCCTTCTGCGGGATCTTCGGCCTGAAACCGACGTACGGGCGGGTGCCGCTGTACCCGGCGAGCGCCTTCGGCACGCTGGCGCACGTCGGCCCGATGACCCGGGACGCGGCGGACGCGGCGCTGATGCTGGACGTGATCGGCACGCCCGACGCCCGCGACTGGTCGGCGCTGGGCCCGGCGCCCGGCTCGTACTCCGTGGCCCTGTCGGGCGGGGTGCGGGGGCTGCGGGTGGCGTACTCGCCCTCGCTCGGCGGGCAGGTGGCGGTGCGTCCGGCGGTGGCGACGGCGGTACGGCGGGCGGTGCAGCGGCTGGCGGAGCTGGGCGCGTACGTCACGGAGGCCGACCCGGACTTCGCGGATCCGGTGGACGCCTTCCACACCCTGTGGTTCAGCGGGGCGGCGCGGGTCGTACAGGGGTTGCGGGCGGCGCAGCGGGAGGTGCTGGATCCGGGGCTGCGGGAGGTCGTGGGGGTGGGGGCGCGGTACTCGGCGCTGGATTATCTGGCCGCGGTGGATGTGCGGATGGAGTTGGGGCGGCGGATGGGGCGCTTCCATGAGGCGTACGACCTGCTGGTGACGCCGACGCTGCCGGTGACGGCGTTCGAGGCGGGGGTGGAGGTGCCGGTGGGGTCGGGGCAGCGGCGGTGGACGGGGTGGACGCCGTTCACGTATCCGTTCAATCTGACGCAGCAGCCGGCGGGGACGGTGCCGGTGGGGTGGGACGGGGGCGGGTTGCCCGTCGGGCTCCAGTTGGTGGCTGCGCGGCATCGGGACGATCTGGTGCTGCGGGCGGCGCATGCGTTCTACGCGGCGTCGCCCTGTCAGTGAGCGGGGTGGGGGCTGGGCGGCGGTGGGTTTCGCGGCCCGGCGCTGACGGGGTGCCGCTGCGCCCACCCGTGCCGCCC
>NZ_WWHX01000676.1 GCF_009862125.1 Streptomyces sp. SID5910
CCGGCCGCGGGGAGCAGCCCGGCAAGCACATGACGCCGAGCGCCTGTCGCCGGCAGCACGTGAGACTGACCCCGAGCCTGTCGCACAGGGGCCGGCCCCGCGAGCCCCTGACCGGCGCCTGTCCCCGGGGCCCCTCACCCTCCGACGACCCCCGCGAAGCGCCGGGCCCCCTCACTCCCCGACGACCCCCGCGAATCGCCGGGTCCCCTCACCCTCCGACGATCCCCGCGAAGCGCCGGGCGACCTCGTGCCACACCGCCGCGGCCGCCGGATCGTCGTGTTCCGCCCGGCGGCACAGCTCCGCCGGGTCCAGGCCCAGGGACCGGATCCGTTCCGGGTCCCACGACCGCACCCGGTCCGCGTCCGCCTCCGGATGGAACTGCACGCCCCACGCCCGGTCGCCGACCCGGAACGCCTGGTAAGGGCACCGTTCGCTCTCCATCAGCCAGGACGCCCCCGGCGGCAGCGCCGTCACGGCGTCCACATGGTGCTCGACGGCGCTCACCCGGCCCGGCAGCCCCTGGAACAGGGGATCTGCCCCGGCCTCGGGGCGCAGGCTTAGCGGCGTGCTGCCGAACTCCGGCTCGCCGTGCCGCCCCCGCACCGTGCCGCCCGCGACGTGCGCGAGCAGCTGCCCGCCGAGGCAGATCCCGAACACGGGCGTACCCCGCTCCAGTGCCCCGGCGACCAGTGCGCGGGTGGCCGCCAGCCAGGGCGCTCGCAGGTCGTCGTCGGGCAGGTAGCCGCCGCCCAGGACCATGACGCCCGCGTGGTCGGGGCGCCGGGGGAGCGGCGCCCCGGCGTACGCGTGCACCACGTCCAGCGTCAGCCCCTGTGCGGTCAGCCAGTCACCGAACCGCCCCGGCCCGCCGCGCCGGCCGTTCTGCACCACCAGCAGCCGAGACACCCGCCCACCTCCCGCTCACCCCACCCGGACACCAGGCCCCTGCCCGCAGCGGGCCGGGGCCCAACCCTCCGCCGGTGTCACAGACCGGCGGCCCGATGGGTCGGCTCACCGTCCAGCACGGTCAGCAGCACCGGCACATCGGCCAGCTCGGTGGCCGCGACGCTCAGCGGATCGGCGGCCAGGACCGTGAGGTCGGCGCGGTGACCGAGGGCGATCCGGCCGGACTCGTGCTCCTCGCCGGCCGCGTAGGCCGCATTGACGGTGAGGCCCCGCAGTGCCTCCAGCGCCGTGAGCGCCTGCTCCGGACCGTGCGGGTCCCGGCCGAGGTCACGGGTGGGCCGGCGGTGACGCGCGCCCGCCATCACGCCCAGCGGCGGATAGGGGGCGATGGGCCAGTCGGAGCCGAGGACGACGACGGCACCGGCGTCGTGCAGATCGCGGCAGCGCCACGCCCGCGAGGCACGCTCCTCGCCCAAGCGGCGCGACCAGTTGTCGGTGTGGTCGGCCCGGGTGAAGTCGCAGCAGTGCGTGGGCTGCATCGAGGCGACCACGCCCAGCTCGGCGAAGCGGCGCACGGTGTCGTCGGGCACGGTCTCGATGTGCTCGACCCGGTGCCGCACCTCGCGCCCGCCGCCCGCCCGGGCCTTCTCGACGGCGTCGAGGACATGCCGTACCGCCGCGTCACCGATGGCGTGGGTGGCCGTCGGCACCTCGGCCCGGTGCAGCTCCCCGACGACCCGGGTGTACTCCTCCGGGTCCGGCCAGAACGCGTGCCGGGACTCGCCGTGGCAGTCCGGCTGCTCCAGCCAGGCGGTGCCGTTGTCCACGGTCCCGTCCATGAAGATCTTGACGCCCGCGGTCCGCCACAGCCAGCCGCCCGCGCCCTGCCCCTCGATCAGCGCACGCACGCCCTCCGCGTCGGTGCCGGGCTGGCACCAGGGCGCCACCCGCAGCCGCACCGGCAGCCGCCCGGCCGCGTCCAGCTCGGCGAAGAAGGCGAGGCTGTCGCCGTTGGCGTCCATGACATGGCCGCCGGTCAGGCCGCTCGCGGCCATGGCGCGCAGCGCCGCGGCGAGCCGGTCGCGCCGCTCCTCGCGCGTGGGCTGCGGCAGCACCCGCTCCACGAGCTCGCACGCGGCGTCCTCCAGCAGCAGCCCGGTGGGCGTGCCGTCCGCGTCGCACACCACCTCGGCGGTGGCCTGCGCGAAGGTGCGCGGCCCGGTCACCCCGGCGAGCTCCAGCGCGCGCCGGCTGGCCAGCGCCGAGTGCGCGTCGAACAGCAGCAGGAACGCGGGCACACCGTCGAGCACGGCGTCGAAGGGCGCCACGTCGACCGGGCGTTCCCCGAAGACGTTGGGGTCGAGTCCCCAGCCCTGGAGCCACGCACCGGGGGCGAGGTCCCGCACCGCACCGGCCAGCGCCTCGCGCACCTGCTCCAGGCCGGTACAGCCGGACAGATCGAGGCCGTGGGTCAGCTCGGCGCCCGAGACGGGGTGGATGTGGCCGTCGACCAGACCGGGTGTCACCACGGCGCCCTTGCAGTCGATCACCGTGGTCGAGGCGTCCGCGAGGGCGCGGATCTCCCGGTCGTCACCGAGCGCGGTGATGCGCCCGCCGGCGACGGCCAGCGCGGTGTGCGGCAGGAACCCGCCGGTCACCGGGTCCAGCAGACGGGCCGAGAGCAGGATGAGAGAGGTGCGCACGAAGGCTCCTTGAGGGCGGGTCAGTTGGTGTCGACGGGTGCCAGCGTGCCGATCGGCAGGCCGAGTTCGCGCTCCGCCGTGGTGACGGGCAGGCGCAGCACCGCGGGCGGGTCGTTGTCGGTGTCGACGCTGTTGACGAGCATGCCGAGGCCGTCGAGGACGACCAGGATCTGGACGGCGGCCACCATCGGGTCCTCGGTGCGGAACTCGCCCAGTTCGACACCGTCGCGGACGAGGGCTTCGAGCCGGTCCCGCCAGGCCGCCTCCTGGACGGCGACCCGGGCCCGCAGCGCGGGCCGGTAGCGGCTGAGGTGGCGGGCGTTGAGCCAGAGGCGGCTGATGTCGTCGAACGCCTCGCCGCTCGTCAGGGCGAAGAAGCGCGCCAGATGCCGCGTCGGCGTGGTGCCCTCCCGGTCGACCGGGAGGAGTTCGTCGAGCTCGCCGGCGACGGCGTCGCCGTAGGCCTCGGCCACCAGTTCCTCCACAGCCGGGAAGTAGTGGCTGATGAGTCCCGGACGGACGTCGAGCTCCTCGGCGATCCGCCGCAGGGTGATGCACTCAAGCCCTTCGGTCAGGGCGACGTCGGAGGCTGCGGCAACGATTTCCGCACGTCTGGCGGCAGGAGATTTGCGGATTCGCTTGTTCTGGACGCTTGACGGCATGGAATCGATGTTATTGAGTGTGCGACCAACAAGCAAGCAGGTGGGTACCAGCACCCGGAGGAGCCCTATGGCGTCCACGATTCCCGACCCGCAGTCCGGCACCCCCGCCCCGCCCCGGAAGGCGGGGGCGCCCGAGCCGGAGCGGGCCGGCCGCGTCGAGGCGCACGGCATCGACCACATCCCCGACAGCGAACGCCACGGGAATCCACGGCAGTTGTTCTCCGTCTGGGCGGCGGCGAACGTCAACTATCTGAGCCTCGTGATCGGCGGCGCGCTGATCCTCATGGGCCTGACCCTGTGGCAGGCCCTCGCGGTCATCGTGGTGGGCAACCTGTTCTGGCTCTGCACCGGACTGCTGTCGATATCCGGCCCGGCCGCCGGCGCACCGAGCGAAGTGATCACCCGGGCGATGTACGGGGTGCGCGGCAACCGCGTGAACAACGCGATCGTCGGCTGGCTGATCTCCGTCTGCTACTTCGCCCTCAACCTGGCCGCCGCCGCGACCGCCGCCTTCGCCCTCGTGGAGAAGACCGGCCTCACCGCCGGCACCGGCGTCAAGATCGCCGTCGTCGTGGTCATCGCCGTGCTCACCCTGGCCATCGGCGTCTACGGCCACGCCATGATCATGAAGCTGTACCTCCCGATCACCCTGGCGCTCACCGCCGCGTTCACCGTCGTCGCGTTCTACGTGTTCGGCGAGACCGACTTCTCCTACGTACCGGCCGAGCCGCTCACCGGCATGAACCTGTGGGCCGTGCTGGTCGCCGGAGTCACCCTCGTCGGGGCCGGGCCGCTCTCGTACACCACCAGCGCCGACTTCTCCCGCTACCTGCCCCGGACGACGTCCGCCAGGGCCATCATCGGCTGGACCGCCCTCGGCGGCATCCTGCCCAGCGTCGCCGTCTGCTCGCTCGGCGCCTTCGCCGCGACCGCCGTCGACATGACCGACCCGCAGGCCGGACTCAGCACCATCCTGCCGGGCTGGTTCGAACCGGTCTTCCTGCTCGCCCTCGTCCTCGGCACCATCGCCATCAACGCCCTGACCGCCTACAGCGCGGGCCTCGCCCTCCAGGCCGTCGGCCTGCGCATCCCCCGCACCCGCAGCGTCCTCGCCGACGGCACGGCCGCCGTCGCCCTCACCCTCTACGGCCTCCTCGCCTCCGACTTCCTCGACACCGTGAGCAACGTCCTCCAGCTCACCGTCGTCCTCCTCGGCCCCGCCATGGCCGTCTACGCCACCGACATCCTGCTGCGCCGCAACCGCTACGACGGGCCCGCGCTCATGGACGAGTCGGCCGGCGGCCCCTTCTGGTACACCGCCGGAGTCAACCCGGCCGGCGCCCTGGCGCTCGCGGGCGGCGTCGCCGTGTCCGCCCTGTGCGTCAACACCCTCTACACCGGCCCGATCGCCCGAGCCCTCGGCGGCATCGACCTGTCCCTCCCCGCCGGCATGGCCGTCGCCGCCCTGCTCTACGCCGTCCTGGCACGCGGCGGAAAATCCCAGGCGCCCGCGGCCTGAGGGGAGGTACCGTCCCGGCATGCCGGACGAGGACGGGTACTTCGGGGAAAGCGTCGCCGCGCGATACGACGAGTCGTCGGCGGACATGTTCGGGCCGGACGCGGTAACCCCCGCGGTCGACCTGCTGGCCGGACTGGCGGGGGAGGGACGGGCGCTCGAACTGGGCATCGGCACCGGCAGGATCGCCCTGCCGCTGGCCCGCCGGGGCGTCTCGGTCCACGGCATCGACATGTCCCGCGCCATGACCGCCCGGCTGCACGCCAAGCCGGGCGGCGACGCCGTCGGGTCGACCATCGGCGACTTCGCGACGACCCGGGTGCCGGGCACGTTCACGCTGGTCTACCTCGTCTACAACACCATCAACAACCTGACCACGCAGGACGCCCAGGTCGCCTGCTTCCGCAACGCCGCCGGCCATCTCGCACCCGGCGGCTGCTTCGTCGTCGAGGTGGGCGTGCCGGAGCTGCGCCGGCTGCCGCCGGGGCAGACCGCGGTGCCCTTCCGCATCGACGCCACGGAGTGGGCGTTCGACACGTACGACACCGTGACGCAGGCGATGAGTTCGAACTACGTCACCGTCGTCGACGGCCGTGCCGAGCACGCGTCCATCCCCTTCCGCTACGTGTGGCCCTCCGAACTCGACCTGATGGCGCGGCTCGCCGGACTGCGCCTGCGCGACCGGTGGGAGGACTGGGACGGGACTCCCTTCACGCACGAGAGCCGCCGGCACGTCTCGGTCTGGGAGAAGCCGGCCGCCTGACCCGGACCCGGCCCGTCAGCGCCGGGACATGTACAGCTGGAACGCCCTGTGCAGCACCTTGTTGAGCGGGTAGTCCCACTCCCCGAGGTACTCGACGGCCTCACCGCCGGCACCGACCTTGAACCGGAGCAGACCCAGCAGGTGGTCGTCCTCGTCCAGGGTGTCGGAGATCCCCCGGAAGTCGTACACGCGTGCACCGCGTTCGTGGGCGTCGCCCATCATGCGCCACTGGAGGGCGGTGCTGGCCTGGACCTCGCGCCGGCGGGCGGTGGAGGCGCCGTAGGAGTACCAGACGTGGTCGCCGACCGTCAGCATGGTGGCCGCGGCGAGCACCTCACCGTCGTGGTGGGCGAGGTAGAGACGCATGCGGTCCGGGTCCTCGGCGGTCAGCGCGTCCCACATCCGCCGGAAGTAGACGAGCGGACGCGGGACGAACCCGTCCCGCTCGGCGGTCTCTACGTACAGCTCGTGGAAGACGCCCAGGTCGTCGTAGTCGCCCTGGACGACCTTGACGCCGGCCTTCTCCGCCTTCTTGATGTTGCGGCGCCACTGCTGGTTGAGACCGTTCTGGATCTGCTCCAGCGACCGCCCGGCGAGCGGGACCTGGCAGACGTGGCGCGGCTGTCCGGCGGCGAAGCCGTCCTCGCCGCCGGGCTCGGCCTGCCGCCAGCCCGTGCGGCGCAGCCGTTCGGCGATCGCGCGGGCGCCGGGCTCCTCCACGGTGGCCTTCACGTCCCGCAGCCGCCGGGCCGCGGGGTCGGCGATCGCCGCCTTGACGGTCTCGGCGCTCCAGCGCCGGGCCACCACCGGCGGGCCCATCTTCACGGAGAACGCGCCCCGCTCCTTCAGATGGGCGAGCATCGGCTCCAGCCACCGGTCCAGCTCCGCCGCCCGCCAGTCGATGACCGGGCCCTCGGGCAGGTAGGCCAGGTGGCGCCGCAGCCCCGGCAGCGGGCGCAGCAGCACCAGTGCGGCGCCCACCAGGTTCCCGCCGCCGTCGAACCAGCCCAGGCTCTCCGCCCGCCAGTCCGGCTTCACCTCTCCCCACGAGGGGAGCTGGAGATGACTCACGGAAGGCCGGGACGCGACGAAGCGCAGATGCTCCTCGCGCGTGATCGCCTTCAGGTGATGGCTCATGGGCGGTGACCCTTCGTTCGGCTCGTTCGCTGGTGGTCGACGGGCAGGACCGCCCCGGCGCGCAGGCGGTGCCGTCCCCCACCACCAGGGAATACCGGCGACCGTGAATCCGCGCGGGCTGCGGGCTGTTCGGGCAGTCCGCGCGAGCGGCCCGGCGGGCGCCGGTCCCGACATCCCCCTGGCTGCCCCGCCCGGCGCGCGGCGCCGCGGGAGCAGTGCCAGCGTGGAGGGCACCGGCAGCGCGGCAGGACGGACGGAGCGGACGGAGCGGACGGCCATGGCACGGGCGATCTGGACGGGCGTGATCACCTTCGGGCTGGTCACCGTGCCCGTCGGGCTGTACTCGGCGACGCAGGACCACGCGGTCCGCTTCCACCAGCTACAGCGCGGCACCTCCGACCGGATCCGCAACCGGCGGGTCAACCAGCGCACCGGCGAGGAGGTCGGCACGGGCGACATCGTCAAGGGCTACGAACTCGCCGAGGGCGAGTACGTCGTCGTGGAGCCGGACGAGCTGGACGAGATCGCGCCGGGCCGCTCCCAGACCGTCGACATCACCGACTTCGTCGACCTGGACCGGATCGAGCCGGTCTACTTCGACCGCACCTACTACGTCGCCCCGCGCGGCAAGGAGTACCTCAAGGTCTACCAACTGCTCCGTACCGCCCTGGCCGAGGCGAACAAGGCGGGCGTCGCCACCTTCGTCATGCGCAACAAGCAGTACCTGACCGCGCTGCGGGCGGAGGACGACGTCCTGGTGCTCCAGACCCTGCACTGGGCCGACGAGGTGCGCGACCCGGTCAAGGAGCTGCCCGAGCTGCCGGCGGGGCGGGCGGAGAGGGGCAAGGAGCTGGACATGGCGCTGCAACTGGTCGACGCGCTCAGCGGCCCGTGGGAGCCCGGGCGTTACCACGACACGTACCAGGAGAAGGTGCGCGACCTGGTGAGCGCGAAGGCCGAGGGCAAGGAGGTCGCGCTCGCCGAGGAGCCGCCGACGGCCACCGACGTCGTCGACCTCATGGACGTCCTCCAGGGCAGCCTGGACCGGGCGAAGGGCGGCGGGGGAGGGGAGCAGGCACCGCGCCGACGGAAGAAGGCCCCCGCGCCCTCCTCCGGCAAGACCGCGTCGAGGCGGTCGGAGAAGCGGTCGGAACTGGAGGACCTGAGCAAGGCCGAGCTCTACCGGATGGCCACCGAAGAGGACGTCCCCGGCCGCTCCAAGATGACCCGCACCCAACTCGTCGACGCCCTCACCGGCACCGGCCGGACCCGCAAGAAGCCCACCGCGGCATGACACCGGCCACGGCTTGACCTCGACTCGGCTTCAGGTTCTACGGTGCCCGCATCAGTGATCCACACATGGGGGGACCTCGGATGACGACACAGCACCTCTCCGACGCCGAACTCGCCGCACAGCCGGCCGCGTACTGGACGGGAGTGGCCTACGAGGCCCTCATCGCGTTCACCCGCGCCCAGCAGGCGGAACTCGGCTTCACCCAGCCTCAGTACTGGCTGCTGCGCAACCTGTCGAAGAACGACCTCTCGCCCGACGGCCACGGCATGACCGTTCCCGAACTCCAGCAGGCCATGAGCACCTACCTCAGACCCGAGGACGACCTCGAAGCCGAGGCGGAGGCACTGCTGGAGCGCGGCCGGCTCACCCGTGACGGCACGGGGCGCCTGTGGATCACCGAGGCGGGGGACGAGGCCCGGGCCGACTTCAAGCGGCACGCCCCGGAGATCCGCGACCGGATCCACCGGGGCATCGACGACGCCGACTACGTCACCGCCCTCAAGGTGCTCCGGCAGATGATCCGGAACACCGGTGGCACCTTGCCCTAGGTGAGCCCCGGGGGCGTTCGCTCACTGGTTGGTGAGCATGCCTTCGCGCAGGCGGGTCAGGAGGCGGGAGATCAGGCGGGAGACGTGCATCTGGGAGACGCCGAGGCGTTCGCCGATCTCCTTCTGGGTGAGTTCCTCCACGAAGCGCCAGTGGATGATCTGCCGGTCGCGTTCGTCGAGGCCCGCGATCATCGGGGCCAGGGCGTGGAAGTCGTCGACGAGGGCGAGGGCGGCGTCGTCGGCGCCGATGAAGTCGGCGAGGAC
>NZ_WWHX01000677.1 GCF_009862125.1 Streptomyces sp. SID5910
TCAGGATCGCGACGGACGTGTGCGAGTACGCGGCGGGGTTGATCACGATCCCGCAGTGGTTCAGCCGTGCCTCGTGGATCCAGTCGACCAGTTCGCCCTCGCGGTTGGACTGGCGGAAGTCCACCGTGCCGCCGTGTGCCGCGGCCGTCTTGGCGCACAGGGCCTCGACGTCGGCGAGGGTGTCGGAGCCGTAGATCTCCGGCTGGCGCTGGCCGAGCAGGTTCAGGTTGGGCCCGTTGAGGATCATGATCGGGGCGTTGGCCAGGGTGCGGGGCACGTCTTCCTCCGGTCCGTTCGCGGTGCGGCGGCCCTTGACCGGCCGGCGCTCGCCCCGGTTTATCACGGTGCGTCGGCGGCGCGGCCGGCCGTATCCTCCGCGCATGCCCCCGACGATCATGTACCCGCCCAAGCCCTCGCCCGGAGACCGCGTGGCGGTGATATCGCCCGCGTCGGGTCTGCCCGGACTGTTCCCGCGCCCCTACGAGTTGGGCCTGGAGCGGCTGCGCGAGGAGTTCGGTCTGGAACCGGTCGAGTATCCGGCCACCCGCAAGATGGGCTCCACACCGCGGGAACGGGCCGACGACATCCACGCGGCCTTCGCCGACCCGGACGTCAAGGCCGTGTTCGCGTCGATCGGCGGTGACGACCAGATCACCGTCCTGCCGTATCTGGACCGGGAGTTGCTGCGGGCCCACCCGAAGCCGTTCTTCGGGTGGAGCGACAACACGAACCTGCTGGCCTTTCTGCGCACCACGGGAATCGTGGCGTTCCACGGCGCGAGCGTGATGTGCGAGCTGGGCCGTCCCGGCGCCATGCACCCGCAGACCGCCGACTCGCTGCGGGCCGCGCTGTTCACGTCCGGCCCCTACGGACTGCGGCCCGCCGAGCGCTGGAACGACGTGGACCGGGACTGGGCCGACCCCGCGACCTTCGAAAGCGAACCGGGGACCCGGCCCGGCTCCGGCTGGACCTGGGTCAATGCCGGCCGGGTGGTCGAGGGGCGCAGCTGGGGCGGCTGCCTGGAGGTCCTCGGCGGGCTGCTGATGGCCGACCGCGAGATCGCGCGCGACCCGGCCGAGTACGACGGGGGCGTGCTGTTCCTGGAGACCTCGGAGGAGTTGCCGAGCGCCACGGAGGTCTTCCGGACGCTGCGCAACATGGGCGAGCGCGGTCTGCTCCGCCGCTTCTCCGCGCTGCTGATGGGCCGCTCGAAGACGTGGTCCTTCGACCGGCCCAACACCCCCGAGGAGGCCGCCCGTTATGCGGCGGAGCAGCGGGAGGCGGTGCTGCGCGCGATGCGGACCTATGCTCCCGACGCCGTGATCGTCTTCGACGTGGACCTCGGCCACACCGACCCGCAGCTCGTCGTCCCGTACGGCGGGCACGTCCGCGTCGACGGGCCCGCCCGGCGGATCGTCGTCACGTACTGATCCGCGCACCGGCCCACCCGGCGGGGTGCCGCGTCCGCTACGGGTTGATCGCGAGTTCCAGGTACGCGGCGAACAGGACCAGGTGGACGCCTCCCTGGAGGGGTGTGGCGCGTCCCGGTACGACCGTCAGGGAGGCCACCACCACGGTCAGCGCGAGCAGCACCATGTGGGTGGGGCCGAGGCCCAGGACCAGCGGTCCGGAGAGCCAGACGGAGGCCAGGGCGACCGCCGGGATGGTCAGCCCGATGCTGGCCATGGCGGAGCCGAGCGCGAGGTTCAGGCTGGTCTGCACCCGGTCCCGGCGGGCGGTGCGCAGGGCGGCGATGGTCTCGGGGAGCAGGACCAGCAGGGCGATGATCACGCCGACGACGGCGTGATGGAGTCCCGCGGCCTCCACCCCGTCCTCGATGGTGGGTGAGACCCCTTTCGCCAGCCCGACCACGCCGATCAGGGCCAGGGCGAGCAGCAGCAGGCTGACCAGTGCGGTACGGGACGACGGTGCGTTCGCGTGGTCCTCGACGGTGATCACCTCGCCCTGCCGGGTGATCGGGAGGAAGTAGTCGCGGTGCCGCACGGTCAGGGTCGTGATGAACAGCCCGTAGAGAATCAGCGAGGACAGTGCCGCGAAGGTCAGCTGGACGGTGGAGAACTCCGGGCCCGGCGCGCTGGTCGTGAACGTCGGCAGCACGAGGCTGAGCGTGGCCAGGGTCGCCACCGTGGCGAGGGCGGCGCCGGTGCCCTCCGGGTTGAACACCGCCGTGCCGTGGCGCAGGGAGGCGACGAGCAGGCTGAGCCCGACGACGCCGTTGCAGGTGATCATCACGGCCGCGAAGACCGTGTCCCGGGCGAGGGTCGCGCTCTTGTCGCCGCCGTCCACCATCAGGGTCACGATGAGGGCCACCTCGATGACGGTGACGGCGATGGCGAGAACGAGGGAGCCGAAGGGCTCCCCTACCCGGTGGGCGACGACCTCGGCGTGGTGCACGGCGGACAGGACGGACAGCGCGAGGACGACGGTCAGCACCGCCACGACCACGCCGGGCAGGCTGCGCCCCCAGGTGAGGCCCAGCAGCACCACCGCGACCACGGGCGTGACGTTCGTCCACTGTGCGAGGAGCGCCCTGGGCCGCGTGATCATGCAGCGATCGTCGCAGAGGCGAACGGACCCCGCACTCCCGGTCACACGGACGGGGAACGCCCTCGGTCGGCGCCCCCGCCCGGGTCCCTCTGCCCCAGCCCGCGCCACGGCGCCGGGAGCGGCGGACGGCTCTGTGCCGCTCGCCGCTCCCGGCGGTGACCCGCGCGTCCGGCGGACGGTCCGGAGCGGGTCAGGCCTCGATGTCCTGCTTCTCCGCGTCCTGGGCGACCGCCTCGTCCGCCTGCTTCCGGGAGGCCCGGAGGCTGGTGATCGTGGTGACGATCAGGACCGCGCAGATCACGCCGAGCGAGACCGGGATGCTGATCTCGGGGACGTGGACCCCGGACTCGTGCAGGGCGTGCAGCACCAGCTTCACGCCGATGAAGCCCAGGATGATCGACAGGCCGTACGAGAGGTGAACCAGCTTCTTCAGCAGGCCGCCGATGAGGAAGTACAGCTGCCGCAGACCCATCAGGGCGAACGCGTTGGCCGTGAACACGATGTACGGGTCCTGGGTCAGGCCGAAGATCGCCGGGATGGAGTCGAGCGCGAAGAGGACGTCGGTGGTGCCGATCGCGAGCATCACGACCAGCATCGGGGTCATGACGCGCTTGCCGTTCTCCTCGATCCACAGCTTGGTGCCGTGGTACCGGTCGGCGACACCGAACCGGCGCTCGACGGCCTTGAGCAGCTTGTTCTCCTCGAACTCCTCGTCCTCCTCCTCGGCCCGGGCCTCCTGGATGAGCTTCCAGGCGGTCCAGATCAGGAAGGCGCCGAAGAGGTAGAACACCCACGAGAAGCTGGCGAGGATCGCGGCACCGGCGGCGATGAAGATGGCCCGCAGAACCAGGGCTATGAGGACACCGACGAGGAGAACTCGCTGCTGGTACTGCGAGGGCACCGCGAACTTCGCCATGATCAGGACGAACACGAAGAGGTTGTCGACGCTCAGGGACTTCTCGGTGATGAAGCCCGCGAAGAACTCGCCGGCGGGCTGGCCTCCGCCGAAGATCAGGAGCCCGAGTCCGAAGAGACCCGCCAGCGCGATCCAGACGACCGTCCAGATGCCGGCTTCCTTGATCGACACGTCGTGCGGCTTGCGGCCGATGAAGAAATCGACCGCGATGAGGGCGGCGAGGCCCACGATGGTCAGGACCCACAGGGTCACGGAAACTTCCACTTACGCCTCCGGCAGTACGTCACACGGCAGATGTCAGCGTCGTCGCTGCCGGAGGTCTCTTCCACCCCGGGCGTCCGGTGCGCGAGGCGCGTCCGGAGCCCACGGGCCGACGCCCCGGGATCTGGCCTGATCCGTATTGACGGGTACGCCGCAGTTGGCAGGGAGTACTCCCCTCCGTACGAAAAACAGTACCCCAATCACCAAGGAAAGGTAAAGAGAGAGGTAAAAGAAGAGCCAAAACGCCAGGTCAGGGCAACTTTACGAGTGCTTGGTGCAGCCGGCTCGGCGCGGGCCTCGGCTCACCGGTTCCACGAACGGCGGGCCGCGGCGACCGCGGTGAGCACCTGCTGGAGCACCTGGCTGCCGGGCGGCACGACCGGGGGCTCGTAGGTCCAGGCGTGGCCGACCCACGGGTCTGCCAGGTGGTCGTCGGCCACCGGGGTCAGGCGCAGCAGCGAACGCCACAGCGGGTCGAGCAGCGGTCCGTACCCCGCGGACTCCTCGCGGTCGGCGACCAGCATCAGGTGCACCCCGACGGAGGGGCCCTCGTCCGCGAGGTAGCGGAGCTGGTTCACGGCCCGGTCGTCGAAGCCGTGCGGGAAGTCGTTGACGATCAGGAGCTGCTGGGACGTGTCGAGGCCGGGCGGCAGCGCATCGGTGGCGCCTCCGCGCAGTGCCATCTGCACCAGGTCGACGCGCTGGGTGAGCCGGGCGAGCACGTCCGCCGTCCCCGCGGCGCCCTGGGCCGGCGGGGCGGCGAGCACGCCGGTCCGCACCAGCGGTGCCAGGGCCTGCGTCCCCGCTCCGGCCGGGTCGATGACGTGGACGGTGAACTCGCCCGCCGGGTAGACGGCGAGCAGCCGGGCCGCGTGCGCGACCGCCGTCTCCAGGGCCAGGCGTCCCGTCTCGTGGGAGTCGGCGAACGAACCGTCGAGCGAGCCGGAACGTCCGCTGTCGATCCACAGCCCGCGCTCCAGGGGCAGCCGGACGAGCATCGGTATGCGTATCCGGTCGGCCTCGGGCAGCCGGAGGTCGCCCAGGCGCACGGCCATGGGGATCTCCATGGGCACGCGATAGGCGTGCCAGACGGGGTTGTCCCAGCGGGCGTAGGCCGCCGGCAGAGCGGGTTCGACGACCTCGGCCTCGGCGGCGAGCTGGGCGAGGTCCCGGTCGAGGGCTTCCCTGGCCTGGGCCACGAGCCGGCCGTGCCGGGCGCGGGCGGCCTCGCGCGCGGCGTCGCCCTGCCCACCGATCCGGCTGCGCGGGTCGGACAGGGCCTGGTCGATCTCCTTGTCCATGCGGGACTCGGCGAAGTCGACGGCACTGCGGTACGCGGCGGCGGTGCGGGCCAGGTCCTCGAACATGCCCCACACCTGGTTGTACAGCCGCTCGTCCATCGACCAGCCGGTGGCGTCGCCCGCGACGGGCTGTGCGGGCTGCCCGGGTGCGGCCGGGGGCGCGGT
>NZ_WWHX01000678.1 GCF_009862125.1 Streptomyces sp. SID5910
GGGCCCGCACGGCGAGGGCTTCCGGGTCCGGGCGCACGTCCCCGCACAGGACACCGCCGCCCCGCCCGCCCCACGCGTCGCCTCGCCCGCCTCCCCCTTCGCCCGGGCCCGCCGCCGCGTCGCCCTCGGCCTCGGCGCCGCCGCCGGTGCCGGGGTCGTCCTGGTCGGCGCGGCCTTCGGCTGGTACGCGTACACGGAGACGCACTCGGTGCTCAGCCCCGCCGCGTACGCCGAGTTGTCGCCGGGGACGCCGCTCGCGCGGTTCGCGGACGTACTGCCGGACCGCGTGGTGCACGACCCGCCCTCCGACCGGGCGCCCGCGCCGCCGAAGGACGCCGACTGCCGCTACTACCGGGCGAGCGGCGAACTCCTCGTCTCCGTCGACCACTTCCGGCTCTGCTTCGACGGCGAGGGCCGCCTGGTCGCCAAGGACGTCGTCCCCCGCGTCGGGCTGTCCGGCGAGGGACGCGAGGAATACGAGGAGTTCGTACGGTGATCCGGGTCCTGCTGGCCGACGACGAGGCGATGGTGCGGGCCGGGGTGCGCGCGATCCTGGCGAGCGGCGGCGAGAGCGAGGTCGTCGCGGAGGCCGGTGACGGCCGGGAGGCGGTCGAACTGGCCCGCGCCCACCGCCCCGACGTCGCCCTGCTGGACATCCGTATGCCCCGCCTCGACGGCCTCGCGGCGGCCGAGGAGATCGTGGGCACCGTCCCCGGCACCGCCGTCGCCATGCTGACCACCTTCTCCGAACAGGCCTACGTGGCCCGCGCGCTGTCCGCCGGTGCCACCGGCTTCCTGCTCAAGTCCGGTGACCCGTACGAACTGATGGCGGGCGTGCGGGCCGTGGCGGACGGCGCCGCGTTCCTGTCGCCGAAGGTGGCCCGGTACGTCATCGAGGACCTCGGCAGGGGCGGCGGCCGGCTCGCCCGCGAGGACCACGCACGCGCGCGCGTGGCGCGGCTCAGCCCCCGCGAACGCGAGGTGCTCGGCCTCGTCGGCGCCGGCCTGTCCAACCCGGAGATCGCCGCCCGGCTGCACCTGGTCGAGGGCACGGTGAAGGCGTACGTGAGCGCGGTCCTGGACCGGCTGGACGTACGCAACCGGGTCCAGGCGGCGATCGTGGCCTACGAGGCGGGGCTGGTCGGACCCGGCGCGTGAGGCCTCACCGGCGCCGGTGCGTGGCGACGTACGCCGCCGCGGGCGCGGTGGCGGACCCCGGCCCGGCGAGCCAGCGGACGGCGGGCGCGGACGAGGCGCGCAGGGCGCCGGCCAGCCGCGTCGCCGGACCTGTGCCCAGCCGTACGGCGGCCACGGCGACGGCGGTGCCCAACAGCAGCCCGGCGGCGACGTCGTGCGGGTAGTGGACGCCGACGAAGACGCGGGAGAAGGCCATCAGGAGGGCGAGGGGCGCCGTCAGCAGGACGAGCGCACGCCGGACGAGGGCCAGGGCGACGGCCGCGGCACCCGCGATGGTGGCGTGGTTGCTGGGAAAGGACCAGTCGCCGCTCGCCGGGCACTCGGCCAGCGACGCGACGGCCCCGGTGACCGCCCGGCACGGACGCTCCTCGGTGAGACCGGACTTGATCAGTTCGCTGCACACGTACGCCAGGGCCGTGGCCACGGGTGCAAGGACCGCGATCGCGAACGCCCGGGGGCTGCCGCGGCGCGCTCTCCACCACGTGGTGACGAACAGCGCGGCGAACAGCAGGAGTCCGGCCTCCGTCCACACCTCCGCCGTGTGCTGGACCCACGCGGGCGTGTCGTGGGCGAAGCCGGTGATGTCTCGGTAGAGCTCGTCGTCTCCAAAGGTCATGGTCACGGACCGTAGGCGATCCGGCGATCCGGTCACACCCTGCGATCGACACGTGCCGTACCTGACGATCGGCAGGGGTGCGGGGACGTCTCCGGAATGATGATCCGGAAAAGTTGCGGGCTGAGCGGCGGGTGGGACAAGGGAACGCGTCGATCTCTCGTACAGTTTGCGCCGTGGGATCTCTGCGCAATCCGGTCGGGCCGCTTCCCTCCTCCATCTACTGGCGACGGAGGGCCGTACTGCTGTCCGTGTTCGCCCTGTTGGCGCTGTTGGTCACGTGGATCGTGGTCGTCGGCGACGGGGGCGGCGGAAAGGGCCACGACGACGGTGCCGACGGCAAGCACCCCGCGCCGTCGATCACGCCGGGCCCCTCGGGATCCGGCCCGGCGATCAGTCAGGCACCGGGCGGACGGGACGAGTCGAGCGGCGGAGGCTCCGGCGGCTCGGGTTCCGGCGGCGGCGACGGTTCGGGTGACGGGACCGGGGACGGCTCCGGTGAGGCCGGCGGGGACGGCTCCGGCGGATCGAGCGGTTCGGGTGGATCGGGCGGTTCGGGTGCCGGCGGTCCGGTGACCGGTGTCGGCGCGGGTGACGCGCTGCCGGCCGGTTCGAGCCTGCCCGGCTGCTCCGCGAACGCGGTCAAGCTGAGCGTGCGCAGCGTCCGCAACTCCTACTCGCCCGGGCAGACGCCCACCTTCGAAGTGACCGCCCGGAACACCTCCGGCAGCGACTGCAAGATCGACCTCGGCCCGAAGCACGCCGTGCTGACGATCACTCCGGCGAGCGGCGACGACGCGTACTGGTCCTCCGACGACTGCCCCAAGGGCTCGGGAAGCCTCACGTACCGGGTGGGCGCCGACAGCGGCATCACCTCCACCGTGAAGTGGGACCGCAAGCCGAGCGCCCCCGAGTGCGGGACGCCCCCGGCGGGTTCGGCCAAGGCGGGGACGTACCTGGTGGAGGCGAAGGCCGCGGGCTTCGGGAAGGTGCAGACGTCCTTCGTGCTGGAGGACGACTGACGCGGACGGTCAGACGTACCGCTCCAGGATCGACGACTCCGCCAGCCGCGACAGGCCCTCCCGGACACTGCGTGCACGCGCCTCGCCGACGCCGTCCACCGTCTGGAGGTCGTCCACGCTCGCGGCGAGCAGCTTCTGGAGTCCGCCGAAGTGCTCCACGAGCCGGTCGATGATCGCACCGGGCAGCCGCGGCACCTTGGCCAGCAGCCGGAAGCCGCGCGGCGACACCGCGGAGTCCAGCGTCTCGGGCGACCCGGTGTACCCCAAGGCCCGGGCCACCGTGGACAGTTCGAGCAGTTCGGCGTGGCTGAGCTTGTCCAGCTCGGCCAGCGCCTCGTCGACCGTACGGGACCGCTTGGCGGTGGGCTCGGGCACGTAGTCCCGCACGACCAGCTCACGCTCGGGTTCCACCCCGGCGATCAACTCGTCCAGTTGCAGCGCCAGCAGCCGCCCGTCGGTACCCAGCTCGACCACGTACTCGGCGATCTCGGTGGCGATCCGGCGCACCATCTCCAGCCGCTGCGATACGGCCGAGACGTCCCGGACGGTCACCAGGTCCTCGATCTCCAGCGCGGACAGCGTGCCCGCGACCTCGTCGAGCCGCAGCTTGTACCGCTCCAGCGTGGCGAGCGCCTGGTTGGCCCGCGACAGGATGGCGGCGGAATCCTCCAGGACCCGCCGCTGCCCGTCCACGTACAGGGCGATCAGCCGCATGGACTGCGAGACCGACACGACGGGGAACCCGACCTGCTTGCTGACCCGGTCCGCCGTACGGTGCCGGGTGCCGGTCTCCTCCGTGGGGATCGTCGGATCCGGCAGGAGCTGCACTCCCGCCCGAAGGATCTTCGACAGGTCCGACGAGAGGACGATGCCGCCGTCGAGCTTGCACAGCTCACGCAGCCGCGTGGCGGTGAACTCCACATCCAGCACGAAACCGCCGGTGCACATCGACTCGACGGTCTTGTCCGACCCGAGGACCATCAGGCCGCCGGTGTTGCCGCGAAGGACCCGTTCCAGGCCGTCCCTCAGAGGCGTGCCGGGCGCCACGGCGCTCAGGGAGGCGCGCATCAGGCCATCGGCACCGGCACTCCCACCGGATTTTCCGGGAGCTGCTGCCCGGTCGTTGGCTGCCACTGCACTCCTCCGGTCGCAGGTTCTTCTGGCGCTCCCGTGTCGCACACTCGGTCGTACGGACGGGCGAGACCAGGGCAAAGTCTACCGGCGGTCCTCCTCCTCCCGTGGGGCCTCTCGCCGACGGGAGCGCGGAAGGACCCGCAGGGCGTCCCCCATGTCCGCGACTTCCAGGACCTTCATGCCGTCAGGGACCCTGCCCGGATCGGTCGGTACCAGGGCATGAGTGAACCCCAGCCGGTGCGCTTCGGCGAGTCTGCGCTGCACGCCCGTGACCCGTCTCACCTCGCCGGCGAGCCCGACTTCGCCGATCGCGACGAGGTTCTTGGGGAGCGGGGTGTCGCTGGCGGCCGAGGCCAGTGCCAGCGCGATCGCGAGGTCGGCGGCCGGCTCGGACAGCTTCACCCCACCGACCGTCGCGCTGTAAATATCCCTTTTGCCCAGCGCGCTGATCCGGCCCCGCTGTTCCAGCACGGCCAGCATCATCGACACCCGGGACGTCTCCAGACCGGAGGTGGTGCGCCGCGGGGACGGGATCTGCGAGTCGACGGTGAGCGCCTGCACCTCGGCCACCAGCGGCCGGCGCCCCTCCAGGGTGACGGTCAGACAGGTGCCGGGCACGGGCTCGGCACGACGGGTGAGGAACAGCCCGCTGGGGTCGGCGAGGCCGGTGATGCCCTCGTCGTGCAGCTCGAAGCAGCCGACCTCGTCGGTCGTCCCGTACCGGTTCTTGACACCCCGCACCAGCCTCAGCCGCGCGTGCCGGTCGCCCTCGAAGTGCAGGACGACGTCGACCAGGTGCTCCAGCAGCCGGGGTCCGGCGATGGCGCCGTCCTTGGTGACGTGGCCGACCAGCAGCGTGGACATGCCGCGCTCCTTCGAAGCCCGGATGAGGGCGCCGGCCACCTCCCGCACCTGGGCCATGCCGCCGGGGGCGCCGTCGATCTCGGGGGAGGCGACGGTCTGCACGGAGTCGAGGATCAACAACGACGGCTTGACCGCGTCCAGGTGCCCCAGCACGGCCGCGAGGTCGGTCTCGGCGGTCAGGTACAGATGGTCGTCGATGGCCTTGATCCGGTCGGCACGCAGGCGCACCTGGCTCGCCGACTCCTCACCCGTGACGTAGAGGGTCTTGTGCTCCTCGCTGGCCGACTTGGCCGCGACGTCGAGCAGCAGCGTGGACTTCCCGACGCCGGGCTCACCCGCGACGAGCACCACGGCACCGGGCACGAGCCCGCCGCCGAGCACCCGGTCCAGCTCGGGCACGCCGGTCGGGCGAGCGGTCGCCTGACGGCCGTCGACCTGGCCGATGGGCAGCGCGGAGGTGGTGACGCGCCCCGGCGTCGTCGTACGGACCGCGGGCGCGCCGTACTCCTCGACCGTGCCCCAGGCCTGGCACTCGGGGCAGCGGCCGAGCCACTTGGCCGTCTGCCAGCCGCACTCGGTGCAGCGGTAGGACGGCCGGTCCTTGGTGGTCTTCGTACGGGCAGCCATGCACGAACGGTAACGGGCCCCACTGACAGCGTCCCGCGGCGGCGGGTGGGGCACGTGGTCGGTCGTGTGCTTCGGGCGCCCGGCGCGGGTGCGGGGCGGGGTGGGCCACGTGGCCCGGCGTTGCCGGGGTGCGCGGCGCGGGCGCGGGCCGGAGGTGGGTCGCGTGGCCCGGCGCTGCCGGGGTGCCGCTGCGCCCACCAGTGCCGCCCCAGCGGCACTGCTGCCCGCAGCTACGTGGGTCAGTCGCGTACGGCGCGAAGGGGACGTGTCGGGGGGTGT
>NZ_WWHX01000679.1 GCF_009862125.1 Streptomyces sp. SID5910
CGGCGCCCCGGCCACCCCCGCCCCGGGCGGCACCACAGCCACGGCGCCGCGCCAGGACGACACCACCCCCGAGGACCCGCACGGCCGCCGCGCCTGACGGCCCCGGACACGACGGAGCCCCCGGACCCGCGGTCCGGGGGCTCCGTACTGCGCGCCGCCGGGGCGGCTCAGGTCTCCTGGAGCTGCGGCAGCACCTTCGTGCGGTAGAAGTCGAAGAAGCCGCGCAGGTCGGGGCCGATCTGGTTGACGTAGACGCGGTCGAAGCCGGCGTCGGCGAACTGCTTCAGCTCCGCGACGTGCTCGTCCACGTCCTCGCCGCACACCCGGTTCTCACGCACCATGTCCTCGGTGACCAGGGTCTGCGCCTGCTCGAAGTGCTTCGGCGAAGGCAGCACCTGGCCCAGCTCGCCCGGCAGCAGCTCGTTGGCCCACAGCCGGTGCACGGTCCGCACCGCCGCGTCCCGGTCGGTGTCGTAGCAGACCTTCGTGCCCCCGCTGACCAGCTTGCCGCCGCCCCCGCCCTTGCGGTACTGCTCCACCATCGAGGCGTCCGGCATCATCGTGATGTAGCCGTCGCCCACCCGGGACGCCAGCTTGGTCGCCGCCGGGCCGAAGCCGGAGATGTCGATCGGGACGGGCTCGTCCGGGACGGTGTACAGGCGGGCGTTCTCCACCGTGTAGTGAGTGCCGTGGTGGTTGACCTCCTCGCCGGTGAACAGCCGGCGCATGATCAGGATGGCCTCCTCCAGCATCTCCAGGCGCACGTGCGCGGCCGGCCAGGCGTCGCCGAGGATGTGCTCGTTGAGCGCCTCGCCGGTGCCGACGCCGAGCCGGAAGCGGCCCTCGGTCATCACCGCGCTGGTCGCCGCCGCCTGGGCCACCACCGCCGGGTGGATGCGCACGGTCGGGCAGGTCACCGCCGTCTCGATCGGCAGCGACACGGCCTCGGACAGCGCGCCGATGACCGACCACACGAAGGGGCTCTGCCCCTGCTCGTCGTTCCACGGGTGGTAGTGGTCCGAGATCCACAGCGCCTGGAACCCGGCCTGCTCGGCCATCCGCGCCTGCTCGACGAGCTCCGCGGGACCGAATTGCTCGCAGGAAAGGAAATAGCCGTACTCGGGCATGGGCTGCCTCCAGGACATGGGGCGGGTGGGTCCCGGCCCGAGTACCCGGGCGCCGGTCCGGAAACCGGCGGCGGGGGCGCGGGCGCGCCCCGCCCGGACGTTTGGGGGCCCTGGTCAAGGGGACGCGGAAAGCTCACGAGGTACGCGACAGCCCGGAGGCGAACCGTGAGCCGACCCCGCATCGTGATCGTCGGTGCCGGCTTCGCCGGGTACCGGACGGCCCGCACCCTGTCCCGGCTGACCCGGCACCAGGCCGACATCACCCTGCTCAACCCGACCGACTACTTCCTCTATCTGCCGCTGCTGCCCCAGGTCGCCGCGGGCATCCTGGAACCGCGCCGGGTCAGCGTGTCCCTGTCGGGGACCCTGCCGCGCGTCCGGCTGGTGCTCGGCGAGGCCGACGGCATCGACCTCGACGGGCACGCCGTGCACTACACGGGCCCCGAGGGAGAGAAGGGCACGCTGCCCTTCGACCGGCTGGTGCTCGCCGCGGGCAGCGTCAACAAGCTGCTGCCCATCCCCGGCGTCGCCGAGCACGCCCACGGCTTCCGGGGGCTGCCGGAGGCGCTGTATCTGCGCGACCACGTGACCCGGCAGGTGGAGCTGGCCGCGTCCTCCGCCGACCGGGCGGAGTGCGCCGCGCGGTGCACGTTCGTCGTGGTCGGCGCGGGCTACACCGGCACGGAGGTCGCCGCGCACGGTCAGATGTACACCGACGCACAGGTCCGCAAGCACCCGATGCGCACGGGCATGCGGCCCCGCTGGATGCTGCTGGACGTGGCGCCGCGGGTCCTGCCCGAGATGGACGAACGGCTCTCCCGCACCGCCGAGCGGGTGCTGCGGCAGCGGGGCGTCGACGTGCGGATGGGGACCTCGGTGAAGGAGGCCACGCACGACGGGGTCGTGCTGACCGACGGCACGAGTGTCGACACGCGGACGCTGGTGTGGTGCGTGGGCGTACGGCCCGACCCGCTCGTGGAGTCCCTGGGGCTGCCCATGGAACGCGGCCGGCTGCTGGTCGACCCGCACCTCCAGGTGCCGGGGCGGCCCGAGCTGTTCGCGTGCGGTGACGTGGCGGCGGTTCCGGACCTTGACAAGCCGGGCGAGTACACGCCGATGACCGCGCAGCACGCGTGGCGGCACGGCAAGGTCTGCGCCCACAACGTCGCCGCGTCGCTGGGCATCGGCGGGGAGCGGCGGCCCTACCGGCACCGTGACCTGGGCTTCGTGGTGGACCTGGGCGGCACGAAGGCCGCGGCCAACCCGCTCGGCGTTCCGCTGCCCGGCCCGCTCGCCGGCGCGGTCACCCGCGGCTACCACCTCGCGGCGATGCCGGGCAACCGTGTCCGGGTCGCGGCGGACTGGCTGCTGGACGCGGTGCTGCCCCGGCAGGCGGTGCAACTGGGCCTCGTACGCTCCTGGTCGGTCCCCCTGGAATCGGCATCCCCTGAACTGGCCCGGATCCCGGCGGGTTCGGCCCCCCGGCAGACGGGAGCGGCGGCCCCCGACGACAAGCCCACCGGGGCTGCACCCGACAGCGAACGGCCGCAGAGCCGGCGGGGCGCTGAGCCGGCGAAGCGCCAGTCCGGCGGTGAGGCGGCCGAGGGCCGTCCCGGCGGTGGACCGGCCAAGGACCAGTCCGGCGGCGGTCCTGCCAAGCAGGGGTCCGGCGGTGCGGCGGCCGAGGGCCGGCCCACCGGCGGTCCGGCCCAGGGCGAGTCCGGTGGGGAGCCGGTCACGAACCAGCCCGGTGGCGGATCGGCGCGGAGCCGGCCGGGCGACGAACCGGCGAAGAACCAGCCCGGCAGCGGACCGGCCAAGGGCCGGCCCACCGGCGGACCGGCCGGGCAGGCGTCCGGCGGCGCGGCGGCCGGGAGCCGGCCCGGCGCTGAGGC
>NZ_WWHX01000680.1 GCF_009862125.1 Streptomyces sp. SID5910
CACCGCTGTCACCCCTGGTTACGGGGAGCACCCCTTACCAGGGCGGCTAGGGCGAATGCCGCCCACGGAACCGCCGGCGCTCCCCGTCGCCGTCCCGGGGCGGCTGGTCCGCCAGCCGCACGACGGGATCGTCGGGCCCCTCCCGCCCGGCGACGACTGGCCGGTCGGCCTGCTCGGCCTTGGCCCGGTACTGCGCGGCGTCCGCCAGCCGGAACAGCCGACGCGCGGACCGCACGGGCCCCACGGCGTCCTCCGTCGACGCCACCCCGCAGGCCACGCCGTCACCGAGCTCCAGCTCGGCCGCCCGGCGGCACAGCTCCTCGGCCGCCTTCACCACCGCGTCGGCGGGCGGCCCGACCGCGAGCAGACAGAACTCGTCACCGCCGAGCCGGGCCGCCAGCGCCCCCGGCAGCATGGCCCCGCACAGCGACAGCACCGACCCGAAGCGCTCCAGGAGCCGGTCGCCGACGGCGTGCCCGTGGGTGTCGTTGACCCGCTTGAGCCCGTTGAGGTCGCACACGACGAGGCTGACGGCGACCCCCTCCGTACGGTGCCGCTCCACCGCCTCGTCCAGGCGGGCGTCGACCGCCCGGCGGTTGGCGAGCCCGGTGAGCGCGTCGGTGTAGGCGAGGCGCCTGACCTCCTCCAGCCGCTCGGTCTGCGCGATCCCGGCGGCCACCACCGAGGCCAGGACGGTGGCGAAGTCGGCGTCGCCCCGCGCGAAGACGGGCTCGCCCACCGGACGGGCCACGTACAGCTCGCCCCAGGCGCGGCCGTGCAGCACGATCGGCGCGACCACGCAGCAGCCGCGCCCGCGGCGACGCAGGGCGGCGACGCGCTGATGGACGTATCCGGGACTCCCCGCCGCGGGCCCCGCGGCCGTCTCCACCCAGGCGTCGGGCTCGCCGCCGCCGGCCCAGCGCTCGTGCAGGAACTCGGTGATCTCCGCGAACTGGTGCACCGGGTAGGACTCGTCCTCGGGGAACTCCTCCTCGTCCTCGGCCCGCTCGCCCACGTTCACCAGGACCCGGAGCCGGCCGAGCTCGCGCTCCCACACCGACAGGGCCGCGAAGCTGCCGCCCAGCGCCCGGCAGGCGCCGCCGGCCGCCGCCCGCCACGCCTCCCGTGAGCTGTGCGCCGCGGCCATGCCCTGCGCCAACGCCACGACGGCCGCGAGCCGTCTGTCCTCACCCATCACTCCAGGCTAGGGACGTTTTACCCAAAAGTGGACATGAACGACGCGAACGGGGACCGGTCCGGTCACTCCCCGGGCCAGCGCGGCGCCCGCTTCTCGTTGAACGCCGCGACACCCTCCGCCCGGTCCCCGGAGAAGGCCACCGACCGCCACGCCGCGTCCTCCACCTCCAGACCGGCCCGCAGATCCAGCCCGTGACCGAGCCGCAGCGCCCGCTTGGCCGCCCGCAGCCCCACGGGCGAGTTCGCGGCCATCCGGGACGCCAGACCAAGCGCCTCCGCGGTGTCCTGCCCCTCCCCCACCAACTGGTCGACGAGACCCAGCTCGCGCGCCTCCACGGCCTCCACCCGCCGCGCCGTGAACACCAGCTCGGCGGCGCGCGCGGCCCCCACCCGGCGCGGCAGCAGCTGCGTACCGCCGCCGCCCGGGATCACCCCGACCGACACCTCGGGCAGCCCGACCACGGCCGTGGGGTCGGCCACGATCACGTCGCAGGACAGCGCCAGCTCGAAGCCGCCGCCCAGCGCGAACCCGTGCACGGCCGCGACCGTCGGCACCGGCAGCTCCAGCACCGCGGTGTACGCGCCCCGCGTCACCGGCCGCTGGCGCAGCAGATCGGCGTCGGAGAAGGAGTTGCGCTCCTTCAGATCGGCCCCGACGCAGAACGCCCGCTCATGCGTGGAGGTCAGCACGACCACCCGTACGTCGCGATCCTCGCCCAGCGCCGCGCACGCCGCGCCGATGGACCGGGCCATCGCGGTCGAGACGGCGTTCATGGCCTTCGGCCGGTCGAGGGCGAGCTCCGCGACATGCCCGTCCCCGTGCCGCCGCACCAGGACGAACTCTCCGAACCGCTCCTCGCTCATGACACCCTCCGGTTAACGCGTGTTAACAACTGGACCGCCCGATCATCGCAGGCGCGGGCCCCCGACAAAAGGCCGGGCGCGCACCAGCCCTCCACCCACCCGTTCGAGTGACATCCATCCGATACGACAACCGCTCCCCCCACCGGCGCCTATGGTCGCTCGCCAGGCGCAGCGGCGGGGGGCAGTTGCGCACCGGGGAGGGATCATGACGACGACGGACACGCCGACCAAGCCACGACCGAGGCTCCCCGGGATCCGCGGCCGCCACCGCCGCCCACGCCCCCGCAAGGCCCTCCTGGCGGCAGGCGGCCTGGCCCTGGCGGCCGGCGCCCTGAGCCTCGTACGCCTGGTCCCGGAGCCCGGGGCAGGCGGCTACGGCGCGGAGGCGGCACCGCGCGTGGAGACGGACCGGAAGCCCACAGCCGACACCGCGAAGGACCATGACACCCCGACCCCCGCGACGAGCCCGTCGGCGACCTCGGTCATGGGCGGCCTGACCACGTCTCCCAGCCCGGGCGGCCCGACACCGGGCCCGCCCAAGTCGAGCCCGCACCCCTCCCTGACAACCCCTCCGCCGGTCTCGGACCCGTCGGCGGCGAACTCGACGACAGTCCCGGAACGCCCGAACACTCCTGAGGCGCCACCCCCGGAGGCCGAGAAGCCGGCACCACACGCGCCCCAACCACCCTCAGGCCCGAGCGCTCCAGCACCACGCCCCTCATCCCCCACTCCACCACCGAGCCACACGCCCCCGCCCCCGGCCCCACAGCCGGAACCTCCGGGCGGCCTGTGCGTACCGCTGCTGGGCCTGTGCGTGGACCTGCTGAACGCCGATGGCTATGGCTGAGGCTGACGCCTACTCCCCGCCGTCGCCGCGCCGGGTGAGCAGCCAGGGCTCGACCACGCCGAGACCACGCACCGGCCGCTGCCACATGGGCTGAAGAGCGAAGCGGTACGCGGGAGGCTCCTCGCCCTCCTTCTCCGCGGCGGCGGCCTCCTCGGCGGCCTCCGCCTCGGAGGACGGGGCGTCCCGGGTGCGGATCAGCTCCTCGGCGAAGGCGGAGTCGATGAGCACGGCGTCCTTGGGGGCTATCGAGGTGAGCCGGGAGGCCAGGTTCACGGTCGTACCGAAGACATCGCCCATCCGGGTGGTCACGGTGCCGAAGGCGAGGCCGACGCGCAGCTCGGGCATGGTCTCGTCGTTCGCCATCGTCTCGATGAGGCGCAGCGCGATCTCGGCGGCGGTGCCGGCGTCGTCGGCGGCGTACAGCACCTCGTCGCCGAGGGTCTTGATCAGCCGGCCGCCGCGGGCAGCCACCAGGTCGGCGGCGGTGGTCTCGAAGGCCTCGACGAGCTCGCCGAGCTCCTCCTCCTCCATCCGCCGGGTCAGCCGCGTGAAGCCGACCAGATCGGCGAAGCCGACCGCGAGGCGCCGGTCCACCATCTCCTCGTCGTCACCGGCCTGCACGACCCGGCCGGTCGCGGCGGCGAGCTGACGGCGCCAGACATAGACGAGGAACTCCTCCAGCTCGGGCAGCAGCAGCTCGACCAGCGGATACGTCACCTCGGTGCGGGTCATGCCCGGCTCGGGCGGCTCGGTCAGGCCCTCCAGGAAGGAGTCGATCTGCCACTCGGCCAACCGGGCGGTGGTCTGCCCGGTGGACCGGGCCACCTGCACGGCCATGGCCTCGCTGAGCAGCCCCGCCTCGACCAGACCGGCCAGACGCCGCAGGGCCAGGACGTCGGCCTCGGTGAGCGCCTTGGCCTGGCCTATGTCGGCGAAGCCCATGGCCCGCCAGAAGCGGGAGGCCAGTTCCATGGAGACACCCGCGCTGCGGGCGGCCTGGAAGGGGGTGTAGCGACGCTCGGCGCCCAGGATCAGTCCCTCGAGGCGCAGCGCGAGCGGGTCCTCGCCGGAATCGGCGGAGTCCGGGGCGGGCTCGGGGTCCACCCGGCCGTCCCCGTCCGCGCCGGAGCCCGTGTCGTCGACGGTCACGCCTGCTGCCCTTCCGATCTGCCGCGGTCAGGTTCGACCGGCCCCAACTTTACGTCAGGTGTGCCCCAGCTCACTCCTTGCGGAGGGCGGAGCGGGGGGGGTGGGCTGCGCGGCCGGGTGTTGCGGGGGTGCCCGGCGCGATTGCTGGGCGGCGGGTGGGGTCGCGTGGCCTGTGTTGCCGGGGTGCCCGGCGCGGTCGCTGGCCGGGGGTGGGTGCGCTGCCCGGCGCGACGGGGTGCCGCTGCGCCCACCCGTGCCGCCC
>NZ_WWHX01000681.1 GCF_009862125.1 Streptomyces sp. SID5910
GCGCCGCTAGCTCAGTTGGTTAGAGCAGCTGACTCTTAATCAGCGGGTCCGGGGTTCGAGTCCCTGGCGGCGCACAGAAGAGGGCCCCTCGCTCAGGCGAGGGGCCCTCCTTCGTTCAGAAGGTCACGTCCGAGCAGGCGTAGAACGCGTTGCCCGTGTCGGCGACCGTCCACACCGACAGGATCACGTGGTGCCCGCTCAGCCCGGACGGCAGCGTGCCGCTGTGGGAGAGCGTGGCCGGCGGCTGCTGGCCGTTGTAGGGCACCGTGAAGAACGGCGTGAGGTTGAGGTCGGACCGGGACAGGGCGTGGTCCTGGTTCCAGCCCGGCTTGGTGACGTAGTACTTGAAGTCGGTCGTGGCGTGCCGGGCGGTGAACTGCCAGCGGAAGGTGTAGCTCTGTCCGCCGTTCACCTTGGTGGTCGGCCACGCCTGGCCGTTGGGCTGCCGGGGGGCGTCGAGCGGGGTGAAGGAGCCGTTGCCCGCCGAGCAGAGCTTGCCGTCGGCCGGTCCGGTGGCCGGGAAGCCCTTGGGGCCCTCGACGCTCTGCGGCTCCCACTGGATGGAGCCGCAACCGCTGACGGTGCCGTTCTGGCAGACCTTCTGCCGGCTGACGGGGAGATCGGTGTAGCCGTGGCCGCTGGCGCCGCCGGACGAGAGGACGAGGGCTCCGGTGGTCGCGATGCCCAGCGCCGCGGCGGACAGCTTGGTCCTTGTGCGCATACTGCTTCTCCTGTGACGTGGGGGAAGTGCAGCGAGCTTTTCTGGTCTAGACCAAGTCCCAGGTTATTGCCGTTAGTTGAACATGTCCATACCAATCGAAGAACCCGGTGCGGGACCCGTCCACGGCCCCTTCACGCCCCCGGCTCACCCCGGCCCGCGCAGAACGCCACCGTCAGGTCCTTCACCAGCACCTTGCGCTCGTAGTCGTCGAGTTCCACCAGCCCGCGCATCGTCAGCCGGGTCACCGTGTCCTCCACCGAGTCCACGACCGAGGTCAGCACGCTCGCCCGCTGCGCCGCGTCCAGGGCCGCGATCCGGCGCCGGTGCATCGCGGCGGCCACCTCCGGGGCGTACTCCACCCGCAGCGGGCGCACCGAGAACACCTCCAGGCCGACCGGCGCCGCGTCCGCCGCCACCAGCCGGGTCAGCGTCTCGCCCGCCACGTCCGCCGCGCCGCGGACCGTGCCCGCCGGCTCCACCGGGACCCGGGCCAGCGCCGCCTCGACGCACTCGCGCAGATACGCCTCGTGGTCCTCGACGCCCAGCGTGGCCCGCACGGTGTCCCGCACCCGCCACACCACCAGCGTCACCGTCCTGAGCGCGACCCCGTTCCCGTCGGCCGCCGGCATCGGCTCGCTGCGCCAGTGCCGCAGCCGCACGTCGACCCGGCGGCGCAGGAACAGCGGGTTCACCCACATCAGCCCGGTGCGCCGGACGGTCCCCCGGTAGCGGCCGAACAGACCGAGCACCCAGGCCTGCCCGGTCCGGCCCCGGGCCAGCCCGCCGAGTCCGAACAGCGACAGCGCCCCGACGGCCGCGTACGCCGCCCACTGCGCGGGCCCGAGTCCGGCGCCCGTCTGCGCCGGCAGCCCCAGCGCCTCCAGAGCGAGGGGCGGCAGGATCCCGGCCCACCAGGAGGTGACCGCACAGCCCGCCACCCCGCAGGCCCCCGCGGCCACGCCCGCCAGGCCGGGCAGCACCTGCGCCGGACGCTCCGTCAGCTCCGGGTCGACCGAGGCGACGGGCCGGGGGCGCGCCGCGGTGGGGCGCCGCATCC
>NZ_WWHX01000682.1 GCF_009862125.1 Streptomyces sp. SID5910
GCCGGCGTGCTGCCGCCGCGCGGCGGCTGGCGGCCCGAGCCGGGCCTGCCGGCCCCGGACGCGCTGCGTGCGCTGGTCTCCGCGGCCGTCGCCGAGTTCCGGTCGCGGACCGGGGAGCTGGCCCCCGAGAAGCGGACCCGGGCCGAACTCGACCGGATCGGGCGGGACATCTGGTCCCGGACGGTCGGAGACACCGGGCTGCCGGTGCGGGCCGTGCACGCGGCCCAGTCACTGGGCTTCCTGCGGCCCTCGGCCGGTGACGGGGCCGGGCTCGCGCTGGTGTCGTCGGGTGCGTGGCTGCGGCTGCGGACCCCGTACGGATCCGTCGCCCTGCGCCGGGCGGGCACCGGCGCCGCCGCCCTGGGCCTCAGCGTGCGCTGAGCACCAGGCCGGGGGAGCACCGGATCAGGGGTGCTCGCTGTCGTCCGGCCATACGGCGATGTGGTCCGGCTCCAGTTCCAGGGCCACCCGGTCGCGCATACCGAGGGCCCGCGTGTACTCGGCGGGCAGCTGGAGGCGCCCGGCGCGGTCGAGCATGGCGTACTCGCGGGCCACCACCGTCTCGTGACCGGTCGTCGCGTCCACCTCGCTGCGCCGCAGGACCTCCGTGGAGGTGCGGCCGTCGCGGATGGCGACCGTGCGGCGGACCTCGCCGGCCACCGCCTGGTCGTGGGTGACGATGACGATGGTGGTGCCGAGCCGTTCGTTCGCGGTGCGGAAGGCGGCGAAGATCTGTTCCGCCGTGTGGGAGTCGAGCTCACCGGTGGGTTCGTCGGCGAGCAGGACCGCGGGGTCGTTGGCCAGGGCCACGGCGATCGCGACGCGCTGCTGCTGGCCGCCCGACATCTGCTGCGGACGCCGGTCGCGGCAGTCGGCGACCTCCAGCAGCTCCAGCAGCTCCAGCGCGCGTTCGGAGCGGGCCCGCCGGGCGGAACGGCCCCGGCCGCGGGCGCCCGCGAGCTGCACGGGCAGGGCGACGTTCTGGGCCGCCGTCAGATAGGGCAGCAGATTGCGGGCCGTCTGCTGCCAGACGAAGCCGACCACCTCGCGGCGGTAGGAGAGACGGTCCTTCGCGGTCATCGTGAGCAGGTCCCGGCCGGCGACGCGGGCCGCGCCGGCGGTCGGGGTGTCCAGCCCGGCGAGGATGTTCATCAGCGTCGACTTGCCGCTGCCCGAGGCGCCGACCAGGGCCATCAGCTCGCCCTCCCGGACCAGCAGGTCGAGACCCTGGAGGGCCTGCACCTCGACGCCGTCCGCGCTGAAGATGCGGACCAGGCGGTCGCAGGTGATGAGGGCGTCGTGGCCGTAGGCGGGGCGGTCACGGGAGGCGGTGGCGCGGTCGGCCAGGTCGGCGAGGGTGGGGTTCGTCGTCATCGGGGTCTCCTCGGCGGCTGCCCTGGGTGTCTCACGTGCTGCACATGCCGTGTGCGGTGTCGCCGGCCGCGTCCGCTCATCCCGCGTCACCCGCCCGCAGTTCCTTGACCGACCCGCGGCGGCCCGACCACCACGCCTGCACCGCCGCCGCGCCCACCGCGACCACCAGCACCCCGGCCGTCGGCACCGCCAGCGACCACGGGTCCGTGCGCAGCCCGGTGCGGCCCGGCGGGGACGACGCCGTGGCCAGCGCGATCGCCGTCACGTCGATGCCCGGGGAGAGCAGCCGCACGGCCGCCCAGCCGGTCAGCGCCCCGCCCGCCGCGGCCAGGGCGGCCTGGGGCAGGGACTCCAGGACGAGCAGGCGCCGGCCCTGGGACCGGGTGAGGCCCATCGTGCGCAGGCGGGCGAGCAGCGCGGCGCGTTCGGGCGCGGCGCGCAGCAGGGACAGCAGCAGGGCGAGTACGGCGTACCCGGCGCCGGCCGCGACGGCAGCCGTGTAGACGCGTTCGGCACCGGACTGGAGCGGTGAGTCGACGTACCGGGCCCGTTCCTGCGCCCGCAGGAGCACGGAGCCGGCGTCGCCGGTCGCACGGCGCAGCGCGGTCCCGTCGATCCGGTCGCCGGTGAGCAGCAGTACGGTCGGGCGGGCCGCCTCCGCGGACAGCCCGGCGCGGTCCACGACCAGGAACTCGTCGCCGGAGACGGCCGGGGTGAGGTCGCGTACGAGGGAGACCCGCAGCATGACCGCGGTGCCGTCCTCCATGCGGGCCCGGAACGGCTCGGTGCCGAACCGTTCGGCGACCGCGGGCGAGGCCAGTGCGCGCAGGGGCTCGTCCTCGCCGGCCGGCTGCTTCAGCTCGGCCGCGTCGAAGGCGCCGAGGTCCGTGCGCGTCGCCAGCTTCGCGTAGGCGGCGGGGTCGACGCCCGCCACGGGCAGCGTCTGGCGGCCGTTGCTGGTCCGGGCCTCGTAGGAGATGCTCACCCCGGTCAGCCCGGCCACGCCCGGGGTGCGGCGGACCCGGTCGGCCAGGGCGGACGGCAGCGGGCCGGTGCCCTCCACGCGGGCGTCGGCGCCGGTGGTGAGCAGGGCCGCCCGGTCCCGGGTGTCCGTCACGCCGGTCAGGACCGAGCCGCCGAAGGTCGCCGTGGTGAGCGCGGTCAGCAGCGCGAGGAGGGGCAGCACCGCCGAGACGGACGTACGGCCCGCGCGGGCCAGCGCCAGGTGCCCCACCGCGCCGCGCAGCCGTACCGCCGGACGGGCCAGCCGGCGCAGCGGCAGGGGGTACAGGCGCACCAGCACCAACGCGGCGATCACCCCGACCAGTACAGGCGCCAGCGACACCAGGTCGTCGGCCGAGCTCGCCGCGCCGCGCCGGCGCAGCGTCTCGACGGCGGCCACGGCCAGGACGACGGCGGTGAGTTCGGCGACCGTACGGCGCCGGGACGGGCGTGCCGACGCGACGTCCTGCCGGGCGCCGTGGACCTGGACGGTGCGGTGGGCGGCGGCGGCCCGCAGGGGCAGCGCGGCACAGCCGACGACGGTCACCGCGACGGC
>NZ_WWHX01000683.1 GCF_009862125.1 Streptomyces sp. SID5910
GCCCGTTGCCGTGCAGGTCGACGGCGACGTCGGGGGGCGGGCCGGTCCAGTCGAGGGCGCGGGGCACGGCCCGGCCGGGTCCGGCGGCGGGCAGCACCCGGTCCACGGCCCCGGTCGCCGCGACGACGGGCGCGAGCTCGGCGGGGCCGGCCAGCACGACCTCATGCCCCGGGTAGGCCCGCCGCAACGCCCGCAACGCGGGAACCCCGGCAAGCAGATCCCCAAGCCCGAGCGCCCGCAACACGAGCACCCGCGGCCGCCCTCCGGGCGCGGCGGACGCGTACGCGGCATCGCCGGTCGCCGGGTGAACGGGGTCCCCCGGCCCGCCGACCGGACGCGCGTTCGCCCCCGGGCGAGCAGGGCCCCGGTGGCCGCCGTCCCGCGCCGTCCGATCGTGGCCCGCCCGGTCGACCGCGTCGCGCCGGGTCGGGACGGCGGCCGGGGTGGCGGGGCGCGTGTGTGGGGTGGCGGCGGGCGGTGGGTGCACCGGGTCGCCCGTGGCCGGGGCGGAC
>NZ_WWHX01000684.1 GCF_009862125.1 Streptomyces sp. SID5910
AGGACTTCGCCCAGGTCGTGCACGACGCCGTCAAGGAGCACGCGCGCACGCCGTTCCGCGAGGAGGTCTGGCAGCAGCTCGCCGAGGGCATGCGCTTCATCCCCGGTGACTTCGACGACGACGAGGCGTTCGAACAGCTGCGCAAGGCAGTGGAGGAGCTGGACGCCTCCCGGGGCACCAGCGGCAACTACGCCTTCTATCTCTCGGTGCCGCCGAAGTTCTTCCCGAAGGTCGTCCAGCAGCTCAAGAAGCACGGTCTCGCCGACGCTCCGGAGGGCTCGTGGCGCCGCGCGGTGATCGAGAAGCCGTTCGGGCACGACCTGGACAGCGCCTGCGACCTGAACGCGCTCGTGCACGACGTGTTCGACCCGGAGCAGGTCTTCCGCATCGACCACTACCTGGGCAAGGAGACCGTCCAGAACATCCTGGCGCTGCG
>NZ_WWHX01000685.1 GCF_009862125.1 Streptomyces sp. SID5910
CCCGCAGCGCCGCCTCCGACTTCGCCGACACCATCCACGGCACCACGGCCGGCGAGACACCCGATGACGGCTCCGCCACCGGCTCTCCCTCGTCGGCCGGAGCCTCCTCAAGGATCACGTGCGCGTTCGTCCCGCTGACACCGAAGGCGGAGACACCCGCCCGTCGGGGCTCTTCCCCTTCCACCCACGGGGCCGGCTCGGTCAGCAGCCGCACCGCGCCGGAGGACCAGTCCACGTGCGGGGAGGGCTCATCGACGTGCAGGGTCTGCGGCAGCAGGCCGTGCCGCATCGCCAGCACCATCTTCAT
>NZ_WWHX01000070.1 GCF_009862125.1 Streptomyces sp. SID5910
TCCGGCGGCCAGCAGCAGCGCGTCGCCATCGGCTCGGTCCTCACCGCCCACCCCCGGGTCCTGGTCCTGGACGAACCGACCTCCGCCCTGGATCCCACGGCCGCCGAGGAAGTCCTCGCCGCGGTCCCCCGCCTCGTCCACGACCTCGGCGTCACCGTCCTCATGGCCGAGCACCGTCTGGAGCGCGTCGTCCAGTACGCCGACCGCGTTCTCTACCTCCCCCGCATCGGTCCCGCCGCCGAGATCCTGCGCACCTCGACCATCGCGCCGCCGATCGTCGAACTGGGCCGAGCGGCCGGCTGGTCACCCCTGCCCCTGTCGATCCGCGACGCCCGCCGCGCCCCTGCGCACCGAACTGGCCGCCCTCACCCCGGACCCCGTCCGCCCGGCCCCGGCCCAGGAGCGGCGCCGGCTGCTGACGGCGCGCGGCATCACCGTCACCTACGGCGGCGTCCCCGCCGTACGAGAGGTCGACCTCGACCTGTACACGGGCGAGGTCACCGCCCTCATGGGCCGCAACGGCTCCGGCAAGTCCTCCCTCCTGTGGGCCTTGCACGGGTCGGGGCCGCGCCGCGCCGGGACGGTGAAGCCGGCCGACGGGCCCGATCCGCGCGACGTTCCCACCGCCCGCGCCCGCCGACTTGTCGGGCTGGTCCCGCAGACGTCCTCCGACCTGCTCTACCTGGAGAGCGTCAAGCAGGAACTCGACCAGGCGGACGCCGAGTCGGGCTCCACGACGAAGGCCCGCACCGTCCTGGACCGACTCGCTCCGGGTATCGACGACACCACCCACCCCCGCGACCTGTCGGAGGGACAGGAGCTCGCTCTCGTCCTGGCCATCCAGCTCTCCGCCGCGCCCGAGGTGGTCCTGCTGGACGAGCCGACCCGCGGTCTGGACTACCGGGCGAAGACCGCACTGATCGGTGTCGTGAACACCCTCGCGGCAGAGGGCCGGACGGTCGTGATCTCCACCCATGACGTCGATTTCGCCGCCCGCGCCGCCGACCGCGTGGTCGTCATGGCCGAGGGCGACGTCGTCGACGACGGTCCGACCCCGGACGTCATCGTCTCCTCGCCCGTCTTCGCGCCCCGGACGGCGAAGATCCTCGCGCCGCTGCCGTATCTGACCGTCGACCAGGTGAAGGCGGCCCGCCCGTGACGACCGCCGCGGCCATCCGGCTGACCCCGCGCGTCGGCGTCGTCATGACAATGGCGTTCCTCGGCGTCGTGGCCTTCTTCTGGCCGTTCGTGGTCGCCCCTGGGAAGTTCGGCTCGAACTACGTGCCCCCGCTCATCTTCGGCGTGGTCCTGGTGCTCGTCCTGTGCGTGATCCTGTCGGAGATCGCCGAGGGCGGCATCGACTCCAGGGCCCTTGCCATGCTGGGCGTCCTGTCCGCCGTGAACGTGGCCCTGCGTCCCCTGGGGGCCGGAACCGCGGGCATCGAGACCGTCTTCTTCTTCCTGGTCCTGGCCGGCCGGGTCTACGGCCCCGGCTTCGGATTCACCCTCGGCTGCACCTCCCTCTTTGCCTCGGATTCACCCTCGGCTGCACCTCCCTCTTTGCCTCGGCACTCATCACCGGCGGGGTCGGGCCCTGGATGCCGTACCAGATGTTCGGCTGCGCCTTCGTCGGGATGCTCGCCGGTTTCCTTCCCCGGGGCGACCGGCCGCCGCGAGGCGCTGATGCTGGCCGTCTACGGTTCGCTGTCCGGCTATCTCTTCGGGTTCCTCCTCAACCTCTCCTTCTGGCCGTTCTCCCTGGACCCGAACAGCTCCATCGCCTATCTGCCCGGTCTGCCCTTCACCGAGCAGTGGCAGCGTTACATCGCCTTCGACATCGCCACGTCCCTCGGCTGGGACACCGGCCGGGCGGTCACCAACTTCGTGTGCATCCTGCTGGCGGGGCCGGCGGTGCTGACGACCTTCCGGCGGGCCGCACGCAGGGCCAGGTTCCGCGCTCCGGTCCGATTCGCCGGACCCCGGACGGCCGATTCCGAACCCTGCTGACCGGTCGTGTCCGCGGGACACGCTCGCGGTACTGGATTTACTAGGACGTCCAACTATATAGTCGCGAGCACAAGGCCCGCGGTGCAGGGAAGCCGGTGTGATTCCGGCACGGTCCCGCCACTGTGACCGGGGAGTACGCCGTCGAGCAGGACGCCACTGACGAGCAGGATGTCGGGAAGGCGGACGGCGCACGCTGATCCGGGAGTCAGGATACCGGCCGCGGGATGTTCCGTGTTGTCCACGAGGATGGAGCTGACACGCATGGCACCGGTGTGTATCCACGACCCTGGTGAGCCCGCCGTCTGAGAGGGCTTGGGCCATATGCGATCTCGTGCCCCCGGCATCCGTACGCCACCGCGTCCGTGTGTTGGGCGAGCGCGCCATCCCCGGATCCCTCCTGACGAGAGCAGGCAGTCATGATCCGCGAGCACGAACGCGCCTCCGTGCGCGAGTTGACCCACTTCGTCGGCGGCAAGCGCACCCCGGGCACCTCGGGGTCCTTCGGCGAAGTGTACGACCCCAACACCGGCGAGGTGCAGGCGCTGGTGCCCCTCGCGAACCGGGCCGAGACCGAGGCGGTCATCGCCGACGCGGTCCACGCGCAACGCGAGTGGGGTGAATGGAACCCGCAGCGCCGGGCCCGGGTCATGATGCGCTTCCTCCAGCTCGTCGAGCAGGAGAAGGACGCGCTGGCCCGGCTGCTGTCCGCCGAGCACGGCAAGACGATCGCCGACGCGCACGGCGACCTTCAACGCGGGCTGGAGGTCGTCGAGTTCGCCGCAGGCATCCCGCACCTCCTCAAGGGCGAGTTCACCGACAACGCCGGTACCGGCATCGACGTCCACTCCCTGCGCTCCCCGCTCGGCGTGGTCGCCGGGATCACCCCGTTCAACTTCCCGGCGATGATCCCCCTGTGGAAGGCCGCCCCCGCTCTGGCCTGCGGCAACGCCTTCATCCTCAAGCCGTCCGAACGGGACCCGTCCGTCCCGCTGCGGCTCGCCGAACTGTTCCTGGAGGCGGGACTGCCGCCCGGCGTCCTCAACGTCGTCAACGGCGCCCGCGAGACCGTCGACACCCTCCTCGAAGATCCCCGCGTGGCCGCCCTCGGCTTCGTCGGCTCCACCCCGATCGCCGCGCACGTCTACGCCACCGCCGCCGCCCACGGCAAGCGCGCCCAGTGCTTCGGCGGCGCCAAGAACCACATGATCGTCATGCCGGACGCCGACCTCGACCAGGCCGTGGACGCGCTGATCGGCGCCGGGTACGGCTCGGCGGGGGAGCGGTGCATGGCGATCTCGGTCGCCGTGCCGGTGGGCGAGGAGACCGCCGACGCGCTCGTGGCCCGGCTCAAGGAGCGCATCGCCGCGCTGCGGATCGGCCGCAGCGACGACCCCGAGGCCGACTTCGGGCCCCTGGTCGGCCGGGACGCCGTGGACCGGGTCCGCTCCTACGTCGACCTCGGTGTCGAGGAGGGCGCCGACCTCGTCGTGGACGGGCGGGACTTCGTCCTGGAAGGGCACGAGAACGGCTTCTTCGCCGGCGCCTCCCTCTTCGACCGGGTGACACCCGCCATGCGCGTCTACCAGGAGGAGATCTTCGGGCCCGTGCTGTCCGTGGTGCGGGCCGCCGACTACGAGGAGGCCCTGCGCCTGCCCAGTGAACACACCTTCGGCAACGGCGTGGCGCTCTTCACCCGGGACGGCGACACCGCCCGCGACTTCACCCGGCGCGTGAACACCGGCATGGTCGGCGTGAACGTGCCCATCCCGGTGCCGGTCGCCTACCACACCTTCGGCGGCTGGAAGCGGTCCGGCTTCGGCGACCTCAACCAGCACGGCCCGGACGCGATCCGCTTCTACACGCGGACGAAGACGGTCACCTCACGCTGGCCCGCCGGCCTGCGGGAGGGCGCGAGCTTCACTATCCCCACGATGGGCTGAGCGGCCATGACCAGCACCCTGCTCACCGAGGACCAGCAGGCCCTCGTCGAGACCACCCTGGACTTCGCCCAGGACCACCTCGCCCCGCACGCCCTGGACTGGGACCGTGACAAGCACTTCCCCGTGGACGTGCTGCGCAAGGCGGCCGGACTCGGCCTCGGCGGCGTCTACGTCCGCGACGAGTCCGGCGGCAGCGGCCTCACCCGCTCCGACGGCGTCCTCGTCTTCGAGACCCTCGCCTCCGGCTGTCCGTCCCTCGCGGGCTACCTGTCCATCCACAACATGGTCGCCTGGATGATCGACCGCTACGGCGACGACGCCCAGCGCGAGCGGTGGCTGCCGCGCCTGTGCGCCATGGAGGACCTTGCCAGCTACTGCCTGACCGAACCGGGCGCCGGATCCGACGCGGCGGCCCTGACGAGCCGGGCCCTACGGGACGGCGACGGCTGGGTGCTCACCGGCGTCAAGCAGTTCATCTCCGGCGCCGGAACCTCCCAGCTGTACGTCGTCATGGCCCGCACCGGCGGCGACGGCGCCGACGGCGTGTCCGCGTTCGTCGTCGACAAGGACGACGCCGGCATCTCCTTCGGACCGAACGAACGGAAGATGGGCTGGAACGCCCAGCCCACCCGCCAGGTCGTCCTCGACAGCGTTCGCCTGCCCGCCGACCGGCTCCTCGGCCGCGAGGGCGACGGCTTCCGCATCGCCATGAACGGCCTCAACGGCGGCCGGCTCGGCATCGCCGCCTGCTCCCTGGGCGGAGCCCGCAGCGCCCTCGACCGCAGCCTGGCCCACCTCGCCGACCGCGAGGCGTTCGGGCAGCGGCTGTTGGACGCCCAGGCCCTGCGCTTCCGCCTGGCCGATATGGCGACCGAGCTCACCGCCGCACGCGCCCTGGTCCAGCAGGCCGCCCAGGCACTCGACCGGGGCGATCCGCAGGCGCCGTACCTGTGCGCGATGGCCAAGCGGTTCGCCACCGACACCGGCTACTCCGTCGCCGACCGCGCACTCCAACTGCACGGCGGATACGGCTACCTCAACGAGTACGGCATCGAAAAGATCGTCCGTGACCTGCGTGTCCACCAGATCCTGGAAGGAACCAACGAGATCATGCGCGTCATCGTGGCCCGCGGTTTGACGGAGGCGTTCCGGTGAGCGACGTCCTGTTCCGCACGAGCGGCCGCACCGCCCACATCGTCCTGAACCGCCCCCGGGCTCTGAACTCCCTCACCCACGAGATGGTGCTCCGCATCGACGCGAAGCTCACGGAGTGGGAGCGCGATCCGGCCGTCGAGACCGTCGTCGTCACGGGAGAGGGGGAGCGCGGTCTGTGCGCCGGCGGTGACATCCGCGCCATCCACGACGACGCCCGCGCCGGCGACGGCAGTGCCTCGGCCGCCTTCTGGCGCGACGAGTACCGCCTCAACGCCCGCATCGCCGGCTACCCGAAGCCGTACGTCGCCGTCATGGACGGCATCGTCATGGGCGGCGGCGTCGGCGTCTCCGCGCACGGCAGCGTCCGGGTCGTCACCGAACGGTCGAGGATCGCCATGCCGGAGACCGGCATCGGCTTCGTCCCCGATGTCGGCGGCACCTATCTGCTGGCGCTGGCACCGGGGGAGCTGGGCACGTATCTCGCGTTGACGGGCGCACAGATCGGTGCCGCTGACGCCCTGCTGTGCGGACTCGCCGACCAGTACATGCCCTCGGCCTCGCTCCAGTCGTTCGTCGACGACCTCGCCGAGTTGCCGGTGCGAGAGGCCCTCGGACGCCATGTCCAGGATCCGCCGGCGGGGGAACTCGCCGGCCACAGGGACTGGATCGACTCCTGCTTCTCCGCCGACACCGTCGAGGAGATCGTTGAGCGGCTCCTCGCACAGGGCGGCGCGGCCGCCAAGAAGACCGCCGAGACCCTTCTCCTCAAGTCCCCGACCGCGCTCAAGGTCACCCTGGCCGCCGTGCGCCGCGCGCGTCGGCTCGGCCCGCTGGAGCGGGTCCTTGACCAGGAGTACCGCGTCTCCCTGGCCTGTCTGCACGCCCCGGACCTGGTGGAGGGCGTCCGCGCCCAGGTCATCGACAAGGACCGGAACCCCCACTGGTCGCCCGCGACTCTCGTCGAGGTCACCGACGCGGACGTCGAGCGCTTCTTCACCCCCCTCGGCGAGCGGGAACTCCGCCTCGCCGACGCAGCCGACACCACCGAGGAGGTGGCCTGGTGAGCCGGACCGTCGCGTTCGTCGGACTCGGACACATGGGCGGCCCGATGGCCGCCAACCTGACGAAGGCCGGCTACCGGGTGCTCGGCCACGACCTGGTCCCCGCGGCCGTCGAGGCCGCCGCCCGGGCCGGTGTGGAGACCGTCGCGGCCGCGGCCGCGGCCGTCACCGCCGCCGACGTGGTCGTCAGCATGCTGCCCGCCGGACGCCACGTCCTGGGCCTCTACGACGACATCCTCACCGCCGCCCGCCCCGGCACCCTCTTCGTCGACTGCTCCACCGTCGACGTCGCCGACGCGCGTACGGCCCACGAGCGGGCCCTCGCCGCCGGTATGCGCGCCCTGGACGCGCCCGTGTCCGGCGGCGTGGTCGGGGCCGAGGCCGCGACCCTGACCTTCATGGCGGGTGGCGGAGAGGGCGAGTTCGCCGAGGCGCGTCCCCTGTTGGAGGCCATGGGGAAGAAGGCCGTGCACTGCGGTGGCCCGGGCGCCGGCCAGGCCGCCAAGATCTGCAACAACATGATCCTCGGCGTCTCCATGATCGCCGTCAGCGAGGCGTTCGTTCTCGGCGAGAGCCTCGGCCTGTCCCACCAGGCGCTGTACGACGTGGCCTCCACGGCATCCGGTCAGTGCTGGGCACTCAGCGTCAACTGCCCCGTCCCCGGACCGGTGCCGACCAGCCCCGCCAACCGCGACTACCGGCCGGGCTTCGCCGCCTCCCTGATGGCCAAGGACCTGGGCCTGGCCGCCAACGCCGTCCGCGAGGCCGGCGTGCACGCGGAACTCGGCCTGCGCGCGGCCGAACTGTACGCGGCATACGCCGAACGGGTCGGCGACGCGGAGGACTTCTCCGGCGTCGTACGCACCATCAGGGACCGGAGCGGAGAGACAGCCACATGACCACCGACCACGAGACGATCCTGGTCGAGCGCCAGGGACGCATCGCCCTTCTCACGCTCAACCGGCCGAAGGCCCTCAACGCCCTCAACCTCCAGGTGATGAACGAGGTCGTGGCCGCGACCGAGGCACTCGACCGGGACCCGGACTGCGGCTGCATCGTCGTCACCGGCTCGGCGAAGGCTTTCGCGGCCGGTGCCGACATCAAGGAGATGCAGCCGCAGGGGTACATGGACATGTACCTCACCGACTGGTTCGCCGCCTGGGACCGGCTCGGACAGCTGCGGACGCCGACGGTCGCGGCGGTCGCCGGATACGCCCTCGGCGGTGGCTGCGAGCTGGCCATGCTGTGCGACATCCTGCTCGCCGCCGACACCGCCGTCTTCGGCCAGCCCGAGATCAAGCTCGGGGTGATCCCGGGCATCGGCGGCTCCCAGCGGCTGACCCGCGCCGTGGGCAAGGCCAAGGCCATGGAACTGTGCCTCACGGGCCGCACCATGGACGCCACCGAGGCGGAGCGGGCCGGGCTGGTCTCACGCATCGTGCCGGCCGACGAACTGCTCGGGGAGGCGCTGGCGGTCGCCGAGACGGTGGCCGGCATGTCGCTGCCGGTCGCCATGATGGCGAAGGAGGCCGTCGGCCGCGCCTTCGAGACCACGCTCACCGAGGGCGTCCGGTTCGAGCGTCGTCTCTTCCACGCGGTGTTCGCCACCGCCGACCAGAAGGAGGGCATGGCGGCCTTCGCCGACAAGCGGCCGCCCGTCTTCCGCCACCGCTGACCGATGCGGAACGCGAGGGGCTGCGGAACTGATCCGGGGCCCCTCGCGTTCGACGGTATGACCACCGGAACTGGGAAACGCGGAACGGGGAACGGGATGCCCAGACGTCCACAGCCGTCACGCATCACCGTGGGAGGAGTGGAAGCGGTCGCCCTTCCAGCGACGGAGTACGAGCAACTCCTGGCGAGCCGACGGCAGATGGGAGGCCAGAGCGCCCGCATCCGGACCCTGAGCGAGAAGCTGCGAAGAACCGAGCAGCTTCTCGACGACCTGGAAGGACTGGTCGTGGACACCGAGCCCGTACGCAGAGGCTTTCAGGGCGCCGAGGACGGCACGGCGGCTGCGGAGGACGAGGCCGCCGCCCTGCGCCGAGCCGTCGCCGAGCTGCTGCGCCGCCACCGAGGTACGTCTGCCTGAAGTCACCGTGTCCTCATGGCACCGCTGTCCGAGGGGGCCGGCGCCTCACGGCGCCGTGCTCTCCACCGGGTACGGCACGTAGGTCCGCCGGTCCGGATCGACGGCCAGCCGCCCGCCCGCCGGTGGGCGGGCCCGTTGCGCGCAGTCGCGGCGTTCGCAGATACGGCAGCCGAGACCGATCGGGGTGGCGGCGCGAGGGTCGTCGAGGGCGATGCCCTCGGAGTAGACGAGGCGGTGGGCGTGGCGCAGCTCGCAGCCGAGCGCGACGGCGAACTCGGCGCGCGGTGCGTGATGGCCGAAGCCGCCCCGGATGATGGTGCGGGCGACCCAGAAGTACCGCTTGCCGTCGGGCATCTCGGCCACCTGGGTGAGGATCCTGCCGGGCGAGGAGAACGCCCCGTACACGGTCCACAGCGGGCAGGTACCGCCGAGCCGGGAGAAGTGGAAGTCGGTCGCGGACTGCCGCTTGGAGATGTTGCCGGCCCGGTCGACGCGCAGGAAGGAGAAGGGCACCCCCCGCCGTCCGGTGCGCTGGAGGGTGCTCAGGCGGTGGCAGACCGTCTCGAAGCCGACGCCGAAGCGGGCGGACAACAGCTCGATGTCGTAGCCCACCTCTTCCGCCACCGTGAGGAAGGCGCCGTACGGCATGAGCAGCGCGCCGGCGAAGTAGTTCGCCAGCCCGATCCGGGCCAGCGCCGCCGACTCCGGCGAGGTCAGAGCGGTGGCACCCGCGACCAGTTGATCGAGGAGGGA
>NZ_WWHX01000686.1 GCF_009862125.1 Streptomyces sp. SID5910
CTGCGGCCCGAACGCGTCAACATCAACCGACCGCTGAACCGGCTCGGCATGGACTCCCTCATGGCCGTCGAACTCCGCAACCGCGTCGAACGCCGCTACCAGGTCAAACTCCCCATGGTGCAACTCCTCAAGGACGGCACCATCACCACCGTCGCCCAAGCCCTGGCCAACGAACTGAGGCCGGTCGAGGAGTGGTCCGGCACCAAGGCGGACGACTCCGCGGCATCTACGGTGGCAACGGGCAGTGCACCTCCGGTAGGCGAGGTCGCATCCGTCGAGGCCAGTCACGAAAGCACGGCCCCGGCGGCCACTGAACCGTCCCTGCCCGATGCCAACGCCTCACAGGCCCCCGAAGCAGCGCAGACGCCTCCCACGGACGAGCTCCTCGACTTCCTCAAGCAGGAGGTCGCCGTCGTGATGGGACTGCGGCCCGAACGCGTCAACATCAACCG
>NZ_WWHX01000687.1 GCF_009862125.1 Streptomyces sp. SID5910
CCGCGGAGCCGAAGACGCCCGCGGTGGAGGAGAACAGGGCGAAGAGGGTGAGGTCGAAGCGGCGCGTCAGCTCGTGCAGGTGCCAGGCGGCCTCCGCCTTGACGCGCAGCAGGGCGTCGACGCGCTCCGGGGTCAGGGAGGCCACGGTCCCGTCGTCCAGGATGCCCGCGGCGTGCACCACGCCGGTCAGGCCGTGCCCGTCCGGCAGGTCGGCGAGGAGTGCCGACAGCGCGTCGCGGTCGGCGACGTCACAGGCGGCGACCCGTACCGAGGCGCCCAGCGCGTCCAGTTCCTGCCGGAGTTCCGGCATGCCCTCGGCGTCGGGGCCGCGTCGGCTGACCAGGAGCAGGCTGCGTATGCCGTGCCGTTCCACCAGGTGCCGGGCGACGAGGCGGCCGAGGGTGCCGGCGGCGCCGGTGATCAGCACCGTGCCGTCGGGGTCCGGTGCGGCGGCGGGCACGCTGAGCACGAGCTTGCCGACGTGCCGTGCCTGGCTCATGAACCGGAATGCCTCCGGTGCCCGGCGGACGTCCCACACGCGGGTGGGCGGCAGCCGCAGCCGGCCCTGCGCGAAGAGGTCCATGACCTCCGCCAGCATCGTCCCGATCCGGTCGGGGCCGGCCTCACCCAGGTCGAAGGCCCGGTAGGTGATGCCCGGTCGGTCGGCCGCGACGGCGGTGGCGTCCCGTACGTCCGTCTTGCCCATCTCGATGAAACGGCCGCCGTCGCGCAGCAGCCCGAGCGAGGCGTCGACGAACTCCCCGGCCAGGGAGTTGAGGACGACGTCCACCCCGCCGCCCGTTCCCGAGACGCCGGCGAAGTGCCGCGCGAACTCCAGCGAGCGCGAGGACGCCAGGTGGGCGTCGTCCACGCCGAGCGCCCGCACGTGCTCCCACTTGGCCGGGCCCGCGGTGGCGAACACCTCGACGTCCCAGGCCCGGGCGAGCTGCACCGCCGCCATGCCGACGCCGCCGGCCGCGGAGTGCACCAGCAGCGACTCGCCGGAGCGTACGCCGGCCAGGTCCCGCAGCGCGTACAGCGCGGTCGCGTAGACGACGGGGACGGACGCGGCCTCGGCGAACGACCAGCCGTCCGGCACCCGTGCCAGCATCCGCTGGTCCGCCACGACCAGCGGGCCGAACCCGCCGGACCAGATGCCCAGCACCCGGTCGCCCACGGCGAAGGACGAGACTCCGGGCCCGGTGGCCACGACAACGCCCGCTCCCTCGCCGCCCATGAGGGCCGGGTCGGGATACATGCCCAGGGCGAGGAGGACGTCGCGGAAGTTCAGTCCGGCGGCCCGGACAGCGATACGTACCTCGTGCTCGCCGAGTTCCCGGGTCGCGTCCGGCGCCGGCCGCAGCCGCAGGCCCTCCAGCGTGCCGTCCTCGGAGGCCGTCAGGCGCCAGGCCCGTACGCCGTCCTCCGGGGCCAGCACCCCGTCGGCGGCCCCGCCGGCCAGCCGCGGCACCCGTACCCGGCCCTCACGCACGGCCAGTTGGGGTTCTCCGGTCAGTACGGCCTCGTGCAGGGCGGCGAGGCTCTGCTCGGCGTCGTCCACGTCAACCAGCACGAACCGGTCCGGGTGCTCGGCCTGTGCGGACCGCACCAGCCCCCAGACGGCGGCGGCCGCCAGATCGGACGGCTCCTCGCCCGCGTCCACGGCCAGTGCTCCACGGGTCACCAGCACGAGCCGCGCCCCGTCGAGCCCGTCCAGCGTCAGCCACGTCCGCACCAGGTCCAGTGCCCGGTGCGTGACCTCGCGAGTGGCGGTCACGACACCGTCGGCGGCGTCCGACACGAGGCTCGCGAAGACCAGGCCGGAGGCGGCCGAAGCGGAGTCCCACTGTTCGGCCAGCGCGGCCAGGTCGGTGTACTCCCCGGCTTCCCGGCCGGCCGTCCTCAGCGCTCCGAGCAGGTCGTGGGTGTCCGGCCCGACGACGGCGCACCGACCGCTGTCCGCGGCCACCGCGTCGGGGCCGGCCACACCGGACGACTCGTTCCAGTCCACGCGGTACAGGGCGTCGCTCGTCCCATCCGGCGCAGCCGCCACCATCTGCTCGCCGGTGAGCTCGCGCGTCACCAGGGCGTCGGCGGAAGCGACCACCGCCCCCGCCGTGTCGGCGACCAGCACCGCCATCCCGTCGGCTCCGGCCGGCGCGAGCCGTACCCGCAGCTCCGTGGCGCCCGTCGCGTACAGCGACACGCCACGCCACACGAACGGCAGCCGGACGGCTGCGGAGTCCCGCTCCGGGTCCGCCAGCCATGCGTGCAGCGCCGAGTCCAGCAGGGCGGGGTGCAGCCCGTACCGTTCCGCTTCCGCGGCTGCCGCCTCCGGCAGTGCCACCTCGGCGAACACCTCGTCGCCGCGCCGCCAGGCCGCTTCCAGCCCACGGAACGTCGGCCCGTACGCCAGTCCCGTATCGGCCAGCCGCTCGTAGAGCCCGGTGAGATCGACCGGCTCGGCACCGGTCGGCGGCCACACGCGCAGCTCCGCGTCGGCGGCCACGCCCCCGAAGCCGAGGACGCCCGATGCGTGCCGCGTCCACGGCGCGTCGGGGAGGCCGTCGGGGCGCGAGTAGACGCCGAGTTCGCGTCGCCCGCCGTCTCCCGGTCCCTCCAGTGTCACCTGGACGGAGACGGCACCGTCCTGCGGAAGCACCAACGGCGCCTCCAACGTCAACTCCTCCACCCGGCCACAACCCACCGCGTCCCCGGCACGCAACGCCAGCTCCACGAACGCCGTACCCGGCAACAACGCCACCCCGGCCACCGCATGATCAGCCAGCCAACCATGCGACACCAACGACAACCGACCCGTCAGCAGCACCCCACCCGACGCCGGCAACGACACCGCCGCACCCAACAACGGATGACCAGCAGCCACCAGACCCACCGAACCCACATCACCCACACCGACCGACACCACCTCCGACTCCAGCCAGAAACGCTGACGCTGAAACGCGTAGGTGGGCAGATCGACGCGGCGGGCACCCCAACCCGCGAACACACCGGCCCAGTCGACCGCCGC
>NZ_WWHX01000688.1 GCF_009862125.1 Streptomyces sp. SID5910
GACCCGGCACCACCTGACCACTGACCACACCGGCAACCGGCTCACCCGACGCGAGCGCAGACAACCCAGCCCGATCACCCGACAGCACCACGGCACGGTGCTCGAACGCCGACCGCGCCGTTGCCAACGACCACGCCACATCCACCGCAGCAAGCTCAGAACGCTCACCCACGAACGACGCCAGACGCCCCGCCTGACCCCGCAGCGCCGCCTCCGACTTCGCCGACACCA
>NZ_WWHX01000689.1 GCF_009862125.1 Streptomyces sp. SID5910
GAAGGAACCGAGCGTGGTGCTCCAGCTCGGACAGGTCCAGGAACGACGTGGGCAGGAGACCCCGGTACTCCTCCCACCATCCGTTCGTCCGGTCGGTGGCCATCGCCACGAGGGCGTCGATGAACTCCTCATCGGTGCAGGCGTAGTGGGAGCCGAGGCGGCGAACGCGCTGCTCGCTCACGCCTGCGAGCGCGGACTCGATGTGCGTGATCTGGGCGGGGGCAACGCCGAGCAGCGCGGCTGCCTGACGGGAGTTGAGACCCGCTGCCTCGCGGAGCCTGCGCAGTTCGGTCGCCAGCCGCGTCTGGCGTGCCGTCGGTTCGCGTCTCTTCACCATCGACTGGCCACCCTCACACGCCGGTTGGTGCAACTCGTTCGGCGTCAGATTACGCGATCGACTTGCTGCGTCCCTAAATTTAGATCTACCGTCAGTGACGCGACGCACACCGTGCGGCACCGGGCCACCGGAAGCGCACCGCTCCGTCCTGCCACGACGGCCGCGGCAATGACACCGGGACCGTTCTCACCCCGCCCCACCCACGCGATGGAGTTCCGCATGTCCGAAAGCGAGCCCTGGGAGTACTCCCTCTACCTCCCCAACGACCTCCGTGCCGTCACCGTCAGTCGCCGTACCCTTCGGCTGATCCTCACCATGCACGGGCTGATCCGTCTCGTCGACGTCGCCGAACTCCTCGCGACGGAGCTGGCCTCCAACGCCGTGCGGCACACCAAGGGGCCCGCCGCCCTGCGTGTGCGGTGGTCGCCGCCGGGGACCTTGCGGATCGGGGCCTGGGACGCGGACCCCGAACCGCCCCAGCCGCCCCGGGCGTTCGACGCGGAGGCCGGGCAGGAGGACGGGCGGGGGCTGGCGCTGGTGCGGGCGTGTGCCGACGTGTGGGGGTGGCATCCGCTGGCCAGACACGGCAACCGGGGCAAGTACGTGTGGTGCGAGCTGGCGGCGGCCTGAAAAGGACCCTGGGGACGCCACAAAGCCGTTGAGAAAAAAGGAGTTCGCGGCTGCGACGCGCCCTCCGTGTAGCCTCGACGGTACGCGTCGTCTCGCCGTTTGGAGGAAGTACCCATGACGAAGGGTCCGTTCGTCGCCATGGCCGCCGCGACCGCCGCCCTGGGGACAGCGCTCGGTTCGCTCGCCCTCCGGTTGGACACTGACGGCTACGGGCAGTACACCGAGTCCGTGGCGACCTTCAGCGTCCTGATGTTCATCACCTCGGCGCTGGTCATGGTGACCTGGGTGCGAGACGGGCGTCCGCACTCGAACTGAGCGCGGCGAGCAGCCCGGCCAGCGGGGCGGGGATGCGGTCGGGGGCGAGGGCCTCGGTGAGGACGCGGCCGTAGTGGATCTTGCGGCCCTTCTTCGTGCCGAGGAAGCGCCGCATGCGCTGTTCCGGCGTGCGGTCGCGCTGTGCGGGCTGTTGGAGGAAGGTGCGCAGGGGGCGGAAGTCGCCCTCCGCCTCGACCAGTTCCGTCACCCGGGGCACGCCCAGCGCGCGGATCAGCTCGTCCTCCAGGTCGGCCGCGCAGACGAAGAGGCCCTGCGGTGCCGCGTCCGCCGGGGCCAGGGCGCGGACGTAGTAGCCCCGCTCCCGTTCGTCGCACAGCCCGACGAGAGCCAGCCCCAGGCCCGACGGGCCGAGGACGCGGGCGAAGCGGCCGACGTTCATCGCGCCGCCCATCGGGAGGACGCAGATCCCCTCCGCCGCCAGGTCCCGGCCCTCGCGCTCGGCCAGCGCCTCGATCGCCGCCGCGTCGCTCCGTCCTTCGAGCAGGACCGCCGTCCGCACGGACAGGCACTCGGCCAGCGCGCGTGCGGGCTCGCCGGGGCCTCCGGCCGCCCACGTGGTGACCGCGTCCCGGAACGACCCCATGTCCGTCATGGGCCCGAGTCTGCGTCCTTCACCGAGGCCGCGGTAGCGATTTTTCCCCGCGGAGCGCCTACGCGTCCGGCGACGCGTGCACGCGCCGGCCTGCCACGAACGTCTCCAGGACCCGCGTGGCCCCGATCTCCTCGGGCGGTCCGGCGAACGGGTCCCGGTCGAGGACGACCAGGTCGGCCGCCTTGCCGACCGTGATGCTGCCGCTGATGTCGTCCAGGTGGTTGGCGTAGGCGCTCCCCGCCGTGTACGCGGCGACGGCCGTGCCCAGGTCGAGGCGCTGCCCGGGGAGGAAGGCCGGGGTGCCCTCGGGCGCCTCCGGGGAGACGCGGTTGACGGCGACGTGGAGGGCCTGGAGCGGGTCGGGGCTGCTGACCGGCCAGTCGCTGCCCGCGGCCAGGGTCGCGCCGGCGCGCAGCAGGTCGCCGAACGGGTACTGGCGCGCCCCGCGTTCGGCGCCCAGGAAGGGCAGGGTGAGTTCGTCCATCTGCGGTTCGTGGGCGGCCCACAGCATCTGGAGGTTGGCCGTGGCGCCCAGGGCGCGGAAGCGGGGCACGTCGGCGGGGTGCACGACCTGGAGGTGGGCCAGGTGGTGCCGGGTGTCCCGCCACCCGTTGGTCTCCCGGGCCGCCTGCACCGCGTCCAGCGCCTCCCGCACCGCCCGGTCGCCGAGGGCGTGGAAGTGCACCTGGAATCCGGCCGCGTCGAGTTCCGTGACGTACTTCCTGAGGTCCGCCGGTGCGACGAAGCTGATGCCGCTGTTGTCCGAGACGCAGCCGCAGCCCGTGAGGTACGGGTCGAGCATGGCCGCCGTGTGGTTCTCCGCGATGCCGTCCTGCATGACCTTCACCGTGGTGGCGCGGAAGCGGTCGCGGGTCAGCTCCTCGCGGCGGGCGACGAGTTCGGGGATCTGCTCGGCGCCCCGCTCGCGGTCCCACCACAGGGCGCCGACGACCCGGGCCGTGAGGAGGCCCCGGTCGAGGGCCGCCCGGTAGGCGGGGGCCGGGTCGGTCATGTTGGTGTAGGCGCCGACGATGGCGTCCTGCCAGGCGGTGACGCCGTGCGCGTGCAGGACGGCCTGGGCGCGCAGGAGGGCGGCGAGCTGTTCGTCCGGTGTGGGGTCCGGGACCAGGCCGCCCACCAGGTGGGCCGCGCCCTCCTGGAGCATGCCGGTCGGGTTGCCGTCGGCGTCGCGCTCGATCCGGCCGTCGGCGGGGTCGGGGGTGCGGGCGTCGATGCCCGCCCGCTCCAGCGCCCTGCTGTTGACCCAGGCGCCGTGGTGGTCGCGGTTGGGCAGGAACACGGGCCGGTCCGGCACGATCGCGTCGAGGAGCGCGGCGGTGGGCGTACCGCCGGGGAACGCCTCCATCGACCAGCCGCCGCCGGTGATCCACTCGGCGTCCGGGTGCTCGTCGGCGTACGTCCTGATCCGGCGTACGTACTCGTCCGGGTCGGTGGTGTCGCCGAGGTGGCACAGGCCGAGTTCGAGGCCGGCGCCCTGCGGGTGGACGTGCGCGTCCTGGAAGCCGGGCAGCAGCAGCTTGCCCGCCAGGTCGACGACCTCGGTGCGCGGCCCGATCAGCTCGCGCACCTCGTCGTGGCCGACGGCCGCGATCCGCCCGCCGCGCACGGCCACGGAGGTGGCGCGGCTGCGGGCGGGGTCGACGGTGTGCACCGGGCCTCCGGTGAGGACGAGGTCGGCGGGGGCGGAAGTGGTCGGCTGAGCGTGTGACATGGGCGGTGAACTCCGGGGGGGTCCGTGGGTTGGTGGGGGCGGACGGGGGCGGACGGGGGCGTCAGACCGTCTCGTGGTCCGTCGTCAGGGTGGTCAGGGACTCCGCGTCGGTGCCGCGCCCCGTGGTGAAGTACGGGGCACGCCGCACGTACTTGGCCACGGCGGCCATCACGAGCCCGGACAGGACGATGCCGGCGGGCAGCGAGAACATGAACCAGCCGTTGTCCGGGCTGAGTTCGAAGTGGTCGCTCATCGTCAGGTACGAGTATCCGAGGTAGCCGCCGAGCCCCAGCAGGACCAGGCTGGACGCGGCGGGCACGCCGACGGCGAGCAGCGCCTCGCGCGGCCCCTCGCGCAGCGCGGAACGGAAGCGGACGGCGCAGGCCAGCGCGGTGAGGCCGTAGTACAGGGCGACGACCAGGCCGATCGCGCTGACGGCGGCCAGCAGCATGTCGCTCAGCTCGGGGATGGCGACGGCCAGTACGGCGGTCACGGCGGCGATGGCGACGAGGACGACCGTTCCGGCGGCCGGAGTGCCGTACCGGGGGTGGACCCGCGTCCACACCGGCCCCATCGTGCGGTCGCGGCCCATGGCGAGCAGTCCGCGCGCCATGGGGATCAGCGACGCCTGGACGGAGGCGACGGCGGAACACATCAGCGCGATCACGGGCACCGTCGCCCACGGCTCGGCGGCCAGCTTCTCGCCGAGGTAGGGCAGGGCCTGGGGGCCGTTGTGGATCAGCTCGCCCAGGCTCATCTCCCGCTGGAAGGCGACCGACGCGAAGAGGAACAGCCCCAGCATGGCGAACAGGGCGATGAGCCCTCCCCGGGCGGAGTCGCCGGGGCTCCTGGTCTCCTCGGTGACGCTGAAGGCCGCGTCCCAGCCCCAGAAGAAGAACACCGCCAGCACCATGCCCTGCGCGAAGGCGGTGCCGTCGGGGATCGCGAACGGGTTGAACCAGGAGAGCGAGAAGGCGTGGTCGCCGGTGGCCAGGGCCCAGCCGCAGAGGATCAGCAGCACCGCGTACTCGAAGACCAGCAGCCCGAACTGGAGGCGGGTGGCGACACGGGTACCGGTCACGGCCAGGACGGCGAGGAGGAGCAGGACCACCAGCCCGACCGCCGTACTGACGCCCGTGGACGTCGGGTCCAGGGCGATCCCGGCGAGGCTGTGCACACCGGCCCTGTTGGCGATGATCAGCAGGACCGAGCCCATGACGGCGCTGGTGTAGGCGCAGAAGACGATCGAGCCGACCACGGTGACCCAGCCGGTCAGGAAGCCCAGCCAGGGGCTGAGGGACGCGCCGACCCACACGTAGCCGTTGCCGCAGTTGGGCTCGGAGCGGTTGAGGCGGGAGTAGGCGAGCGCGATGCCGAGCACCGGCAGGAACGCCAGCAGCAGGAGGGCGGGCGCCTGGAGGCCGACGACGGAGGCGACCGTGCCCATGCCGATGGCGATGCTGGTGGTGGCGGCCGTACTGGACGCGGCGAGCGCGACACCGTCGACGACCCCGAGGGAGCGCTTCAGGGCGGGGCGGGACGGGGGTGCGGAGGTCGGGGGCGGCACGGATGACATGGAGGGCTCCTCGGGAGGCGGGACGGGGAAGAGCCGCGCGGCAAGGTGATGGAACAACCGGCGTGGGATTGCGTCAATGCTGTTGACATAAGGGCGCGCGGAGCCGTTCACTGCGGAAGGGTCGGCCGGAGGGTGGCGGGCCGGTCGTGGAGGGGGCCCGCCGGAGGGTGGCGGGCCGGGCATGCACGGGGGCCCGCCGGGAGTGGTGAGCCGGCCCTGGAGGTAGCCCGCCGGGAGGTGGTGGGCGGTCATGAAGGCGGCCTGCCGGAAGGCGGCGGGCCGGCCCAAGAGGGAGCCCGCCGGGGGTGGTGGGCCGGGCATGGAGGCGGCCTGCCGGAAGGTGGCTGGCCGGTCTCGAAGGAAGCGCCCGCCGGCACGTGGCGGGCCGGTCAGGAAGGCGGCCCGCCGCAAGGTGGTGGGCCGGCCCGTGGAGGGAGACCGCGATGACGTCCCGTGTCCCGCAGGAGCGGCGCCGGCGGCGGCCCACCCGCTCCGGGGTCCTGCTGTCGGAGGACCTGATCGTCGAGACCGCGCTGCGGCTGATCGGCCAGCACGGTCCCGACGCGCTCAGCGTGCGCCGGCTCGGCACCGCCCTGGGCTGCGACCCGAGCGCCCTGTACCGGTACTTCCACGACACCGACGACCTGGTGCTCGCCATCGCCGACCGGATCATCGGCGACGCGATGGCCGGGTTCGTGCCCGGCAACGACTGGCTGGCCTCGCTGCGGGAGATGGCCCTGCGGGTCCGCGCCGGGTATCTCGCCCACCCGCGCGCGGCGGCCATGGCTTCGTACCGGATCACCCGGCGCCCCCACGAGATCCGGGCCGTCGACACGGGAATCGGCCTGCTGCTCTCCGCGGGCTTCGAGCCCGTCCCGGCGGCGCGGCTCTACCTGGCGTTCATCGACACCGTGCTCAGTCACGCGGCCACGGAGGCGGCCTTCCAGGCGCTCCCCGGGCAGCAGCGCGAGGCCGACCGGACGGCCTGGCGGAACGTCTACACCGGCCTCGACCCACAGGAGTATCCGGCGCTGACCACGGCGCGCGACGGGCTGTCCGCGATGGCGGAGAGCTCCTTCGAGGAGGCGGTGGACCTGATGCTGGAGGCACTGGCGGCGCGGGCTCCCCAGGGGCCTCGGAAAGGTCCTCCGAAGCAGCCTCCGCACGGGCCTCCCGAGGGGCGGCGGGACGGCACCCGCTGAGGGCGCCGCCCCGCACCGGCGTCCTCAGCGGTGCAGCGTCGTCTA
>NZ_WWHX01000690.1 GCF_009862125.1 Streptomyces sp. SID5910
TGGAGGAGGACATCGAGGTCGTCGCCCAGGTGGCGCGCGGCGACGAGGTACTGGAGGCCGCCCGCGCGCACGGCGTGGACGTGGCGCTGATGGACATCGAGATGCCGGGCGCGACCGGCATCGAGGCGGCGGCCCTGCTGCACCGCGAGCTCCCGGCGGTGAAGCTGATCGTCCTCACCACCTTCGGCCGGCCCGGCTATCTGCGCAGCGCCATGGAGTCGGGCGCGGACGCGTTCCTGGTCAAGGACGCCCCGGCGGCCCAACTGGCCCAGGCCGTACGGAAGGTCCTGGCGGGGGAGCGGGTCATCGACCCCACCCTGGCGGCAGCGGCCCTCGCGGAGGGCGCGAACCCCCTCACCGACCGCGAGCGCGAGATCCTGCGCGCGGCGTCGGACGGCTCCACGAACGCGGAACTCGCCAAGACCCTCCACCTCTCCCAGGGCACGGTCCGCAACTACCTCTCCACAGCCATCCAAAAACTAACGGCCCGCAACAGAGCGGAAGCGGTCCGCATAGCCCGAGAAAAAGGCTGGCTGTAGCCACCCCCAGCCCACCTAGCCTGCGGGCAGCCGCCCAGCCCGCTCAGCCTGCGGGCAGTCGTGCCGGCCGGCCCACCCAGCCTGCTGAGCCTGCGGGCAGTCGTGCCGCTGGGGCGGCACGGGTGGGCGCAGGCGGCACCCCGCAACGCCGGGCCGCGCACCCACCCGCCCCGCACGGCACCGACGGCACCCCGCAATGCCGGACAGCGCACCCACCCCTCACCGCAACACCGTTCAGTTCAGCAACGCCCGAGCCGCCCGAGCCTCCCCCCGCACCTTCTCCGCCACAACCTCATCCACAGCCCCCACCACATCGGCATACGCGTCCAACTCCACCGCCCCCACCACGAACTCCCCCCGCTGCACCAGCAACTGCGCTCGCTCATACCGCAACCGCGCCGCATGCGAAGGCAACAGCAGCAGCAGCTCGATCGCCCACAACCCCACATCCGACCGCTCGGGCCGCGCCGCCGCCCACGCCCGCACGTTGTTCAGGATCCGCGCCACCACGTCCAACGGCGCGGCAGGCTCCAGCATCGACGGCGACAGCCCCGCCCCCGTGGCCCCCGCCACCAGCACCTCCGCGTCGTTCCCGCTGAGCACCCGCCCCCCGTCGAACGGATCGGCGAGCACCCGCTCATCCTCCGGCCCGAACCCGACCACGAAGTGCCCCGGCAGCCCCACCCCGTACACCGGAGCCCCCGCACGCCGGGCCACCTCCAGCCACACCACCGACAGCAGGATCGGCAGCCCCCGCCGACGCCGCAGCACCTCGTGCAGCAACGACGACTCCAGGCGCCGGTAGTCCGCCGCGACCCCGTGGAACCCGTACCGCTCACCGAGCAGGTCCCGCAGCGCGGCAGCCCAGGCCCGCGGCGAACCCGGCCGGAACGGCACCTGCCCGGCCAGCCGGTCGAGCTCTATCTGCGCGGCGTCCATACCCGCCTCGTCGAGCGCCCCGTCCGCCACGGCGCCCACCAGCAGGCACAGCGTCGACAGATCGGGCCGCTCGGACCGCGCCTCTTCGGCGAACCGGCGCCGCACCTCGGCGGAACGCTCGGGCGACGGCGGATGAGGAAGATGACGCATCAGCCCCGCCCCACACCCTCGCCACCCTCCGGCCCCCGATAGTGGTGGTACGCGTGATGCGCGGAGAACCCCATCCCCGCGTACAGCGCCCGCGCCCCCGCGTTGTCCGCCTCCACCTGGAGCCACGCCGCCGAGGCCCCCTCGTCGAGCGCCCGCCGGGCCAGCGCGGCCATGACCTCCGTGGCGAGCCCCCGACGCCGCTGTCCCGGATCGACCTCGACGGCCGCGAAGGACGCCCAGCGCCCGTCCACGACACACCGCCCGATCGCGGCCGGCGCGTCACCGCCGGGCACCGTCGCGAACCACACCGACGGCCCCGACCCCAGCACCCGCAGCGCCACGTCGCTCAGACCCTTGCGCTGGTACCGGCCGAGCCACGCCTCGTCGGCCTCCCGGGACAGCACCACCCCGGCACCCTCGGCCCGGTCGGCGACCGGTGCCAGCGCGCCGGTCCACACCTCGGCCGTCACCTCCCGCACCCAGCCCCGCCGCTCCAGCTCCGCGCACAGCAGCTCCTGCGTGCCCTCGGCCCCGGTGGCGGTCTGGACGTACGCGGGCAGGCCGCGCTCGCCGTACCAGCGGCGTACGGCCGTCAGCGCGTCGTCGAGCGGCATCCCCGGATCGCCGAGCGGCAGCACGGAGTTGGCCCGCCGCGTGAACCCGGCGGCGGCACGCAGCTCCCACTCACCGAGCCGCTCGCTCTCCACCGGCCGCCACGCCCGCGCGGCGACCCGCGCCAGCTCCTCGTAGGACGCGGCGGGCCCACGCCGACGCGCCGGGGCGGCCGGTACGGCCTTGCCCGCCACCAGTGTGGATTCCGCGATCCGGACCGACTCGCCACTCTTCCGTGTGATCAGCAGCACACCGTTGTCCCATGATGTGAGAACCCCAACCGTGTCTGTGAACTTCTCACCTGCGACACCAGGTTCGCTCAAGCACCGCACGGAGACTCGTTTGCCCACGTCAGCAGCCGTAATGCGGACCTCGAGTCGGCCGGCGGCAGAGATTTCCACGGGTCGGTCCACCCCTCCTGTTCGGATCAAGCCCAAGAACGGAGATACTAGGGGCGGGCATCGACGACGCCGCGCTCCCGCGCGCCAGGCGGCGGAGCCTGAGGAGGCCCGCCAGCGCCCTATCGAGGAGGAACGACAGCGTGACCTACGTCATCGCGCAGCCTTGTGTCGACGTGAAGGACAAGGCGTGCATCGAGGAGTGCCCGGTCGACTGCATCTACGAGGGCCAGCGGTCCTTGTACATCCACCCGGACGAATGCGTCGACTGTGGTGCCTGTGAGCCGGTCTGCCCGGTCGAGGCGATCTTCTACGAGGACGACACTCCGGAGGAGTGGAAGGACTACTACAAGGCGAACGTCGAGTTCTTCGACGAGCTCGGCTCGCCCGGCGGCGCCAGCAAGCTGGGTCTGATCGAGCGCGACCACCCCTTCGTCGCCGCGCTGCCGCCGCAGAACCAGTAAGGCGGCCCGCACACGCGCCGCCTCGGTCCCGTACGGCCCGGTCACCCCGACCGGCGCCGCACGGGGCCGAGGCGTTTGCCGTACCGGGCGGCCACGACGAAAGTGAGCCAGTAACGTGTCCGCAGTCTCCGACCGCTTGCCCACCTTCCCCTGGGACAAGCTGGAGCCGTACAAGAAGACGGCCGCCGCTCATCCGGACGGCATCGTCGACCTCTCCGTCGGCACCCCGGTCGACCCGGTCCCCGAGCTGATCCAGAAAGCCCTGATCGACGCGGCGGACTCCCCGGGATACCCGACCGTCTGGGGCACCCCGGCACTGCGCGACGCGATCACCGGCTGGGTCGAGCGCCGCCTCGGCGCCCGCGAGGTCACCCACCGCCACGTGCTCCCCATCGTCGGCTCCAAGGAACTCGTCGCCTGGCTCCCGACCCAGCTCGGTCTCGGCCCCGGCGACCGCGTGGCCTTCCCGCGCCTCGCCTACCCGACGTACGAGGTCGGCGCGCGCCTGGCCCGCGCGGAGTACGAGGCGTACGACGACCCGACCGAGCTGGACCCGGCGGGCCTGAAGCTGCTGTGGCTCAACTCCCCGTCCAACCCGACCGGCAAGGTGCTGTCCAAGGCCGACCTGACCCGGATCGTGGCCTGGGCCCGCGAGCACGGCGTCCTCGTCGTCTCCGACGAGTGCTACCTGGAGCTGGGCTGGGAGGCCGACCCGGTCTCGGTCCTCCACCCGGACGTCAACGGGGGCTCGTACGACGGCCTGGTCGCCGTCCACTCCCTCTCCAAGCGCTCCAACCTCGCCGGCTACCGCGCGGCCTTCCTGGCGGGCGACCCGGCCGTCCTGGGCCCGCTGCTGGAGATCCGCAAGCACGGCGGCATGATGACGTCGGCGCCGACGCAGGCGGCCGTGGTGGCGGCCCTCGGCGACGACGAGCACGTCCGCGTCCAGCGCGAGCGCTACGCCGCCCGCCGCGCGGCCCTGCGCGAGGCGCTGCTCGGCCACGGCTTCCGCATCGAACACAGCGAGGCCAGCCTCTACCTGTGGGCCACCCGCGACGAGTCCTGCTGGGACACGGTCGCCCACCTGGCCGAACGCGGCATCCTCGTAGCCCCCGGCGACTTCTACGGCCCCGCGGGCAAGAACCACATCAGAGTGGCCTTCACCGCCACAGACCCCCGAGTAGCAGCAGCAGTAGCCCGCCTATAGCTGACCGGCAACTGCTGTGGGCAGGCGTTCCGCAGGGCGGAACGGGTGGGCACAGCCCCCAACGCCGGGCACGGCTCGACGGGCGGCCACTGCACAACCGCACGCACCCGCACGACAAAGCGACGGGGCCCGGGGGCACCCCCCGGACCCCGTCGCCGCACAGCCGTCGGCAGACAACCGTCAGCGCAGCGGCACCCCCTGCACCGGCAGCCCACCCTTCGTGGCCGTCGCAGCCGTGTCACCGACGAGGTCCCCGGCCGAGTCCGCCGCGTCCCCGGCGGCCTTCTGCGCCACGGGCGTGGTCTTCTTGACGGCCTTGCCGCCGGTGTCACCCACCTTGGTGACGTTCTGCGCGGCGCCGTCGACGGCCTCGCCGACGTTCGCCCCGTCCAGCGCGGTCAGCCCGCCGAGGTTCGGGGTGGCCGGCAGCTCAGGGGCCGCACTGGCGGAGCCGGCCGCACCGACCCCGGCAGCCGCTCCCGCAGCGACGAGCAGCGCGGCACGGGCGATCCGGCGGGTCAGGGGGAGGGACATGATGCTCCTTCGACGGAAGTGAACGATGAGGTTCGGACCTCACCCGGCGGGTGATCGCCGGGCTCGGACGCAGTGACTACCGCTCGAAGGGCACGAAGGTTGCGGCGACACAACGTAAAGAGTTGGCAATGCGTCGCATTATCAGTTGCGCAGAAAAGCGGTCAAAAGGGCGCCGCCCGGAAAGCCTGCCGAATCCTTACAGCCCTTTGCTTTCCCGGGCTCCGGCGGATTCGGCGCCGACGACGCGAAAACCCGCGCACCCCGTCGACTTCCCGCCGCCACGGCTCCCTCTCGCGAGTGACCGCTCGCACTACCGCGCGGACGTGATCCGCACCGGGCCCGCGCCCTGTTCCGCACCGTGCGCGGAGGCCGCGCCCGTCGCGTACCACTTGCTGTCGGTGTTCCCGGCGGTCCACTGCCGGCCGGCGTAGGTGACCCGTTCGATACGCAGCGCGCTGGCGTTGGCCACCGCCCAGTGCGCGAGCTGCCAGCCGCGCCGCTCGGCGTTCCGGCCCCCGCCCGCACCCTGCCCGTCGGCCACGGGCAGGGTCACGGTCCGCCCGTCGGAGCCGCCGCCGGGGCTCGGGGACGCCGAGGGGCCGGGCTCCGCCGAGGCGCCCGCCTCCGCGCCGGCCGGCTGGAGCACATCGCGCCCGAAGTCCCGTACCAGCGCCGCCCGTACCGCGTCAGGGCCGTCGGCCCGGTGCGCGCCGGGACGCCCCTCGCAGGTCAGCGTCGCCGCGGACCGCCCGGTCAGGGCCGCCGCCAGCAGCGTGGCGTCCGGCTCGTGCTTGGCGTACGCGTCCGGGAACCCGCTGCGCTGCACACGCTGCGCGGCGACCGTCAGCGGCAGCCGCGTGTAGTCCGGCACCTCGACCAGGTGGTCGTAGAACATGCCCGCCGCGTACGCCGGGTCCATGATCTCCTTCGGGGTGCCCCAGCCCTGCGAGGGCCGCTGCTGGAACAGGCCGAGCGAGTCGCGGTCGCCGAAGTCGATGTTGCGCAGCGCCGACTCCTGGAGCGCGGTCGCCAGGGCGATCGTCACCGCGCGTTCCGGCAGCTCGCGCGCGGTGCCCACGGCGGTGATCGTCGCCGCGTTCACCGCCTGCTCCGGCGTGAACTCGTAGGCCGTGCGGTCGTCGTCGCCCGAGACGACCTTGCAGCCCGGCGCGCCGCCGGTGACGTACTGGACCGTGAGGTAACCGGCGACCGCGAGCAGGACGACCAGGGCGGCCCCGAAGCGGAGGAGGCGGCCGCGGCGTTTGCGGGTGGGGGACGGCTCAGACACGCGTACAAGGTACTGGAGAGTAGGGCTTCAGGGGCCCCCGGTGCGGATGATGTGCGGGAAGGGGGCCGACGGCCCGGCGGGTAGGGTCGACGGCATGGCCGATACCCCGCTTGACCTCACGCTGGACGCCGCGGAGCTCACCGCGCGGCTCGTCGACTTCCCCTCGGAGAGCGGCTCCGAGAAGCCCCTGGCGGACGCGATCGAGGGCGCGTTGCGCGCCCTGCCGCATCTGACGGTCGACCGGTACGGCAACAACGTCGTGGCCCGCACCGACCTGGGCCGCGCGGAGCGGGTGATCCTGGCCGGCCACATCGACACCGTGCCGATCGCCGGCAACGTCCCCTCGCGGCTCGACGAGGACGGCGTCCTGTGGGGCTGCGGCACCTGCGACATGAAGGCGGGTGTGGCCGTCCAGCTGCGTATCGCCGCGACCGTCCCGGCCCCCAACCGCGACCTCACCTTCGTCTTCTACGACAACGAGGAGGTCGCCGCCGAGCTGAACGGCCTCAAGCACGTCGCCGAGGCACATCCCGAGTGGCTGGAGGGCGACTTCGCGGTCCTCCTCGAACCGTCGGACGGCCAGGTGGAGGGCGGCTGCCAGGGCACCCTGCGGGTACTGCTGCGGACGACCGGCGAGCGGGCCCACTCGGCGCGCTCCTGGATGGGCTCCAACGCCATCCACGCCGCCGCCCCGATCCTCGCCCGGCTCGCCGCGTACGAGCCGCGTCACCCGGTGATCGACGGCCTGGAGTACCGCGAGGGCCTGAACGCGGTCGGCGTCACCGGCGGGGTCGCGGGCAACGTCATCCCCGACGAGTGCGTGGTCACCGTCAACTTCCGCTACGCCCCGGACCGCAGCCCCGAGGACGCCCTCGCGCACGTCCGCGAGGTCTTCGCGGACTGCGGGGTGGCCGAGTTCGTGGTCGACGACCACAGCGGCGCGGCCCTGCCCGGCCTGTCCCACCCCGCCGCGGCGGCCTTCATCGAGGCGGTCGGCGGCACCCCGCAGCCCAAGTACGGCTGGACGGACGTCTCGCGCTTCTCCGCGCTCGGCGTCCCCGCGGTCAACTACGGCCCGGGCAACCCCCACTTGGCGCACAAGCGGGACGAACGCGTCGAGACGGCGAAGATCCTCGCGGGCGAGGAGCGGCTGCGGTCCTGGCTGACGGCATGATCCGAAGCGGGTTTACGCCGCTGCGTGCCGGACATGCTGAGGTCCCCCGTACGTAACCCGCGTCGATCTACGCTGAGGTGGAACCACCTGCACACGGAGGGAGCGCACATGCCTACAGGCAATCCGGAGGGCAAGAAGCAGCCGCCTGACGAGCAGCGCCTGGGCCCGGTCCTCCGACGGCGGGACCAGGTCCAGGGGAGCACCACGGACCAGCGCCTGCTGGACGAGCGTGCCCCCACGGACTGGGTCCACACCGACCCCTGGCGCGTCCTGCGGATCCAGTCGGAGTTCATCGAGGGCTTCGGCACGCTCGCCGAACTCCCGCCCGCGATCAGCGTCTTCGGCTCCGCCCGCACCCCGGCCGACTCACCGGAGTACGACGCCGGTGTCCGGCTGGGCCGCGGCCTGGTCGACGCGGGCTTCGCGGTCATCACCGGCGGCGGTCCTGGGGCGATGGAGGCGGCCAACAAGGGCGCGCTGGAGGCGAAGGGCATCTCGGTCGGCCTCGGCATCGAGCTGCCCTTCGAGCAGGGCCTCAACCCGTACGTCGACATCGGGCTGAACTTCCGCTACTTCTTCGTCCGCAAGATGATGTTCGTGAAGTACGCGCAGGGCTTCGTGGTCCTGCCCGGCGGCCTCGGCACCCTCGACGAACTCTTCGAGGCGCTCACCCTGGTGCAGACCCAGAAGGTCACCCGCTTCCCCATCGTCCTCTTCGGCTCCGAGTACTGGGGCGGCCTGGTCGACTGGCTCCGCGGCACCCTGGTCGCCCAGGGCAAGGCGGCGGAGAAGGACCTGCTCCTGTTCCACGTCACGGACGACGTGGACGAGGCGGTAGCCCTGGTCTCCAAGGAAGCGGGCCGCTAGCGCGGGGCAGAACCACGGGCAGCGGTGCGGGCCGCCGAGCCCGGCGGGGCGGGCGGGCCGCCGGTCCCGGCAGGGGGCCAGCGACACGAGCCCGGCAGGGGTGCAGGGGACGCAGTCCCCGCCGGGTCCAGGGGCGGAGCCCCTGGTGGGGTCGAAGGGGCGGAGCCCCTGGGGAAGGGAACGGGTGAGGGCGGCGGGGGCGAGACCCCCCCCACGCCCACCCGTCCGCGCCGGCCCCTACGCCAGCCCCCGCCGAGCCACCGCCGGCTCCCGGTGCCCGGCGATCGTCGCCACCATGTCCAGCACCTGCCGCGTCTCCGCCACCTCGTGCACCCGGTACACCCGCGCGCCCAGCCACGCCGACACCGCCGTCGTCGCCAGCGTCCCCAGCACCCGCTCCTTCACCGGCCGGTCCAGCGTCTCCCCGACGAAGTCCTTGTTGGACAGGGACACCAGCACCGGCCACCCCGTCTCCGCCATCTCCCCGAGCCGCCGCGTCGCCTCCAGGCTGTGCCGCGTGTTCTTCCCGAAGTCGTGCCCCGGATCGATCAACACCGACTCCCGCGGCACCCCCAGCGCCACCGCCCGCTCGGCCAGCCCCACCGTCACGTCCAGGATGTCGGCCATGACGTCGTCGTACGTCACCCGGTGCGGCCGCGTCCGCGGCTCCGCGCCACCGGCGTGCGTGCACACCAGCCCCACCCCGTGCCGCCCCGCCACCTCCGCGAGCTTCGGGTCGACACCGCCCCACGCGTCGTTCAGCAGGTCCGCCCCCGCCTCGCACACCGCCTCGCCGACCTCGTGCCGCCACGTGTCCACGCTGATCACGACGTCCGGGAACCGCCGCCGCACCTCCGCGACGAAGCCCACGGTCCGCCGCGCCTCCTCCTCGGCCGACACCTCGTCGCCGGGCCCGGCCTTCACCCCGCCGATGTCGATGATCGCGGCCCCGTCGGCCACGGCCTGCTCCACGCGCGCGAGCGCCGGCTCGTCGCGGAAGGTGGCGCCCTGGTCGTAGAAGGAGTCCGGGGTCCGGTTCACGATCGCCATGATCACCGGCTCGTGCGGCGCGAACTCACGCCTGCCCAGCCTGAGCATCCCCTGTGACATCTTCTCGTCCACTCCGTCCCTCACGCCCGCGTCCTTCGACCGCCCGCGTTCGACCGCCTGCGATCCCGACTGTCAGACTCGCATGGCACGATCGGACCCGACACAACGACTCCGACCCGGACAGCCGACGCGATCCACCGACGCACCACGCGATCGCCGTGCCCGGTCCGACCAGATCCGACCATGGGGGCCCCAGCGATGGTCATGTTCCTCTTCCTCGTCGTCGCGCTCGCCGTCGTGGTCGCCGCGGTGACGCTCGCCGTGGTGAGCGGCGGCGAGAGCGGACCGCTGCCCGAGGCAGCGCCCGAGCAGCTGCGGGACTCCCTGCCCCCGGACCGCCCGGTGGCCCGCGCGGACGTGGAGCGGCTGCGCTTCCCGCTCGTCGTCCGCGGGTACCGCATGGCGGACGTCGACGACGCCCTCGGCCGGCTCGGCGCCGAGCTGTCCGAGCGCGACGCCCGGATCGCCGACCTGGAGTCCGCGCTCGCGGGCGCCCGGGCCGCGGCCCACCACGTCGCCATGGAGAAGCCGGCCCGGGAGGAGCGGCAGTGAGCGCCGGCGAGGCCGTCACCGGCCCGGACGGCGCGCCGCGCTGCCCCTGGGCCCTGTCCACCGCGGACTACGTGACGTACCACGACGAGGAGTGGGGCCGCCCGGTCCACGGCGACGACGCCCTGTTCGAGCGGCTCAGCCTGGAGGCCTTCCAGTCCGGCCTGTCCTGGATCACCATCCTGCGCCGCCGCCCCGGCTTCCGCGCCGCCTTCGCGGACTTCGAGATCGCCGAGGTCGCGCGGTTCACCGACGAGGACCGCGAGCGGCTGCTCGCCGACCCGGGCATCATCCGCAACCGCGCGAAGATCGACGCGACCCTCGCCAACGCGCGCGTGCTGGCCGAGTGGGCCCCCGGCGAGCTGGACGAGCTGATCTGGTCCCACGCCCCCGACCCGGACGGCCGCCCGGTGCCGAAGACCCTCGCCGACGTCCCGGCCGTCACCCCA
>NZ_WWHX01000691.1 GCF_009862125.1 Streptomyces sp. SID5910
GACGGGTTGGAGAAGATCCGCTCCGTGTCGTCCAGCTCGATCAGCTTGCCGGGCCGGCCGACCGCCGCCAGGTTGAAGAAGGCCGTGCGGTCCGAGACGCGTGCCGCCTGCTGCATGTTGTGCGTCACGATGACGATCGTGAAGCGCTCCTTCAGCTCGCCGATCAGGTCCTCGATCGCGAGGGTCGAGATCGGGTCAAGGGCGGAGCAGGGCTCGTCCATGAGCAGGACGTTCGGTTCCACCGCGATCGCGCGGGCGATGCACAGCCGCTGCTGCTGGCCGCCGGACAGCCCGGAGCCCGGCTTGTTCAGGCGGTCCTTCACCTCGTTCCAGAGGTTGGCGCCGCGCAGCGACTTCTCGACGATGTCGTCCAGCTGGGACTTCTTGTACTTGCCGTTCAGGCGCAGGCCCGCCGCGACGTTGTCGTAGACCGACATGGTCGGGAACGGGTTCGGGCGCTGGAAGACCATGCCGACCTCGCGGCGCACGGCGACCGGGTCGATGCCGGCGCCGTACAGGTTCTCGTCGTCCAGCATGACCTTGCCGTCGACGCGGCCGCCCGGGGTGACCTCGTGCATGCGGTTCAGGGTGCGCAGGAAGGTGGACTTGCCGCAGCCGGAGGGGCCGATGAAGGCCGTCACGGAGCGGGGTTCGACGGTCATCGAGATGTCCTCGATGGCCAGGAAGGAGCCGTAGTAGGCGTTGAGGCCGCTGACATCGATGCGCTTGGCCATGTGAATCACTGCTTCTTTCGGTCCGGGGCCTTAGCGACCGGTCTTCGGGGCCTTCCAGCGGGCGATGCCGCGGGCCACCAGATTGAGGATCATGATGAACGCGATGAGCGTCAGGGCCGCGCCCCAGGCACGGTCGTACGCGGCGTCGGAGCCCGCGCTGTACTGGAGGTAGATGTACATCGGCAGCGACTCCTGCGGGTCCTTGAACGGATTCGCGTTGATGAAGTCGGTGCCCCAGACCAGCAGCAGCACGGGGGCCGTCTCGCCGGTGATGCGGGCGACGGCCAGCATGACGCCGGTGATGATGCCGCCGACCGACGTCGGCAGGACGACCTTCAGGATCGTGCGCCACTTCGGCACGCCGAGCGCCAGTGACGCCTCGCGCAGCTCGTTCGGGACGAGCTTGAGCATCTCCTCGGTGGAGCGGACGACCACGGGGATCATCAGGATGCACAGGGCGAACGAGCCGGCGACGCCGGACGGGCCCATGTCGAGGATGAGCACCCACAGGCTGAGGACGAACAGGCCCGCGACGATCGACGGGATGCCCGTCATGACGTCGACGAAGAAGGTGACGGCCTTGGCCAGCCTGCCCCGCCCGTACTCGACCAGGTAGATCGCGGTGAGCACGCCGATCGGCACGGAGAACAGGGTGGCGAGGCCGACCTGCTCCAGGGTGCCGAGGATGGCGTGGTAGATGCCGCCGCCGGGCTCGGAGTCGGCGACCACGCCCATCGAGTGGCTGAGGAAGTAGCCGTCGAGGACCTTCACGCCCCGCTTGAGCGTCTCCCAGATCAGGGAGAGCAGCGGGATCAGGGCCAGCAGGAACGCCACCCAGACCGTGCTGGTCGCGACCCGGTCCTTGGCCTGCCGGCCGCCCTCGACGCGCGCCGAGATGGCGTACGTGCCGCCGACGAAGAGGACCACGGCGATCAGGGCCCACTGGATGCTGCTGTGCAGCCCGGCCGCGGCGCTGATGCCGAGGCCGGCGGCGACCGAGCCGGCCGCGACCGCCCAGGGGAACCACGGGGGCAGGGTGGCGCCGCGCAGGGAGCTGCGGCTCTTGGGGGTGAGGGTTGCGTGGCTCATGCGTTGGCCCCCGAGTACTCCTTGCGACGGGCGATGATCATGCGCGCCGCGCCGTTGACCAGCAGCGTGATGACGAAGAGCACCAGACCGGAGGCGATCAGCGCGTCCTGGCCCATCACGGTCGCCTCGTTGAACTTGCTGGCGATGTTCTGGGCGAAGGTGCCGCCGCCCGGGTCGAGCAGGCTGGCGTTGATGTCGAAGGTCGGCGAGAGCACCATGGCCACGGCCATCGTCTCGCCGAGCGCGCGGCCGAGGCCGAGCATCGAGGCGGAGATCACGCCGGAGCGGCCGAAGGGGATCACCGACATCCGGACGACCTCCCAGCGTGTGGCGCCGAGGGCCAGCGCGGCCTCCTCGTGCATGCGCGGGACCTGCCGGAAGACCTCACGGCTGACGTTGGTGATGATCGGCAGGATCATGATCGCGAGCAGGACGCCCACGGTGAGCAGCGAGCGCGGCGCTCCGCCGTTCCACTCGAGGATGCCGGTCCAGCCGAGGTACTCGTCCAGCCAGCCGAAGAGCCCGTCCATGTGCGGCACGAGGAAGAGGGCGCCCCACAGGCCGTAGACGATCGACGGCACGGCGGCGAGCAGGTCGATCACGTACGCGATGACGCCGCCCAGCCTGCGCGGCGCGTAGTGCGTGATGAACAGGGCGATGCCGACCGAGACGGGGACGGCGATGGCCATGGCGATCACCGACGACACGACGGTGCCGAAGGCCAGGACGGCGATGCCGAACTGCGGCGGGACGCCGCTCGGGTTCCAGTCGAAGCTGGTGAAGAAGTTGGCCTCGTCCTCGCTGATCGCGAGCCAGGCGCGGTAGGTGAGGAAGGCCGCGATCGCGGCCATGATGACCAGCACCAGGATGCCGGATCCGCGGGAGAGCCCGAGGAAGACCCGGTCGCCGGGGCGGACGGCGCCGCGCGTGGCGCGCCGGTCGTCGGGGCCCGGGGGCCGGTGGGGTACGGGGGCTGCTGCTGGCTTCTGGGGATCAGTGGATATGTCCATCGGGTTCTCCGGTCTGCGGAGCCGTCGTACGCGGCGGCTCGGGCGGAGCCCGTGCGGGGGCTCCTGGCGGCGGTGCACCGGACGGTGCGGCCCGGCCCCGTGGGACCGGACCGCACTCGGGTCAGCTCAGGCTCGCGATGTTCTCGCGGACCTTGGTGATGATCTCGGTGGGGATCGGGGCGTAGCCGGCGTCCGCCAGCAGGCCCTGGCCGTCCTCCGAGGCGATGTAGTTGAGGAAGGACTTGGTGGCGGGCAGCGTCTCGGCCTTGTTGCCCTTGTCGCAGGCGATCTCGTACGTCACGAGGACGATCGGGTAGGCGCCGTCGGCGGTCGGCGTGTAGTCCAGCTCCAGCGCGAGGTCCTTGCCGGTGCCGACGACCTTGGCCGCGCCGATGGCGGCGGTGGCGTTGTCGACGGTGGCCTTGACGGGCTCGGCGGCCTCGGTCTTCACGTCGACCGTCTTGATGCCGTCCTTGGCGTACGACAGCTCGAAGTACGAGATGGCGCCGGAGGTCTGCTTGACCTGCGCGGCCAGGCCGGAGGAGCCCTGCGCGGACTGGCCGCCCTTGGCCTCCCAGGACTTGCCGTGCTCGTACGCCCAGTCCTTGGGCGCGGCGGCCTTCAGGTACTTGGTGAAGTTGTCCGTGGTGCCGGACTCGTCGGAGCGGTGGAAGGCCTGGATCTTGAGGTCGGGGAGCTTGGCGCCGGGGTTGAGCTTGGCGATCGCCTCGTCGTTCCAGTGGGAGATCTTGCTGTCGAAGATCTTCGCGAGGGTCGGGGCGTCCAGGACGAGGCTGTCGACGCCGGGGACGTTGAAGCCGACGGCGATCGGGCCGCCGACCATCGGCAGGTCGATGGCCTGACCGTCCTTGCAGACCTTCTTCGACGCCTCGATCTCGTCGGGCTTCAGCGCGGAGTCCGAACCGGCGAACGCGGTCTGGCCCTGCGTGAACGCGGTGATGCCCGCGCCGGAACCGGTGGGGTTGTAGTTGATCTGCACGCTCTTGCAGGCCGCGACGTACTGCTTGACCCAGGCGTCGATCGCGTTCTTCTGCGCGGACGAGCCGGAGGCCTGGAGCTGGCCCTTGGCGTCGTCGCACTTGATGTTGCCGGCCTGCGTGCTGGCGGAGGCGTCGCCGCCGTTGCTGTTCCCACCGGTGTCGTCGGAGCCGCACGCCGTGAGGGCCAGGGCGCCGGAGACGGCGAGAGCACCGAGAGCGAGGGCCCGCCGGTTCATGCGCTGAAGCTTCACTTGAGGGAGTTCCTTCCAGGAGCCGCCGTCCTGAATCCGGCGGCGTGCGAGGACTGTCTACGGCCGAAATTAGGCAGATCAGGTGAAGCCGCCGATGGGCGTGAATGAACGACGGGTGAACCCCTGTGGACGGTGCGGTGAGGTCACGGAATGCTTACGCCCATGACACGGCGCGATTCCGGGTCAGCCGTCGTACGGGATGTCCCCGCCCGGGCGCAGTGCGGCCGGCAGTGAGTCGAGGAGGGCGCGGTCCCTGGGCTGGGTGAGGCGGGCGCGGGCGGCGGCGACCGGCAGCCAGACGATGCGGTCGACCTCGTCGTTCGGGACGAAGGCGCCGGCTGTGGCCTCCGCCGCCCAGTACCGGACCTCCTTGGGGCGGCCGTCCGAGAGGTAGCGCACGGTGGGCAGCTCGGTGCCGGGCACCGCGGTGTACCCCGTCTCCTCGGCGACCTCGCGCAGGGCCCCGGCGAGCGGGTCCTCGCCGGGCGTCAGCTTGCCTTTCGGGTGCGACCAGTCGTCGTACTTGGGTCGGTGGACCAGGCAGAGCTGCGGGTCGCCGGTGTCCGGGGCGCTGCGCCACAGGACGCAGCCAGCCGCGCGGACGGTGGTGTCGTCAGGGGTGCTCATGGGGGGCTCGCCGTCCCTTCGCGGGTCACGGTGCCGGTGACGGGCGCTCCGCGGGTCACGGTGCCGGTGACGGGTGGGCGCTGCCGTGCTGCCAGTCCTGCTGGAACGCGTACCGTGCCGCCTCCACCTCGTGGCGCTGGTCGGCGTGGAGCACGCCGAGCGCGTACGCCGTCGCCGGGGCGATGCGAGGCGTGCGGGCGGCCTGGGCGGCGGCCGCGGCGGCCTCCGAGGCGTCGCGGTGGCGGTCGAGGGCCTCGCCCGCGGTGAGCAGGCGCGCGTCCTCACCGCTCGGGCCGCCCTCGCCGGCCAGGACCTCGCGGGCGTACCGGTGCAGGCGCAGCAGCAGGCGCACCTGGTGCCAGGGGGCGTCCTGCGGATGTGGCGCCGGTTCGGGGGACAGGCCGTGGATCAGGGCCTCCGCGTTGTACGGGTGGCCCGCGGTGACCAGGGGCAGCGCGGCCACCGCGTCGGCGAGGCGGCCGTGTGCGGCTCGGGCCAGTGGGCGGAGGTCGGCGGTGGCGGTCACCCGCAGGGGCACCTCGCTGGCCAGTAACGCGACCTTGTCGGCGACCGCGTGGAAGCGGCTGCTGCCCAGGGCTTGCAGGGCGGTGGAGTGGGCCCGGGTGCGGGCGAGGGTCAGCTGGCGGTCGAGGAGGGCGCCCGCCTTGGCCGCGCCCACGGTGAGGTTGCCGCGGTCGGGGAGGGGGGTCGGTGCGGGTGCGGGTGCGGGTGCCGGTGCGGGGGAGGCGGGCACGGTTGCGGCCGCCAGTTGCCGGCGGGCCGGGGACGCCGACGAGCCGGACAGGCGGTGCAGCGCCTGGAGCAGGCGTTCCAGGCGCGAGGCGTACGCGTGCTCCAGGGCCAGCGTGCCGGACAGCCAGGCCAGTTCGGGGCGCATGCCCTCCGCCCAGTCGGCGTCGAGCAGGGGCTGGTAGGTGTGCAGGGTGCCGCTGAGGCGGCGGGCCGCGCGGCGCAGGGCGCGGGCCGCGTCCACGGGGGTGCGGTTGCCTTGGGGCGACGGGCCGCCGTTCGGGGACGCGGCCGGTCCCGCGCCCGATCCCGTGCCTGTCTCGCGGTGCAGGCGCAGGGCGCGGAGGAACTCCGTGGCCTGGGCACGGAGGTAGCCGGCGAGGGCTTCCACGGGCACCGGACCGGTCGGTTCGGGGGCCGTGGGGGTGGCGGGCGGTGCCGGTGAGGCTGAGGAGGCCGGTGAGGCAGGAGGTGCCAGCGAGGCTTGGGGTGCCGGTGAGCCTGACGGTGTGGAGGGGCCTGGCAGTACCGACGAGGCCAGCGGTGCCGATGAGGCTGGCGATGCTGATGAGGCCGACGGTGCCGCCGAGCCGGACGGTCCCGAGGGGGCCGTAGGGCCGGACGGTGCCGTCGGGCCGGTCAGGCGGTTCGTCGGGTCAAGGTGTCGCTGTGCCACGCCGGCGCCTCCGGGCGTCTATGAGCATCTCCTGGATGTTGCGCAGGGGCTGGCCGTCCGCGTCGGTCGCGTGCCGGGTCCACTCGCCGTCCGGCCCGAGGTGCCAGGAGGCGGTGCCGTCGGACATGCCGGTGTCGAGGAGCCGGTTGAGGGCCGCACGGTGGGCCGGGTCGGTGACCCGGACCAGCGCCTCTATCCGGCGGTCGAGATTGCGGTGCATCATGTCCGCGCTGCCGAACCAGACCTCGGACTCACCGCCGTTGCCGAAGGCGAAGACGCGCGAGTGCTCCAGGAAGCGGCCGAGGACGGACCGGACCCGGATGTTCTCCGACAGGCCCGCCACGCCCGGGCGCAGCGCGCAGATGCCGCGCACCCACACGTCGACCGGCACGCCCGCCTGGGACGCGCGGTAGCAGGCGTCGATGACGGCCTCGTCGACCATCGAGTTGACCTTGATGCGGATGGAGGCGGGGCGCCCGGCGCGGTGGTGCTGGACCTCCTTGTGGATCCGGGAGACCAGGCCGTCGCGCAGGGACTTGGGCGCGACGAGCAGGCGGCGGTACGTCTCGCGGCGGGAGTAGCCGGAGAGGCGGTTGAACAGGTCGGAGAGGTCCGCGCCGACCTGCGGGTCCGCGGTGAGCAGGCCCAGGTCCTCGTAGAGGCGGGCGGTCTTCGGGTGGTAGTTGCCCGTGCCCACGTGGCTGTACCGGCGCAGCGTGTCGCCCTCCTGGCGCACGACCAGCGACAGCTTGCAGTGGGTCTTCAGACCGACCAGCCCGTAGACGACGTGGCAGCCGGCCTCCTCCAGCTTGCGGGCCCACTTGATGTTGGCGTGCTCGTCGAAGCGGGCCTTGATCTCGACCAGGACGAGGACCTGCTTGCCGGACTCGGCCGCGTCGATGAGCGCGTCGACTATGGGGGAGTCGCCCGAGGTGCGGTACAGCGTCTGCTTGATCGCGAGGACGTCCGGGTCGGCCGCCGCCTGCTCCAGGAAGGCCTGCACGGAGGTCGAGAAGGAGTCGTACGGGTGGTGGAGCAGGACGTCGCGGCTGCGCAGGGCGGCGAAGACGTCCGGTGCCGACGCGGACTCGACCTCGGCGAGGTCGCGGTGGGTGCCGGCGACGAACTTCTGGTACTTCAGCTCCGGGCGGTCGAGGCTGTGGATGCGGAAGAGACCGGTGAGGTCCAGCGGGCCGGGGAGGGGGTAGACCTCCGCCTCGCCGATCTTCAGCTCCCGGACGAGGAGGTCCAGTACCTCGCGGTCGACGGACTCCTCCACCTCCAGGCGGACCGGCGGACCGAAGCGGCGCCGCATCAGCTCCTTCTCCAGGGCCTGGAGCAGGTTCTCGGCGTCGTCCTCCTCGACCTCCAGATCCTCGTTGCGGGTGAGGCGGAAGGCGTGGTGCTCCAGGACCTCCATACCCGGGAACAGCTCCTCCAGGTGGGCCGCGATGACGTCCTCGATGGGGACGTAGCGGCCGGGGGACGCCTCCAGGAAGCGGGAGAGCAGCGGGGGGACCTTGACGCGGGCGAAGTGGCGGTGGCCCGTGACGGGGTTGCGGACGACGACCGCGAGGTTGAGGGAGAGGCCCGAGATGTACGGGAAGGGGTGCGCCGGGTCGACGGCGAGGGGGGTGAGGACCGGGAAGATCTGGTGCCGGAAGAGCGTGAAGAGGCGGGCCTGCTCCTTCTCCGCGAGCTCGTTCCAGCGGACCAGGTGGATGCCCTCCTCGGCGAGGGCCGGGGCGACGTCCTCGTGGAAGCAGGCGGCGTGCCGGGCCATGAGCTCGCGGGAGCGGGCCCAGATCATCTCCAGCACCTCGCGGGGCTGGAGGCCGGAGGCGGAGCGGGTGGCGACGCCGGTCGCGATGCGGCGCTTCAGGCCGGCGACGCGGACCATGAAGAACTCGTCCAGGTTGCTGGCGAAGATCGCGAGGAAGTTGGCGCGTTCGAGGAGGGGGGTGTTCGGGTCCTCGGCGAGTTCGAGGACGCGCTCGTTGAACGCGAGCCAGCTGCGTTCGCGGTCCAGGAAGCGGCCCTGGGGGAGTGCGGTGCCCGGGCCGCCGTCGGCGCCGGGGGCTGGTGACTCCTCGTACGCGTCCAGGTCCGCGTCGATGTCGGGCTCCAGGTCGGAGACGGTGGCGGCCACGGTGTGCGGGCGGTGCGCGGCGATGGAGCCCACGGAGGGCTGCGCGTGCTGGACCTCTGCCTGGGTCTTCGGCTGCCTCATGAACCCATTCTTCCGCGCCTCGCGCAGGACAGGCGCGTCGGACGGCGCGGAATCCTCTGCTCCTGGTGACACGGTCGGCTTCATTCGGCGAGGGTCGCAAGGCTGTCTGAATCGACGGTTACGGGGACATGACGTGTGGGACACCGGGGGGCTTCCGGCAGGCGCGTCGCGCCGGACGCCGCCGCCCCGGATTCCGCCGCGTGGGCCTCCGGCAGGCTGCTTCGCGCCGGACGCCGTCGTCCCCTGATCCGGCCGCGTGGGCCTCGGCCGCTGCCCCGGATCCCGCTGCCCCGGATCCCGCCGCGAAATCGGCCTGTGATCGTGTGAACCGGACGGCCCGGCTCGTCCGATGAGGAGATGTGAGCGAAACGAGAAGCGACGGTGAGCTGCTCCGGGCCGTCGCGGCGGACGCCGACCGGCGCGCCTTCGAGGAGCTGTACCGGCGGTACGCGCCCTGGCTGACCGCCCGGATGCGTGGCCGCTGCGCCGACGCCGGCGTCGTCGACGACGTCGTGCAGGAGACGTTCCTCGCGGTGTGGCGGGGCAGCGCGCGCTATCGGGAGGACGGGGACGTCGCCGGCTGGCTGTGGCGGATCGGATCCCGGCGGCTGGTCGACGCGCTGCGCGGCGACGGCGCCCGGGGGCGGCTGCGGCAGGCGCTGGCCCGCCTGCGGCACCGGGACGAGGCGTCCGCGGAGGAGCGGGTGCTCGCCGGTGTCGAGCACGGGGATCTCGCCGGCGCGCTGGTCCGGCTCTCGCCGGAGCTGCGTGCGGTGCTCCAGGCCACGGTCATCGACGGGCTGACCACCCGCGAGGCGGCCGTCCTGCTCGGCATCCCGCCGGGCACGGTCAAGACGCGGGCGATGCGGGCCCGCCGGCAGCTGCGGGAGGCGCTGGCATGAGAATCGACAACGGCTGGCACGTGGACGAGGACGACCTGCGGGCGTACGCCCTCGGCGAGCTCGCGGCGCCCGTGCTCTGGTCCGCCGACGCCCATCTGGCCGCCTGCCCGCGGTGCCGGGGCGTCCTCGCCGAGGTGAGCGACGCCGCCGCCCTGGAGGCGGGGTGGGAGCGGCTCGACGCCGAGCTGGACGCGCCCCGGCGGGGGTGGCTGGAGGGCCTGCTGGTGCGGTGCGGCGTCGCCGACCACACCGCGAGGCTGCTCACGGCCACGCCGGTGCTGCGCCGGTCCTGGCTGGGCGCGGTCGTCGCCGTGCTGGTGACGACCTTCGTCATCGCCTTCACGTCCGGCGCCGCCGACAGGCCCACGCTCTTCCTCGCCTTCGCGCCGCTGCTGCCGCTGGCCGGGGTGGCGCTCGCCTACGGGCCCGCGCTGGATCCGACGTACGAGATGGCGGTCGTCTCGCCGATGCACGGCTTCCGGCTGCTGATGATCCGTACGGTCGCGGTCCTGGCCGTCGCGCTCGGTGTCAACGGCCTCGCGACGCTGGCCCTGCCGGGGTACGGGCTGCGTGCGCTGGCCTGGCTGCTGCCCGCGCTCGCCCTCACCGCGTCCGGGCTGGCGCTGACGCCCCGGCTGGGCCCGGTGCTCGCGCCCTCGCTGGTCGCCGGGGCGTGGGGTGCGGTGCTGTTCGCCGCCGACGCGGCGCGGACCGCCGGGGACGGCACGCTGGCGCCGTTCACCGCGGCCGGGCAGGGCGTGTCCGCGGCCGTGGCCGTGCTGGGGACGGGGCTGCTGATCCTGTTCCGCGACCGGTTCGACGTCTCCCCGCGGGGCGTCGCATGAGCCCTTGCCGCTTCCTCTCCACCTCCTCCCCCTCCTCTTCCCTCTCCCCATCTTCCTCCTTTCGACCTCTGTACGGGAGCGCCGTATGACCCACACCGTTTCCGCCTCCGGGCTGAGCCTGCACTACGGGCGGACCCGAGCCCTGGACGAGGTGTCCCTGCGGCTGACGCCGGGCGTCACCGGGCTGCTCGGGCCGAACGGGGCCGGGAAGACCACGCTGCTGCGTGTGCTGGCCACCGCCGTGCCCGCCGACCGGGGCTCCTTCACCGTGCTGGGGCACGACCCGGGCACCGCGCGGGGACGGCAGGAGGTGCGGCGGCGGCTCGGGTATCTGCCGCAGACCCCCGGTTTCCACCCGGACTTCACCGCCTTCGAGTTCGTCGACTACGTCGCGATCCTGAAGGAGCTGACCGACCGGGCCGGACGCCACCGCGAGGTGCGGCGCGTCCTGGACGAGGTCGCCCTGGGCGATGTGCGCGGCAAGCGGATCAGAAAGCTGTCCGGCGGCATGCGGCAGCGGGTCGCGCTCGCGGCGGCGCTCGTCGGTGACCCAGGGTTCCTGGTCCTCGACGAGCCGACGGTCGGTCTCGATCCCGAACAGCGGATGCGGTTCCGGGAGTTGATCGCCGGGGCGGGGGAGGGGCGGACCGTGCTGCTGTCCACCCACCAGACCGAGGACGTGGCGATGCTCTGCCACCGGGTGCTCGTCATGGCCGCCGGGACCGTGCGGTTCGACGGGACCCCGGCCGAGCTGACCGCGCGGGCCGCCGGGCACGTGTGGAGCAGTACGGAACGCGACCCGCACGCGAAGGCCGGCTGGCGCACCGGCACCGGCTCCTTCCGGAACGTGGGCGACCCGCCCTCCGGCGCCGACCTGCTCGAACCCACCCTGGAGGACGGCTACCTGCTGACCCTCGACGGCGCCGATGCGGAGGTGGCGGCATGAGCACCGCCCCGACGGCCGCACCGACGGACGCCCCGACGACCGTGGACGCCGGGCCGCGCGGCGGTGGTGCCCGGGCCGTGCTGGCCCTCACCCGGTTCGAGGCCCGCCGGCTGCTGCTGAGCGTCCCCGTTCTCATCGCCTTCGTGGCCTACGCCGCCTGGATCGTGTGGCGGACCCGCACCTCCTGGGACGGATATCCGGCCCTCCAGGACGCCGACCGCGCCACCCAGGGCGGTCCCCTGCTCGTCGGTCTCGCCGTCCTGGTGTCCGCCAACTCCGCCGTCCTGCGCTCCGCGCGCCACGGCACGGAGAGCCAGTTCGCGATCCTGGTCGTCGCGCCCTGGCGCCGTACGGTGGCGCACGCGCTGTCCGTCGTGCCGGCCGTGCTGCTCACCGCGCTGTGCGTGGGCGGGCAGTTCGCCTGGGAGGCGGCCAAGGAGGGCGCGGTCGGCGGCGGTTCGCCGGCCGAGCTGCTCGTGGGCCCGCTGACGGTGCTGCTGTTCGGGACCCTCGGTGTGCTGCTGGGCCGGGTGCTGCGGGCGCCGCTCGCCGCGCCGCTGCTGGTGGTCTGCCTGCTGTTCACGCTCGTCCTCGGCACCGGACCGGGCGGTACGGGCGGGCTGTCCTGGCTGTCCCCGGTGGTCTCCGAGAGCGGCCCCGACTCCCTGCCCTCCGACCTGCTGGGCCGGCCGGCCGCCTGGCACGCCCTGTATCTGGCGGGCGCCGCCCTGTGCGTGGGCTTCCTCGCGGTGCTGGTCGCCGGCGGACGCGGGCCGGCCGTCCGGGCGGGCCTCGCCCTGACCCTCGCGCTGACGGTCGCCGGCGGGATACTTCAGGCCCGGGGCGTGGAGCCGTCGCCGGAGCTGACCGCGGCACGCGAACGGGCCTCGGTGAGCCCGGAGAAGGAGCAGACCTGCGTCGAGCGGGGCCCGTCGACGTACTGCGCGTTCCCGGAGTGGGAGAGCCGGACCCGCACCTGGGCCGGGGTGGTGGACCACGTCCAGTCCCTCGCCGGCGGCGCCGCACACGAGCAGCGGCTCCTGGTCCGGCAGCGGATAGACGCCCGGTACGGGCTGGGGGCCGACGCCGCGATCCCCGCGCTGTCCGCCCCGCACCAGGTGACCGTGGGCACCGCATGGGGCGGCAACCGGGTCCCGGAGTTCTCCACCGCCGTCGCCGCCGTGCTGGTCGCGGGCAGCGAGGAGGCGAGCGACGCGGTGTGCGACGGGCGCATGGTCACCATCATGTGGCTCTCCCTCAGCTGGCAGGACGACCCGCTGAGCGCCCTGCGGCGGGTCCGTCTCGACGACAGCCTGGAAGGGTCCGCGATCGTCCTGTCGCCGACCGACCCGCTGACCATGACGGAGGGGCAGACCGACGTCGTACGGCAGTTGCTGGAGAAGCCGGGCCCGGATGTCGCCGAGCGGGTGAAGGCGCACTGGGCCGAGCTGACCTCACCGGACGTCACGACGGCCGAGGCCGCCGAGCTGCTGGGCGTGGCCGGGCCGGCGAAGGCGGACTCGTGCGAGTGAGCAGCGCCGGGCGGGTGGCGCGTGCGCTGGTCGGGCCCGTGTGGCGCACGCTGCCGTGGTGGGTCCTGGGTTCCGCGGGCGCCCTCGGGCTGCTGCTCGCCGGGACGCCGAGGATGGCGGGGGCCGAGCCGGGTCCCTGGCAGGCGCTCACCCTGCTGCGGGGCGTCGCCCTGGTCGGTGCGCTCGGCCTGGTCTTCCTGCTCGACGACCGGGCCCGGCACCTCACCACGCCCGTCCCGACCCGGCGTCCCCTCCGGCAGGCGCTGCGGGTGGCCCTCGTCGCACCGCTCGCCGCGCTGTGGTGGACGGCGGTACTGCTGCTCGCCCCCTCCGACACCCGGCCCCCGGTCGGCGGCATCACCCTGGAGGCCGCGGCGATGTGCGTGCTCGCGCTCGCCGGTGCCGCGGCGGCGGTGCGTCTGACGGACGAAGCGCGGCCCGGCCCGGCCGTCGCGGCGGCCCTGCTGGTCGTGGCGGTCCTCGCGCCCTTGCTTATACCCGAGGACTGGGCGTTGTTCGTGGTGCCGGACGACCCGCGGTGGCCCGCGGCGCACGACCGGTGGGCGGTGGTGCTGGCGGCGGTCGCGGTGGTGTGGGCGGCGTGCGGGCCGGAGCCGTTGGGCGGGCGGGCGCGGCGGGCGCGGCGGGCGTGGAGGTGAGGGCGGGGACGGTGGTGACGGCCACGAGCCGTCACCTTGCCCTGGCTGTCCCGGCCCGGCTGGCCCTCCCGGTTCGGTGCCGGCTCACCTGGAGGCTCCGGCGGACCGGCATGGCGGCGCGAAGGAGCCCTCACGTCTCCGTGCGGTACATCAGGTCCGTCTCGTGGGTGGTGAAGCCGAGGCGTTCGTAGACGGACACGGCCGCCTTGTTGTCGGCGTCGACGTACAGCATCGCCGTGGGGAGGCCCTGCTCCGCCAGGTGGCGCAGGCCGATCGTGGTCAGGGCCTTGCCCAGGCCGCCGCCCTGGGTGTCGGGGCGGATGCCGAGGACGTACACCTCGCCGAGCCGTTCCTCGGCGTGCACCTTGGTCCAGTGGAAGCCGATCAGTTCGTCCCCGCGTTCGGCGAGGAAGAAGCCGGCCGGGTCGAACCAGGCCTCGGCCTTGCGGTCGTCGAGGTCCCGCTGCGTGAGGGAGCCCTGCTCGGGGTGGTGGGCGAAGGCGGCGGAGTTCACGGCGAGCCAGGCCGCGTCGTCCTGGCCCGGCACGAAGGTGCGCACGCTCACGCCCTCGGGCAGCCGCGGGTCCGGCAGCTCCAGGCCGGCCAACGGGCGGCGCATCTGGCGCAGTTCGCGGAAGAGGGTCAGCCCGAGCACCTGCGCGAGATGCCGGGCGGCGGAGTGGCCGCCGTGCGCCCAGATCCGCAGCCGCTTGCCGGAGGCCGCGAGCAGGGCGGAGCCCAGCGCCCGCCCGTGTCCCTGGCCGCGGTAGGAGGGGTGGACGACCAGCTCGGCGGCCGGCGGCTCGACCGGGTCGGTGTCCTCCAGCTGGGCGTAGCCGACGAGTTCGCCGTCCAGGGTGAGCAGCAGGTGGGCGATGCCCTCCCGGGCTCCACCGCGCAGTTGGAGGCGCCCCTGCTCGGACACGGCGTACTGCCCGTCGTTCCGGGCGGCCTCGCCGAGCAGGGCGAGCACGGCGTCGGCCTGGTCGGGGGTGAGCGCGGCGAGGGTCTCGATCGAGCGGGGGCGGCCGGGCCGCACGGTGTCGTCGCTGGTCATGCGTACGAGGGTAAGGGGCGGGCCCGGCAAAAGGGCGGCACGGAAGGGAGAACGTAAACCCAGTCGTAACCCGGAAACCCCTGTCGCGCTACGCGCGTTGACTCTAGGCTGCGCCGACGGGCCGTCCCTCTCCTCGACGGCTCGCACCAGGCAGATCCGCAGGCAGACCCACAGGGGGGCGCATGCCAGCCACAGCACAGTCGTACGTACCGCGCCGCAGACGCCGCGCCAACCGCCTGCTCGCGGTGGCCGCCGGTGTCGCCACCGTCGGGGCGCTCGCCGCCGCGGCGCTGCCGGCGAACGCGGGCGAGAACCACCACGGCCACAAGCCCGATCACCGGCCGGGCCGCTACCAGGACGTCCAGCTCCTCTCCTTCAACGACCTGCACGGCAACCTGGAGCCCCCGGCCGGCTCCTCCGGCCGGGTCACCGAGGTCCAGCCGGACGGCACGACGAAGACGATCGACGCGGGCGGCGCCGAGTACCTCGCCACCCACCTGCGCCAGGCCCGCAAGGGCCACCCGTACTCCATCACCGCGGCCGGCGGCGACATGGTCGGCGCCTCCCCGCTGCTGTCCGGTCTCTTCCACGACGAGCCGACGATCGAGGCGCTGAACAAGCTCGACCTGGACGTGACGTCCGTCGGCAACCACGAGTTCGACGAGGGCGCCCGGGAGCTGGCCCGCCTTCAGAACGGCGGCTGCCACCCCACCGACGGCTGCTACACGGACAAGAAGTTCAAGGGCGCCGACTTCCCGTACCTGGCGGCCAACGTCCTGGACGAGAAGACGAAGAAGCCCATCCTCAAGCCGTACTGGGTGTGGAAGCAGAAGGGCGTCAAGGTCGGCTTCATCGGCGTGACCCTGGAGGGCACCCCGAACATCGTCTCCGCCGAGGGCGTGAAGGGCCTCCAGTTCAAGGACGAGGTCGACACGATCAACAAGTACGCCAAGGAGCTGCGGCGCCAGGGCGTGAAGTCGATCGTCGCCCTCATCCACGAGGGCGGCTTCCCCGCGTCGGCCTCCTACAACTACGACTGCGACTCCCCGGGCGCCGGCGACGGCATCTCCGGACCGATCGTCGACATCGCCAAGAACGTCACGCCCGACGTGGACGCGCTGGTCACCGGCCACACCCACAACGCGTACGTCTGCACGATCCCCGACCCGGCGGGCAAGCCCCGCATGGTCACGTCGGCCGCGTCCTTCGGCCGCCTCTACACGGACACGACGCTGACGTACGACCGCGCGACCGGTGACATCGCCCGTACGGCCGTGAAGTCGGCGAACCACGTGGTGACGCGGGACGTCCCGAAGGCGCCGGACATCACCCGCCTGATCGACCGGTGGAACACCCTGGCCGCCCCGATCGGCAACCGCCCCGTCGGCTACATCTCCGGCGACATCGGCAGCACCGGCACCGAGTCCCCCCTCGGCGACCTGATCGCCGACGCGCAACTGGCCTACGGCAAGACCCTGGACCCGGACACCGACCTGGCCCTGATGAACCCGGGCGGCATCCGGGCACCGCTCACCTACGCGGCGAAGGCCGGTGAGGGCGACGGCGTGGTGACGTACGCCGAGGGCTTCACGGTCCAGCCCTTCGCCAACACGGTGAACCTGCGCACCTACACGGGCGCCCAGCTGATCCAGGCGCTCAAGGAGCAGGTGACCGGCGGCAACGAGGCGGCGCCGAAGATCCTCCAGGTCTCGTCCGGTCTGACGTACACCCTGGACCTGACGAAGACGGGCGCGGACCGGGTCGTCACCGGCACGATCCGCCTGAACGGCGCCCCGATCGACCCGGCGGCCACCTACCGCGTCGCGATGAACAGCTTCCTCGCGGGCGGCGGCGACGGCTTCACCACGCTGGGCCAGGGCACGAGCGAGCTGGTCGGCACGGACGACCTGACGGCCCTGGAGCAGTACCTGACGGCCAACTCGTCACCGTCGGCCCCGATCGCCCCGCCGGCGGCGGACCGGATCACGGTCGTGAAGTAACGCCTGTCCACACCTCTGCGCCGAGGCCCGGAACGCGTCCACCTGGTACGCGTCCCGGGCCTCGTGCCGTGTCAACGGTCCCCGTCCCCATCCGCCGTGCCCAGATCCGGCGGCGGTACCGGTGCCCCCGGCAGCCGGACCGTGGCCGTCGTGCCGCCGCCCTCCGCCGGGGTCAGGGTCACCTCGCCGCCCGCCTGCTGGACCGTCCGCGCCACGATCGACAGGCCGAGGCCCGAGCCGGGGAGCGCGCGGGCCGACGGGGAGCGCCAGAAGCGGTCGAAGACGTGCGGGAGTTCCTCGGCGGGGATGCCGGGGCCGTGGTCGCGGACGGTGAGGACGCCGTCGGCGAGGCGTACGTCGACGGTGCCGCCGTCCGGGCTGAACTTCACGGCGTTGTCGAGGATGTTGACCATCGCGCGCTCCAGGGCGGAGGGCTCTGCCCGGACGTACCAGGGCTGGACGTCGGCGGTGATCGTCAGCTCCGGTCCGCGCAGGCGGGCCCGGCGCAGCGCCGACCCGACGACGTCCTGCCAGGCGAGGATCTGCGTCTTGCCCGCGTGCTGGCCGGTGTCCGGGCGGGACAGCTCCTGGAGGTCGCCGATGAGCGCGGCGAGCTCCGTCATCTGCGCCTTCACGGAGGCGAGGAGTGCCTTGCGGTCGGCCTCGGGGATCGGCCGGCCGGTCTCCTCGCTGCGGGAGAGCAGCTCGATGTTGGTCCGCAGGGAGGTGAGGGGCGTCCGCAGTTCGTGCCCGGCGTCGGCGATGAGCTGCTGTTGCAGGTCGCGGGAGCTGGCGAGGGAGGAGGTCATCGAGTTGAAGGAACGGGAGAGACGGGCGACCTCGTCGTCGGAGTCGTCTTCGACGGGGATGCGGATGGTGAGGTCCTCCGTGCGGGCGACGTGTTCGACGGCACGGGTCAGTTCGTCCACCGGGCGCAGGCCGGCGCGGGCCACCCAGAGTCCGGCAGCGCCGGCGCCCACGACACCCGCTCCCGCGACGAAGAGGAGCACCAGGGCGAGGTTGTTGAGCGATCCGCTTATCTCGTCCAGCGGCCGCGCGGCGGAGACGGCGACGTTCTGGAGACCGCGCACCGTGTACGTGTAGACGCGGTACTTGGTGCCGTCGGACCCCGTGGCGTCGTGCAGGGTGTCGGCGGACCTGCCCTCGGCCACCGCGTGGTCGGCGTCGGTGAGCGCGACCTTCTCGGTGCCGATGATGAGGCAGCTCTGCCCCTGCCGGTCCAGCAGCTGCACGGTCGAGCCGAACAGGTTCGGCTCGTGCGCGGTCGGTTCGTTGGCGCACAGGCCGGTGTTCAGATTGACGTACTGCGTGACCTGCGGCAGGTTCATGCGGTTCGCCTGCAACGCCTCGTCCAGCGAGTTCACCAGGACATTCTTCACCACGAACCAGCAGGCGACCGCCGCCGCGGTCACCGCGAACGCCACCGCCGCCGCCACCAGCAGCGCCAGGCGCGAGCGCAGCGGCAAGGCGCGGAACCGTCTGATCACTCCGCGCCGCCCTGCCGCAGGACGTACCCCACACCCCGGACCGTGTGGACGAGGCGCGGCTCGCCGCCCGCCTCCGTCTTGCGGCGCAGGTACATCACGTACACGTCGAGGGAGTTGGACGACGGCTCGAAGTCGAAGCCCCAGACGGCCTTGAGGATCTGCTCCCGGGTGAGGACCTGGCGCGGGTGCGCCATGAACATCTCCAGCAGCGTGAACTCCGTGCGGGTCAGCTCCACCGGCCGCCCGGACCGGGTGACCTCCCGCGTCGCCAGGTCCATGGTGAGGTCGCCGAAGGTGAGCGTGTCGTCGTCCTGGGCCGCGGCCTCGACCGCGGCCGCGTACGAGCTGCGGCGCAGCAGCGCGCGGATACGGGCGAAGAGTTCGTCCAGCTCGAAGGGCTTGACCAGGTAGTCGTCGGCGCCGGCGTCCAGGCCGGTCACCCGGTCGCCGACCGTGTCGCGGGCCGTGAGCATCAGGATCGGGGTCGTGTCGCCCGCGCCGCGGATCCGGCGGGCGGCGGTCAGGCCGTCCATGCGGGGCATCTGGATGTCGAGGACGACGAGGTCGGGCCGGTACGCCGCCGCCTTCTCCAGGGCGTCGGCGCCGTCGACGGCGACCTCGGTGCCGTACCCCTCGAAGGCGAGGCTGCGCTGGAGTGCTTCGCGGACCGCCGGCTCGTCGTCGACGATCAGGATGCGCTGGGTGTCACGGTCGCGGTCGCCTTCTGCGGGGCTCATGGGCTCGGGTTCCTCA
>NZ_WWHX01000071.1 GCF_009862125.1 Streptomyces sp. SID5910
CGCCCCCCGAAACGGCCCCCTCCGCCGCCCCACCCGCCGCAATCGACCCCCGTTTCGAGAACGGCCCCCTCGCGGTCGTCGATGTCGAGGACGGCCAGGTACGCGCGTACTGCACGGGCGGTCTGGTCCTGGACGTGCCCGCCAGGTCTCTGCCGTCCCTGGTGGAGTGGACGCTGACCCAGGCGCGGCTCGGGCAGCCCCGGCTGGCGGGGCCGGGCAAGGACGCCGATCCGCTGCTCGTGCTCACCGGGGCTGCCCTGGAGCGCTACGGCCTGCCCGCCGCCCTGACCGACGAGGAACGGCTCGCCGGACGCGTCCTGGAGAGCCACACGGTGATCCGGCAGCTCACGCGCGCGCAGTGGAAGCTGACCAAGCGTGGCCTGGGGCCGTGGGCGCGGATCTACCGCCCTGCCACCGGCATGAAGCGGGCCTGTGTCCAGTTGTGCGTCCCGTCCTGGCACGCGCTCGACCCACGCCACTGGGGCCGGGCCGCCCAGCTGGAGCCGGCGGCCCTCGCCCGCGTCCTGGGCGTCTACGCGTCCCGTGTGATGACCCCGCGCGGTTCCACCGCCGTGACCGGTCTGGAGCTGATGACCGCCCTGCACCCGCCCACCCGCGCCTCCCAGCCGGACGCGGACGGCAGGCGGCACGCCGCACACAACCCCGGCTCCCTGGGCAAGGACCCGGTCGACCCGGCGCCGTGCGAGGCTCCCGACGGCCACCCGCTCCTCAAGGATCTGCCGCGTTTCCACCTCCGGGGGCCGGCGGAGAAGCTGTTCGAGGAGGCCTACGACTGGGCGCGGCCGATGACGGACGCCGAGTGCACCCTGCGCCACCTGGTCGGCATCGACGTGAACATGGCCTTCGCGGCCGGCGCCAACGGCCTGCCCGTCGGCCTCGGCACGCCGACGTATCTGAAGGCGCCGGCGTTCGATCCGAAGCTGCCGGGCTCGTGGCTGGTGGATCTCTCCCACGTCGACCTGTCGAGGGTGAAGGCCGGCAAGGACACGTGGGTTCAGCTGGACGCGAGTCTGCTGCCCAGCCCGTTCACCCCGAAGGGCGAGCGCCCTCAGGGCCCGGCCTGGTACGCGACGCCCACCGTCGCCTACGCGGTGGAGCTCGGCTACCAGGTACGCCCCATCGAGGCGTGGGTCCGGTACGAGCACGGCCGTTACCTGGACGGCTGGTACCAGCGCCTGCGCGACGCCTACCTCGCCACGATGGCCGACCTCGGCGTCGACACCGGCCTCGCACCGGCCGACTTCCTGACGGCGATGGACGGCTACCGGGACCGTGACCCGGAGCTGGCGATCGTCGTCTCCGCGATCAAGGCGACCGTCAAGGGCGGCCTGGGCAAGCTGCGCGAGCGCCCCCGCGGCGAGGGCTGGCGCCCGGGCGAGCCGTGGCGCGCCCTGTCGCGTCCCACCTGGCGGCCGGACATCCGCGCGGCGGTCATCTCCCGCACCCGCACCAACCTCCACCGCAAGATCGTCAAGCATGCGGCGTTCACCGGCCAGTACCCGGTCGCGGTCCTGTCCGACTGCGTCGTCTACGCGGCCCGCGGTGAGAGCCCCCTGGACGTCCTGCCCTACCGCGACGGCAAGCCGCTGCCCGGCGGCTTCAAGCTCGGCGTCAACCCGGGCCTGGTCAAGCACGAGGGCACCCAGAGCGTCCTGTGGGGCGAAGAGGTCCGCGAACGCTTCGGCGCACCCGGCCTCAACCTCGCCCGCTACATCAAGGACGGCACCGTCACCGGCGCCGACAACGGAGAATGATGGGGGTGACGATGAGTCTGTTCGGGGACGGCCTCGACGCCGCGGTGCAAAAAGCGTTCACCCGCCCCGCGCCCAGGAGCGCACCCGCGCAGATGCGCTACCTGGTCAAGCAGCTGGGCGGCACCAGGGCGGTCGCGCGCATGCTGCGGATCTCCCAGCGCACCGTCGAACGCTACGTCAAGAACCAGATCCGAAAGCCCCGCCCCGACCTCGCCGCCCGCCTGGAGCACGAGGTGAGGAAGCGCTGGCAGCCGCAGATCCGGGCGAGGGCCCGCCGCAGGGCGGCCACCACCGACGGCATCGTCCTCGACACCCGCGCCCGCCTCGGCTACACCGCACCCATCGGATCGACGGACCAGGACCGCGTGCGCCACCTGACCGTCGCCCTGCCCCCGCAGTACGCGGCCCGCCTGTTCACCGCCCAGGAACAGGGCGCCGGCGACCAGGAGCTCAAGGAGATCGCCGCCGAAGCGCTCAAGGAGGTCTACTTCCAGGACCACGGCCGCCGCGCCGGCTCCCTGGAGGAGGTCCGCTTCACGGACATCGAACACCTGGAGTTCGGCCTGTAGCAGAGCGCCGGACAGGCTCAGCGCCGACCGGCCCCCGAAGCGGCCGATGTTCCGCCCCGCCCGGACCAGCGTCTCCTGCACGGCATCCCCGGCCTCGGCGTACGAGCCCAGCACCCGGCAGCAGCACCCAGTCAGCCCCCCCCGGAGGAGCTCCTCCAGCCCCTCAAACCGCCGCACCAACCGCCGCAGCCCCCCCACAGCGCACCCCTTCAGACAGAAAGCTCCAGGTCACTGACCTGACACCTCACTGCAAAGCCGGACCGGACCGAAGCACGAGACCCAGCGCCCCTGCCACGGCCGGGAACCTGAGCGCACTGGCTCAGCCGTTCCCCCCCCCCGGACGGCGCCCCGGCCTCCCACCGGCGCCGCAGCAGCACATGGTCGCTGAACAGATGCCGGCACCGGTCGAGGAGTTCCCCCACCTCCTGCGCGCAGTGCCGTTCCCCCACCGACGGACGCCAGCGCTGCACGCACTGCCCGGCCCACCTGCGCAGCTTCACGTCCGGGTCCTCCAGCAGCGCGACCGCCGCCCGCAGCGCCACGACCCCGCCGCCCGCGACGAGCAGCCGCAACGCGGCCAGCCGGACGTGCCGCGGCCAGGTGCGGCCGGTGCGTTCCAGCAGCCGGCCGGCGGGCAGGTCCGCCGCCGACGGCAGCAGGGCGAGGGCACACTCGCGCACCACACCGGCCGCAGGGTCGTCGAGCAACGGCAGCAGACGCTCCACCCGCACGCAGTCCAGCACCCGCAGCCCGGCCACCGCCCGCGCCCGCACCCCGGCGGCCGGGTGCGCCAGCAACGGCCACAGCAGCCGGGCATCCGCCCGCTGTCCGCACTCGGCCAGCCCGATGACCGCACCGGCCGGCAGCCCGGGCTCGTCCGGCGCCGCGCACCGCTGCCGGTACCAGGCCACCGGATCACCCCCGTCCTGCCGTACGACATACCGGGCGCACGCACGCACCAGCGCGGACCGGTCGCCGAGGAACGCCACCGCCTGCCCGGGCCGGCCCGCCCGCCGCAGCGCGGTCACCCCGGCCGAACGGGCCCGCGGATTACGCGCGGACAGCAAGGGCACCAGCACCTCCTCGTACGCCTCCTGGCCGGGCAACGCCGCCAGCGCCGCCGTGGCACACAGGTCCTGGACCACGTTGTCCTCGTCCCGGGCGGCCGCACGGGCCAGTTCGGCGGGGCGCAGCAGCCGGCCGTCGACGGCCAGCCGGTACGTGAACCGCCGCACCGCGCGGTCGGGGCAGCAGAGCAGGGCAGCGAGCCGCTCACGGGGCGCCCGGCGCAGGACCTCCGCGAGGACCTCGATGCCGAACGCGCCCCGCTCCCGCCGCCCGACGCGCAGGACCACCGGCGCGAGACCGGCGGCGCTCTCCGCGTCCAGGACCTCGCGCAGCACCGTCCGGGCGCGCTCGCGCACGGGGCCCGCCCAGTCGGTGCAGCGGATGACGACCAACGGCAGCAGCCCGGGACACCGGGCCGAGAAGCCGACCGCCTCCTCGCGCACCCGCCCGTCGCGGTGGCACAGCGCCAGCGCGAGCCGCGACGCGCCGAGCCCCGCCAGATCGCCGGGCAGCGGGGCACTCTGCTCCCACTGCGGCAGCAACTGCGCGCCATACCAGGGCACTTCGCGCACGCCCGCATCCAGAGCGAGCCAGTCACCGGGGTCGGTGACATCGAGCACGCCGCCCAGCGGCGCCCCCTGCGCGAGCCGCATCACCCCACCGGCCACGTCCACGCCGCCCTCACCCCCCTATCGCCTCCGCCGCACAGCACCGGCCGATCGTAGGCCGCCCAGCGCATACGCTGCGCGCGAAATACGGCCCGCCACGGCCCGCTGCACGGCGCTTCCCGTCCCCTTCATGGACCGGACCGTGGCGATGCCGGCGTGGGCGTACGGCGATCAGCGGGCCGGCACGGGCACGGGACCCCGAGAGGACCGAGCGGCCGGCCCCTCGTGACGGGGGGGGGCAGGCTGCGCAGCGACTGGCCGGCGCACCCGCAGCCGCACTCACCGCTCGCCGCGGCCCTCATCGCCCTCGACCGCGGCCGCCGGCACCCAGCCGGCCCACCCCCCCCCGGTGACGGCGGTCAGCCGTCCCCGTCCGCGAGCAGGGCGGACGCCGGGTAGTGCAGCGCCCGCGGCACCGCGGCGTCGATGGCGGCGACGGCCGGCCCGATCTTCGCCCACAGCTCCGGCAGCACCGGGATGAAGCAGCCCCGGGACCCGAACACCACACGGCCCGCGCCCCGCCACTCCACACCCACGACCTCGTCGAAGGCCACATGCCGCACAGGGGCGTCACCCTCGCGGTACCACAGCCCGCAGGGGCCGACCCCCAGCCGCGCCGCACGGGCGGTGGGGGACAGGGCCCGCTGGTACAGCGAGGGCTTGAACACCCGCACGTCGGACGGGAACACACGCGTGGGGGAGCAGACGTCCCGGGGGAGAGGCGGGCCGTCACGCCGTCGCAGCTCCACCTCGGCCCCGCAGGGCACGACGAGCAGAGCGGTGGCGAGCGCGGCGCAGAACGCCTGCCGTGCCTGCTCCGGCGTGACCTTCGCCAGAGCGTCCAGCCGCGCCGGCGCGTCCTGGTGGTCGAGTCCGAACAGCAGACACGTGGCCGCTTCGGCGAGTTCGTGAAACGCCGACCGCGGGTCGAGCCAGACCTCCCTAAACCCGGCCAGTTCCTCGGCGAGTTCGTCCTCCGTGACCGCGGTGCCCGCCATCCGCTGGGCCTCGTGCCACAACAGCTCGGCCACGTACCGTTCCTGGCCCTCCCGGGCGTCCAGCGACAGAACGAACTCGCCCCGCCCCGCCCCCGTGTCGAGCCGGGCGGTGCCCACCCGGAGCGCCAACCCCTCCTGGTGCCGCACCCGTTGTGCGACCCGTTCCTGGAACACGGCGTGGGCGAGGACCAGCGCGGGGTCGCCGAGATCGCCGTGCAGGGCCAGCCCGGGGCCGGGCACGTCGGCCTGGAACCAGGCGGGCCCCGCCGTCAGCACCGGCTGTGCCGCACCGCGAGCGGGCCGTATGCCGCGCGGCAGCAAAAGACGCAGTCCTGCCGGCGGCGGCCCCGTCAGCACCAGGACGGCGTTGTCCGCGTGGAAGAAGCGGGCGGCGGTGTCGCGGACGGCTTCGGCGGGGATACGGTCGGGCCCCGGACCGGTCCAGGAAGCCACACCGGCGCCGAGCGTGCCGTACCGCAGCGACAGCAGCTCCGCGTCGGCGGTGTCGAGGACACCGATGCCCTCGGCGGCCAGCACACCCGCCTCCCGTTCCCTGCGCTCCAGCGGCAGCGCGGACAGCGCCTCGCAGATGCGGGTGAGGAACGCCGTCACCTGCACCGCGCTCCCCGACACGGTGAACTCCGTGCAGAAGAGGGTGACCGCCGAGCCGTGCTCGTGGTGGAGCCGCGGCAGCGTACTGGTCGCCAGACGCTCGACGAGCTGGGTCACGCCCAGACACCGGAACGTCTCGTCGCGCACCCCGCACCCGAAGACGAGAGCGGCTTCGAGCGGGCCGGGAGCCTGCGCCCACAGGACGGGCACCCCGTCGATCACATCACGCTGCATGCGCCGGATCATACGTTCGACCCCTTCGACCCCTTGGACGCCTTCGACGCCTTGTTTCCCTGGGGTACCGGGCGACGCGGAACGCGTGCTGGAGTAGCGGCGGACACGACACCGCCCCCGAAGCCCGCACAGGCAGGCAGGAGCAGCCCCCATGGACATGGACACCCACCGGCTCGGCACCACCAGCACCGGGATCACCCGACTGGGCTTCGGCGGCGGCCCGTTGGGCGGCCTGTACGAACCGCTCGACGACGCCACCGCCGCCCGGGCCCTGGAGGCCGCCTGGGAAGCGGGCATCCGCTACTTCGACACCGCACCGCACTACGGCATCGGCCACTCCGAACGCCGCATGGGACAGATGCTGCGCTCCAAGCCTAGGGACGCGTTCACCCTGTCCACCAAGGTCGGCCGACTGCTCGTGCCGCAGGACCCGCAGGGGCGCACGGACGAATCCTTCGCCGTGCCGGCCACCCACCGCCGGGTCTGGGACTTCACCCGTGACGGCATCCGCCGCAGCGTCGAGGACTCCCTCACCCGCCTCGGCCTCGACCGGATCGACGTCCTCTACCTCCACGACGCCGAGCAGCACTTCGAGGACGCGCTGCGCCACGGCTACCCCGCCCTCGCCGAACTGCGTGCCGAGGGCGTGGTCGGGGCGATCGGCGCGGGCATGTACCACCCCGGCAAGCTCACCCGCCTGGTGCGGGAGGCCGGCCCCGACGCGGTGATGCTCTCCGGCCGGCACACCCTGCTGGACCACAGCGCCCTGGACGAGTTGCTGCCGGCCTGCACCGAACGCGGGGTGTCGGTGGTGGCCGCCTCCGTCTTCAACTCCGGCCTCCTGGCCACCGACCGGCCGGCCCCCGGTGCCCGGTACGACTACGCAGCCGCCGGTCCCGAGCTGCTGAAGCGGGTCCACCGGATCGCCGACGTCTGCCAGGCGCACGGCGTGAGCGTCCCCCAGGCCGCGATGGCCTTCCCGCTGCTGCACCCCGCGGTCGCGGGCATCGCGGTCGGCATGCGTACCGAGGAGGAAGTACGCCGCAACGTCGCCGCGTTCACCACCCCCGTCCCGCCGGACCTGTGGACCGGCCTGCGCGCCGAGGGCCTGCTGGACGAACGCACCCCGCTGCCCCCGGCCGGCTGACCGCCCCCCCCGGGGCAGGACCCCGTCCGCAGGGCGCCGGCCAAGCAGATCACGGGGTGTCCGCGGGTGTGCAACGATCGCGGACAGCGGCGGCCGTACGGCTGCTGCCTAGGGGAGGGGAGCCAGGTGGAGGCCAACGAGATACGTGCCCGCTTCGACGGCCGTGCCCGCGTCGAACTGCCGCCCCGCAAACTCACCGCCGCCCAGCGCCGCCAGGCCGACGAGACGGCCCACGCACTCGGCTACCGCCCGCTCGCCGCCGAACAGTTGTGGCCCCACGGCATCCGGCTCGTCTACGCACGCGACGACGGCCCGCAGGCACAGCGCCGCAGAGAGCTGACGATCGCCCGGCTGCGCGCGGACGGACCGCTGCTGTCGCCGATCGAGCCGCCCCCGCCGCCGGGTCCGCCGCCCGCGGCCCCGGCCCAGTCACCCAGCCGGCCGCGCCGGGCCCCTACGGAGCCCCCGCCGCCCCCTACGACGGCG
>NZ_WWHX01000692.1 GCF_009862125.1 Streptomyces sp. SID5910
CCGCCGCCGACCGCGCCCGCCGCGCCCAGCTCGCCCACGCCGACCTGGCCGACCCGCGCCGCTGGCGGTACACCGGGAAGCGCGCCGCACCGCACGCCGCGCTCTGGCTCCTCGCCCGGGTCGAGCGGAAGCCGGGCCCGTGCCGGCGGCTGACGGAGGACGAGGAGCGCCGCATCGCCACCGTCGCGGCCGGCGCCGCGGCCCGGGTCGAACGCGCCCTGGACATCGCGGCGCAGCAGCGGACCCTGTCGACACCGTGCCCCGGGTGCGGCGGCGCGGTCGACGTGCACGGCGGCGAGGGGCGGGTGCCGGTCGCGCACTGCACCGGCTGCGGCAGGATCTGGACGGAAGGTGGGATGGTGGCGGCATGACGCTCACCTGGCTTCGGATTCGGTGGTACGTCCGTGCCGCGCTCGGTATCCGTGACATGCGGCAAGGCACGCTGCGGATGCGCATCGAGCGAATCAAGGCCCAGCGCTCGGCCTGACCGTGGCACGCTGATGGTGGTGGTCCGGAAGGCCGGGTAGCGACCGGTGCCGGTGGGATACGGGAGCCCGCCCGGACCGCCCTGAACGGCACGAGGCCCGCCGTCCCCGATGGGCGCGGCGGGCCGTGCGTCTTCCTACTTCCTGAGATCGGTCCGGGTTCCTCGACCCGGCCGGTCCGCGTGAGCCGCCCTCACCTCGTCGGGGTCGTAGAGGGAGTGTGCCCGGCCGTGGTCGTCGATGCGGTGGTCGACGGCGCGGACGCCCCAGCGGGAGAGGGTTCCGCGCGCGCTGCCAGGCTTGACGCCGAGGTGGGCGGCCACCTCGGCGATCGTCCACAGGTCCGGCATCAGGTGGTGGCGTGCTTGCCGACGATGGCCCAGAACTCGTCGGTGTCGAGAGTGTCGACGTCGACAGCGCCGTGCTTCTCAAGGATCTCTTCGGTGATGGCGTCGACGTCGTACTCGCCGTCGGAGGCGTCGGTGGCGGTGACGATCTGGTCGCGGAGGTCGCGGCTGGTGAAGGTCATGAGGTTCCCCCTCGGTTGGGCGTTGGGCTGTCCCCTCGGCCGTGACTCCACTATGCATCACGTGATGCATAGTTGGCAAGAGGTGCCCTTCAGTGCGTCCAGACGTCCGGCCCGCCCCCACGCCACTCGATCAGCGCGGACCGGACCACGTCCATCTCATCGAACGACTGAAGGCCCGCCTCCTGCATGAACGCCGAGACGTCCCGCACGCCGTACGCCAGGCCCAGGATCGCCCCGTCCACCCGCACCCGCCGGCCGCCCTGCTCGTCGGGCGGGTACACGATCACGGGCTTCGCGGTGGCCATGCCTCCACGGTGCACCGTGTTGACGCGGGTTTCCTCCCGGGCTGCTCCGTCTGCCACCCTGCCGGGCATGAGCGTCCGCCCGTACCCCACCGTCGCCCGCGCCTGGCGGCAGATCCTCCGCCGCTACCGGTTCGAGCGGCCCCCGCACTCGCCCGCCGTACCGTGCTCCGGGGCACCCGGCGAGTACCGGCTGACGACCCGCCGCCACCGGTAGGCCGCCGGGCATGACGGTGCCCCCGCCTCGCTGGAGGACGGGGGCATCGGTACGCGCGGGCTACGGTCGCCAGGACTCGCGGTAGCCGGGCCGGTCCGCATACGGCTGGGCCATCTCCCAGACGGTCTGCTTGGCGAAGTGCACGAGCATCGGGGTCGTGGACAGCATCGCTTCCTCACACCGGACCAGCGTGCGCCGCTTCGCGTCGATCTCGCGCAGCACCCGCGCCGGATCATGCGCGACGATGTGCTCAGCGACACCGGCCCAGGTCGCCGAGGCGCACTCTTCCGCGCGGTCGCCTTCGGTGGCGACGATGACGCCCGTCTCGCCGATCTGCCGGAAGCTGTCACCAGCTCGGCGCGCGGTCCGCTCGTCCTCGTCGAGCTGCGCGCGCAGCCACTGCACCAGGTCATCCATCCTGCGCCTCCGGCTTCTCGTCGGCCATGCGGCGCAGCTCCTCGGCCGCGAGGAGGTGGTCGTCCTCCGCCAGCTCGTCAGCAGCGGTACGCAGGACGGCCGCCCGGTAGGCGTCGAGCATCTCGGCCGCTTCCTCGGCGCCGAGGCCGACCAACCCGGGGCTCGTCAGGGTCTCTGTGAGTCGGTTGCGTGCTGTCGTCGCGGTCACTGGCTCTCCTTGCTGCTCGGACTGGGGCCTGCGCTTCTTACGCGGCTGCTTGGGGTTCGCCTCGAAGAACGCGTCGACCTGGTCTTCACGGAACCGGGGCCGCGTACTGCCCTCGCCCTCGACCGGAGCGGGGAAGATGCCGGTCCGCCGATACGTGTGGATCGTCTGGCGGCTGACCCCGTGCTCCTTCGCGATCTCGGTGGTGGTCATCAAGCGCGCGCTCCCCTCTGGTTCAGGGCTCTTGGGCACGGCAACATCCTCCCTGTTCTGCTTGACGTTGTAAAGCAGAACGTGCACTCTGGGACAGCAGCAACAAGTCGGCCCCGACCGGAAGCTCTCACCCTGTCCGGTCGGGGCCAGCCATCCCGCCTGCATCACCAGGAGGAACGACCGTGCCGCAGTCTACGAGCACGCCCCAACCCCAGCCCAGCCCCCACGAGGTCCACCACGCCAACGGGCTGACCTTCAAGGTCATCGACGCCAGCAGCTACACCGCCCGCATGGCCCGCGACGCCCACGACGTCACCATGGCCGACGGCACCGTGTGGACCGTCGGCCACCCCATCGGCTGGCACGGCATCTCGGCCGCCTGGCGCCCGGCGGTGACCGCGTGAGCGAGCAGCAGTCCGAGACCGAGAAGGACCTCACCCCGCGCACCAACCAGGTCCTCTCCGAGCCCGCCACCGTCCAGGCCTGTCAGGCCGACTACGCGGCCGGCGCCGACATCCGCCTGCGCCTCGGCTGGAAGGACGCGAGCTGATGGGCTGGTTCTCCCGCGCGCAGTCCAGCCGCGACTACCCCGCCGCCGGCCGCTCGATCTCCGGCGACGCCGGAAGGTTCCGCCGCCACAAGACCAGCGGCGCCCGCCGCGCCGCCCGCGACGGCCAGGCGTGGGAAGACCGCGACCGCGCCAGCGAGCGCCGCAGCGGCTGGTACCGCTCCGCCCGCTGACCACCACCGGACCGGCCGCCCTCGCCTCGTCCCCCGTCGCGAGGGCGGCCACCTGCCCGCTCCCGGAGGAGCACCGTGAAGACCGACCGCATCGAGCGGAAGCGCCTCGTCCCCCACACCGTCGACGGCGTCACCGAACTCGTCCTCGACACCGAGTACATCGACGTCCCCGCCCCACCCCGCGACTGGGACAGCATCGTCCGCGTCGGCGTCACCACCATCGCAGGCACCCTCGTCACCGTCTCCCTCGTCTGGACCACCGCCAGCATCGGCGACCTCCTCTCGATGGCCACCATCGCGGTCGTTGCCTACGCCGCCGGCGTCGCCTTCGACCTGACGTGGATCCTGTGCATGGGCGTCGAGTGGCTCCTCCGGTACGAGCCCGAGCGTGCCGCCCCAGTGCGCCGCGCCGGGAACGTCGCGCTCCTGATCTCCATGGGCGCCGTCTTCGCGCACGGCCAGCTCTTCGGCATGTGGCCCGTCGGCGCGGCCGGCGCCGCGGTCTCCCTCCTCGCGAAGCGCTCGTGGTCGACGGCGATGCGCGTGCACGCCCGTCCGCTCGACAACCGCACCGCGCAGTGGGTCGCGAAGCAGCGCGCCGCGCTCGATGGGCAGCTCGCCATGATCCCCGTCCGCCGTGAACTCCTGCGCGGGGAGCAGATGGTGGAGGCGGACCGGATCGCCCGGACCACAGGATCCGCGGATCCGGATCCGTCCGGAGAGCCCGCGGACCGTCCGGGACCGGCCGTCGACCGCAAGTCCCTGACCACGAAGGACGCCGTCCGGATCGCGTGGTCCGAGGGGATCCGTGACCGGGACGCCGTCCTCCAGGACGCTGCCGCCCGCCTCGGCCGGCCAGTGTCTCCGGACAGCGTCGACCGCTACCTGCGCGACCTGAAGCGCGGCGCCTGATGACCGCGGCTGCCGGGCTCGTCCTCGCCCTCATCTGTCTCACCGTCGTCGCCGCCGGCCTCGCCCTGGCGGTCGTCGCCTGGCAGCCGCGCACCCTGCCCGGCCCCGTCGTCGCCGCCGGCGCGACCGTGGCCGCCGGCTGCTTCCTCCTCGCCGCCCTCCACGGGCTCGCCCACCTCCTGACCTGAAGGTCGTCATGCTGCTGCTCGCCGTCTGCCTGGCCGGGCTCGCCCCCGGCATCACCACTGCCTTACTGCTGCGCCGCCACGGCTGGCTCCCCGCCGCTGCGGCCGGGCTCGGCGTCACCCTTGCCCTGCCCGGCCTGCTGCTCCTCGCGCTCATCGCGATGCCGCCGCTCGCCTACCTCCTCGCGGTCTGCTCTGTGATCATCGCCGCCCGGGCTTTCGATGAGGGCCGCGTCTGGGTCGGCTGCGCCTGGGCGATCGTCCTCGCGACCGCGCTCGCCTGCGCAGGTGTGCGGTGAGCACCCCGCCGCCTCCGCCGCCGATCGTGCCGTCCCGGATCATCCCCGCCGGGCAGCGCCTGCCCGCACCCGCCGGACCGCCACCTCCGCCGCCCGTCCCGCCGGACCCGCCCGCCCTGCCGGACTCCGGTCCGGACTGGTGGCGGAACGGATCCGGACCGCCCGGACCGCCCCCGCCCGCCCCGCTCGACGTCCACGTCCACGTCACCATCGACGTGGGCGGACCACCGGATCCGCCCCCCGCCCCGCCCTGGTGGCGGCGGATCCGCTGGGGCTACCACCTCGGCATGCTCACCCTCGCCCTCCCCCTCAGCGGACCGTGGGCATGGATCCTCGCCGACGTCCGCGACGAGGAAAGCCTCGCCGGAGCCTGGGTCATGGCGATCGTGCCGCTCGCCCTCGTCGCCGTCTGGGACAACGTCACCCGCATCCGGGCCCGCCAGGCCGACCCCGACGAGTGGCTGCCGAGGCTCCGCGCCGGCGTCGCCCGGCTCGCCCTGTACGCCATGGCCACCGCGACCGTCCTCACCCTCCCGATCACCACGCTCGTCTACGCCCTCACCGGAGTGCACGCATGATCACCGTCGCAGCCGAGGTATCGCAGTACACCACCGGCACCGTCACCACCGCCGGATTCGCCCTCGGCCTCGCCCTCCTCGCCGCCGAGCACTGGCGCTGGTACAAGACCGGCGGCGGCGCAGCGGCAGCGGCCGGAAGGGGCGCCGCGCCCGCCGCGACCAACTCCCGTAACCCCAAGGCCCTGATTCCGTACTGGTTCGGCATCACCTGCGGCATCCTCGCCGTCGCCTGCCCCGCCGGGCTCCTCGGCACCGGCACCAGCGTCCTCCGCTGGGGCGGCAACGGCGTCGGCGGCTGGATCATGTCCACGATGACCGGCCAGCGGGCCAGCACGATGGCCTCCGCCGCCGCGCCCGGCCTCAACAGCTACGGCGCAATCGTCGTCACCGCGCTCGTCATCGCCCTGTGGACGCTGCGGAAGAACATCGCCAAGGCCGTCAAAGGCAAGTGGTGGAAGGGCGTGTTCACCGGGGCACTGCTGTGCATCAGCACGGGCACCGCCGCGTTCATCGCTGTCCAGGTCGTCGGCGGCGCCAACGGGCTCGGCGAGTTTGTCCTCCAGGGTGCGGCCACCTGGAGCCCGGTATGAGCGCCCCGACGACGATGCAGTGGATCCGGCAGGCCGGACAGCGGATCTGCACCGGATCCGGACGCCTCGCCGCACTCCTCACCGCCCGGGCGGTGCACGCTGCCCGCCGCCTCTGGCAGCGCGCGGAGGCATGGGCGGGGGAGCCGTTCACCTTCGGCTGGCTGCTGCGCCTAGCCGTCCTCCTCGGCGCTGCCGTGGTCCTGCGGAAGATCGCCGCGGCGGTCGGCGGCGGCCTGTACGCGGCGGTCGCTGACGGCCGCGCGCCGTGGCTGATGTGGGGCACGGCCGGCCTGTGGGTGCTGGCCGCGTACCGGTGCGGCCAGGACGGTTGGGCGCCGGGACGCACCGCCGGGCCGCCCGCCGGCGGGGAGCAGCAGGCGGGCGAGGAGCAGTCGGCCGACAGCGAGGTGGTGGACGAGCCGGTCGAGCAGCCCTCGGCCGGGCCGTGGCTGCCCACCCTCATCGACCTCCGCGTGGCGCTGCGGGCGACCGGCACACCGCACGCTCATCTGGCCGTCCTCGCCGCCCACATCGGCACCACCCCGGAGCGTGTCCGCGAGGCCCTGGAGAGGTGGGAGATCCCGGTGGAGGCGGTGCGGATGCGGGGCCGGGGCACGTCGACCGGCGTGAAGGGCGGCGACGCGGCCCACCCCGCTCTCGCCTATGACCCCGACGAGGGCGACGTTGTTGCCGCAGGTCAGCCCGGCAGCAACAGCAACAGCAACGCCGACGAGGACGACCTCCGGGAGGGGATCGATGTACGGCGCACCGACGGCGGGCTGATCATCTACGACCTCGCCGACCGCCACCGCCGACGCGGAACCGTCGGCCACTGAACCCCCGGAGCCACCCGCTCCGGACCGACCAGAAGGGAACACCCATGGGCTACTTCGAGGACCGCGGCAAGGAGATCAAGGCCGCCGTCGCCGACGGCAACCCCGAGCGGGCCGCCGACCTCATCGTCCACGCCATGCACGAGGGGCCGGGGTCGATCACCGAGAACCTCGACCTGTTGATCGACGGCACGAACAACAGCAACTCCTGACCCGCACGCCCCGGGGCGGCCGCCCGCCTGGCAGCTAGCCGGCCGCCCCGGTCCCATCCCAATCACGAGACGGAGACGCCATCATGGCACTCGGATTCCCCAAGCCGATCAAGCACGACGACCCCAGGCTGAAGGGCAAGGAGACGGACTACCAGGCCAGCCGCGGTGGCTGGATTCCCCGGGAGAAGAAGCCCGTGCCCGGCACACCGAAGAAGTAGGTCACAACTTCCGAACTCCACCTTCACGCCACACCCGCAGGCGAGCATGATGCCGCCCTGCACACCACACCTGGGGGGACCATGAAACGCCGCACCATCGTCGCCACCGCGACCGCCGTATCCGTCCTCGGCCTGATTACCGGGCTCTTCGTCTGGCTCAGCCAACCGTCCTACGACGACATCGTCAAAGACTGCGCCACTGCACTGGACAAGCGAGCCGACGGCTCCAACACGGTCCCGAACGCCTGTGAGGACGTGAAGGAGGAGGACTACGACACGCTTCGCATGGCTGAGATCATTGATGACCTCGGCTGGGTTGACGACGAGGGCAACGTCGACAAGAACAAGATGCTGGAGGACGCGTTGAACGGCACGCCGTAGCTGCCACACTGGTGGCTGCGCGCCGGGTAACGCCCGGCAACCCGGCGAGGAGGCCCCGCCGTTCCGTGACGGTGGGGCCTTTCCCGTGCCACGCGTTCATCACGTGTTGAATTATTGGGAACGATCATGCATAGTGAGCCGCAGATCTGGCATGCCCGGAACCGGAAGCACCCGGTGCGGCATCATTCCCCCCGTATCTCACACCCGTCCCAGGGGGGACCATGAACACCCGCACCGCCGCCGCAACCCTCGCCGCCGCCGCACTCCTCACGCTCACCGCCTGCTCCAGCAGCGGCGACGACTCAAAGACCAACGCCGCGCCGACAGCCACCACCACCGGACAGGCATCCAGCCCCGCCGCGGCCGGCGGCCTCCCGCCGAAGCCGACAGGCGAGAAGCGGCAGCAGCTCCTCGACGCGCTCGCGAAGGCCGCCCCGGACGTCGTCCGGTACGAGGACAAGGCCATCGACGCCGCCCGCAACCAGTGCTCGGCCTTCGGTGAGGGCGTCAAGCGTCCGGACTGGCTCGCCTCGCAGCGCTTCACGTACAAGGACGTCACCACGTCCGAGGAGCAGGGCAAGCAGATCAACGAGGCGCTGAAGAGCATCGGCTTCTGCAACGTCTGACCGACACCCACGACAGGCCCGGCCGCACCCGTTGCGAGCCGGGCCTTCGCACGCCCCGAGGAGGAGACCGTGGCCGAACCCAAGGGCCCAGCCCCGATCCCCTTCACCGACGAAGAGATCACCGAGCTCAAGCGGCTCCACGCCGAGGGCCTCGGCCGCAACGCCATCGCCCGTGAAATGGGCCGCTCACTGCGAGGCGTCAGCGTCCACGCCGAACGCCTCGGCCTCACCTTCGACCGCACCATGACCGCCCTCGCCACCCAAGCCAAGGTCACCGACGCCAAGGCCCGCCGCGCCGCGATCGTGCAGCGCCTGTACGCGCGCACCGAACGCCTCCTCGACCAACTCGACGACGCCGACAACGGCGGCTTCAAGTTCACCACCAGCACCGTCAACGGCATCGAGACCGAGAGCCTCGACCACGTACCCGGCCAAGAGGAGAAGGCCCTCGCCGGGGCGATCACGCAGTACATGAACCAGGCCGTCAAACTCGAACAGCTCGACGGTGACCCCGGAGTGGAAGCCGCCCGCTCGATGCTCGGCTCCCTCGCCGAGGGCCTCACCAAGCTGGCCGGCCTCGACGGTGGGGGGGACGACAGCGGGGAGGGCTGATGCTCGACTCGCTGCCGCTGTCTCGGAAGCAGATCCGTTCGATCGCCGAGGCGACGGCGCGTATCAACGTGTGGCACGGGGCGATCCGTTCGGGCAAGACGATCGCCAGTCTGGTCGCGTTCCTCATCGCGGTCGCCGCGGCGCCGGCGTCCGGGCTCATCGTCATCGTGGGCCGCAGCCTCCAGACGATCGAACGCAACGTTCTCGACCCGTTGCAGGACGAGGCACTGTTCGGGTCGGTGGCCAAGCTGGTGGTGCACACCCGCGGCGCGACGACGGCGACGATCCTCGGCCGCACGGTGCACCTGATCGGCGCGGCAGACTCCCGCGCCGAGGGCCGCCTTCGCGGTCTGACCGCGTGCCTGGCGTACGTGGACGAGGCGACCTTGATGCCGCGCGGCTTCTGGAACCAGCTCCTCGGCCGCCTCTCCGTGCCCGGGGCGCGGCTGATGGCCACGACCAACCCGGACAACCCGGGGCACTGGCTGAAGAAGGAGTTCCTCGACCGCGCGGCCGACCTCGACCTTCGGGCCTGGCACTTCACCCTCGACGACAACCCCGCTCTGGACGCGGCCTACGTCGCCTCGCTCAAGTCGGAGTACGTCGGCCTTTGGTACCGCCGGTTCATCTCCGGCCACTGGGTCCAGAGTGAGGGCGCGATCTACGAGATGTTCGACACCGAACGGCACGTCGTACGGGCGCTGCCGCGGATCGAACGGTGGCTGTGCGACTCGATCGACTACGGCACGACCAACCCCTACGCGGATCTGCTGATCGGCGTAGGCGTGGACCGCAGGCTCTACGTGGTCAGCGAGTACCGGCACGACTCCCGTACGGCCCGCCGGCAAATGACGGACTCGGAGTACTCGCGGGCGCGGCGAGCGTGGCTGGCCCGGGTGCCGCAGCCGGAGACGAACGTCATCGGCGTGCAGCCGGAGTGGACGATCGTGGACCCGTCGGCGGCGTCGTACATCGAGCAGCTGCACCGCGACGGCGTGTCCGGTGTGACCCCGGCTGACAACACCGTGCTGGATGGGATCCGGACGGTCAGCAGCCTGTTCTCGACCGGGGACCTGCTGGTGCACGAGTCCGCGCAGGGCCTGATCGATGAGCTGCCCGGCTACTCCTGGGACGACGGCGCAGCCGAGCGCGGCGAGGACAAGCCGATCAAGGAGAACGACCACTCCTGTGACGCGCTGCGCTACGGCGTCCGCACAACAGAGGCCCTGTGGCGGCCGTACCTACCGACCCGGTTGGAGGTGGCCGCCTGATGGTGACGGCAGAGCAGGCACTCGCGAACGCCGCGCGACTTCTGGAACGGGCCGAGATCGAGCTGACGAACCTGCCACTGATGGGCCAGCTCGACGCGTTGGCCGACTCCTGGATCCGGCTGGGGCAACTGCTGATGGAGAGGGAGCGCGTCTGATGGCCGCAGAGATCAGCCTGCCCGTGTACGTCCGCGTCGGCGATGCCGAGGCCCGCTGGGGCGAGCTGACCATCGAGGCACCCGACGGCGTGGTGGACGAGCAGGTCACGCGCCGCCAACTCGCCGCCTTCCTACGCGCTGCCGCTGACCACCTGGAGACGCCCGACGAGGAGGTGCCGGATGCCGCTGCCCACGGGTGACACGACCTGGCCGCCCCCACACCTCGGCCCCGCCCTCGACGCCATGCACACCTGGGACACCTGGTGGAGCGGTGACCCCGACCGCCTGGAATCCCTCTACGGCGGCAGCACCGGCGGCGGCCCCGACCCCAAGCGCATGCAGTACGCCGGCGGCGTCATGGGCCGCATCGCCCGCTGGTGGTGGGGCACCCCTACCGCGGCCGGCGAGCGGCGGACCAAACTCCACGTCCCGATCGCTGGCGACCTCTGCGGCGGCTCCGCCGACCTTCTCTTCAGCGAGCCGCCCCGGTTCACCGTGGACGACGACACCACGCAGGCCCGCCTCGACGTCCTCACCGACGACGGGCTGCTCGCCACCCTCCAGACCGCCGCCGAAATCGGCGCCGCACTCGGCGGGATCTACCTACGGCCGGTGTACGACCAGGACGTCGCCGACCGGGCCTGGATCACCGCCGAGCACGCCGACCGGGCGCTGCCCGAGTTCACGTGGGGCCGCCTCTCCGCGGTCACGTTCTGGCGAGTCGTCCGCGAAGAGGACGGCCAAGTCTGGCGGTGGCTTCAGCGGCACGAGCCGGGCCGCATCTTCCACGGCCTCTACCAGGGCACGAAGGACAAGCTCGGCCGGGCGGTCCCGCTGGAGGATGCGGACGAGACCGCTGGGTTCGCGCCGCTGGTCAGCGCTGAGGGCGCGGTCGAGACCGGGTACGACGGCCTCGACGTGGTGTACATCCCGAACCAGTCGTCCCGCCGATGGCGCTGCCACCCGCGACTGAAGGACTGGGGACGCTCCGACCTCGACGGCGTCGAACCGCTCATGGACGCCCTGGACGAGACCTACTCCAGCTGGATGCGGGACATCCGCCTCGGCAAGGGCCGCATCGTCGTCCCGGAGTCGTACCTTCAGTCGTCCGGCCCCGGCCGCGGCGCGTCCTGGAACCCCGACCAGGAGGCGTTCGCCGGCGTCAACGTCCTGAACCGCGGCGAGGGCATGGCGCTGACCGTGGCTCAGTTCGCGGTCCGCGTGGCCGAGCACCGGGACACAGCCGAAGACCTGGTCAACCAGATCCTGAGGTCGGCCGGCTACTCCGGGCAGACCTTCGGCATCGGCGGCGACGTCGCCGTCACCGCGACCGAGGTCACCGCCCGGGAGCGGCGGTCGATGACGACCCGCGGGAAGAAGATCCTGCGCTGGCGGCCGGCGCTCGCCCACCTGGTGGAGGCGCTTCTCGCCGTCGACCAGTACGCGTTCGGCGGCGGCACCGTCCCGCAGCGGCCGACGGTGGAGTTCGAGGACTCGGTGCAGGAGGATCCGCTGTCGCTGGCGAACACGGCGGACGTACTCAGGCGGGCGCAGGCGGCGAGCACGGACACGCTGGTGCGGATGGCTCACCCGGAGTGGGACGACGACCAGGTGGCGGCCGAGGTGGCACTGGTCCGGCAGGAGAGCGGCACTGCGGTGTCCGACCCGATGCAGGCTGGGGACTGGCCGTAGAGGTGGTGATCGGCGGTGCCTGTCTCTCCGGACATGGCCGAGGATCTCGCCGTCGCGGTCGCCGACCTGTATGAGGCTGCGGAGGGTGTGCTCATCGGGAAGATCCGGCGAGCACTGGCCGAGGGCCTCGACAGCCCGGTGTGGGTCGAGCTGAAGCTCGCCGCCGTCGGCAATCTCCAGGCGGCCATCGCCGAGGTGATCGCTGTGCTCCAGGCCGACGCGTCCGGGGCGATCGGGCAGGCGATGGCTGAGGCGTACGACCGGGGGCAGCAGGCGGCTGTCGCCGAGCTGGGCGCGCTCGGTGTCGGGCAGGCTGCGGCGGCTGCGAGCGTGGTGCCGACGGCTCCGGTCGTGGACCGGTTGGCGCAGGCGGTCATCGCCGACACGGGCCCGGTCTATGTGCGGATGCTGCGGGTGTCGATGGACACCTACCGGGATGTGATCGCCCGCGCGGCGGCGGCCCCGGTGCTTGGCGCGCAGACCCGGCGGCAGGCCGCGCAGTCCGCCCTTGACGACTTCGCTCAGCGAGGCGTGAAGGGGTTCGTGGACGCGCGCGGCCGGTCGTGGGAGCTGCGGTCGTACGTTGAGGCGGCGATGCGGTCGGCGACCGCGCGGGCGTCGCTGGAGGCGCACTCGGATCGGCTCGGCGCGGCCGGCGTGGATCTGGTTCTGGTGTCGCAGGCTCCGGAGGAGTGCCCGCTGTGCCGCCCGTGGGAGCGGAAGATCCTCGCCCGCACGGGCCCGCCCGGGAGGCGGACGGTCGAGGTCGAGCACGCCACCGAGGACGGCGAGACGGTCCGCGTCGAGGTGGCCGGGTCGCTGGACGAGGCGCGCGCGGCGGGGCTGCTACACGTCAACTGTAGGCACCGCCTATCGGCCTATCTGCCGGGTGTGTCCCGGATTCCGAAGGCGCAGCCGTCGCGGGGGACGTACGAGGACACGCAGCGGCAGCGGTACTTCGAGCGGCAGATCCGGAAGTGGAAGCGGCTGGAGGCCGCTGGGCTGGACGAGCAGGCGGCGAAGGCCGCGCGGGCGCGGGTGCGCTCCTACCAGGCCCGCATCCGGGAGCTGACCGCGGAGACCGGGCTGCCCCGCAAGAGCCACCGCGAGCAGCTCAACACGGCCCGCTAGGACTGCGCCCGAAGCCAAGCCGCGCGCTCACGGACGTACGTGGCGACCGTGTCGTATCCGCTGTGGTCGGTGTCGCTGTTGGCGATGAACGGGCCCGGCCGCTCATCGAACGGTTCGTCGTAGTTGAGCAGCGCTTCGAGGTCGTCAGCGAGCTGGTCGAGTTCGGCCGCGCGGGCCTCGTTGTCAGCCATGCGAACAGTGTGCCGCACTTCAGACTTCCGTCCGCCAGGCGCGGGCCGGATCGCACAACCCCCGCCAGGCGCGGGGCCAACACCACCCGACGCGCACCAGGAGTGCACGCATGCAGAAGCGAACCCTTCCCCGGCTGGCCGGTGCTGGCTGGGCACACCCCTACGGCCACGGCCCTTTCGCGCCGTACCTGTACGCCGACGGCGGGGACGGAGACGACTCCGGATCCGACAACGACGACAGCGGTGACGACACAGGCGCGGACGACGGCCAGAACGACGACGCCGGCGGGACCGGCGACGACGACACCGGGGCCGACGACGCGGCCAAGGACACGAAGGCCAAGCCGAAGCCGCCCGCGAAGAAGACGGACGAGGACCCGACCGCGACGATCGCCCGGCTCCAGAAGGAGCTGAAGACGGCGAACGGCGAGGCCGCGAAGGCGCGTACGTCCGCGAAGAAGGCGGCGGCCGACGAAGCCCGCACAGAGATCGTGCAGGAACTCGGCAAGGCCCTCGGCCTGATCAAGGACGACAAGGACGCGCCGCCGGACCCGGCCGCGCTGACCGCGCAGATCGAGAAGGCGACCGCCGCGCACCGCGAGACTGCGGTGGAGCTGGCGATCTACCGCAGCGCCGGGAAGCACGGCGCCGACCCGGACGCGCTCACCGACTCCCGGGCGTTCCTGTCCTCGATCAAGGATCTCGACCCGAACGACGAAGGGTTCGCGAAGGCCGTGTCCGCCGCGATCAAGACGGCGGTCGCGGACAACCCCAAGCTCAAGGCCGCGAGCCAGGCGCCCGCGCGCACGTCCGGCGACTTCTCCGGCAGCTCCGGAGGCCGCCCCAAGGACACCGACTCCATCGAAGCCCACCGCGAGGCACGCCGGAAGGCGCGCACCGGCGGCTGACCCCGCAGAGAGAGGGCCCCATGGCCAACACGTTCCTCACCCCCGACACCATCGCCCGCAGGGCCCTGGCCACGCTGTACGAGACCACGCACATGGCGCAGCTCGTCCACCGTGACTACGAGGCGGACTTCGCCGGCCGCGTCGGTGACACGATCACCGTGCGCAAGCCGGCCGTGTTCACCGCCAACGAGTTCAACCGGTCGACGGGCATCGTGCCGCAGAACGCGACCGAGTCCGGCTTCCCGGTCGTCCTCAACCACCTGCCCGACGTCAGCTTCACCGTGACGACCGAGCAGCTCAACCTGGAGATCAACGACTTCGGCGAGCAGCTCCTCGACCCCGCGATGGAGGCCATGGCGCAGAAGATCGACCGCGACCTCCTCGCCCTGCGCGCCGACATCTCCCAGGTCGTCGGCGAGGTCTCGGAGAACACCGAAGGCGAGAACTACAACTACCCCGCCGGTCACTACCCGTGGTCCGACTCCCGCGTCCTCATCGAGGCCGGCGCGCTCCTGGACACGAAGAACGTGCCGCAGGCGGACCGCCGGGTCGTCGTGGGCCCGCGCACGAAGGCCCGGTGGGTGGCGGAGAAGATCTGGCGCGCGGCCAACGAGCGCGGCTCCACGGTCGGTCTGACCGAGGCCCAGTTCGGCGCCAACGCGTCCGGGTTCACGCCGTACATGACGCAGAACATCGCGGGCCCGGCCGAGGACCCGGCCGCCGGCCAGCCGACCACCGAGGAGAACCTCGCCTTCCACAAGACGGCGTTCGCCCTGGTGACCCGCACCCTGGAAGTCCCTCCGGGCGCCCAGGACGCGACGATCATGCAGTACAACGGGTTCGCGCTGCGCGTGGTCTACGACTACGACATCAAGTACAAGCAGACCGTCGTCTCCGTCGACTGCCTGTACGGCACCAAGACCCTCGACGCCAACCGTGCCGTCATCATCAAGGGAGCTGACGCTGCATGATCCGCTACCACAACAAGAACACGGGCGACGTCGTCGAGCGCAAGCACGCCGACTCCCGTCTGGACATGCTCCCCAACTGGGAGCGCCTCGACGGCGACGAGACCCCGGAGGCGCCCACCCCGGACAGCGTCCTCAAGCGCCCCCAGACCGCGCCGGGCACCGCGCTCACCTCCACCGATGGGCCGCGCGCGGCCGCCGAGGAGGAGTACAAGGAGCAGCAGGAGGACGCCGGGGACCCGCCGGACCGGTCCGCGTCCAAGGAGACGTGGGTCGAGTACGCGCTGAAGCGGGCCGTGTCCGACGAGGAGCGGGCGGAGATCCCGTCGCTGACCAAGCCGGTGCTGATCGCGAAGTACGGCGAGAGCCCGGTCGCCTGATCGGTTCGTCGCGAGCGAGGGAGGCCCGACTGTGGCCTCCCTCTCGCATGTCGATAGGAGGGAGGCCGCATGGCTGATCTCGTGACGAACATCGGCAAGGGCCGCCACGTGTACTACGCCGGCGTCGCGCAGGCCGGCACGGGCGGGGCGGTGCTGCGGGCGGTGGTGCTGGAGGCGGCCGGCCTGGAGGGTGACGACGCGCTCCAGGACTACGACACGCTCGCCGCGCTGCTCGCCGGGGCCAGCAACGAGCAGACCACGATGGGTCGGAAGGCGCTGTCGGGGGTCACGGTGACCGTGGACGACGTTGGCAACAAGGCGTCGTGGACAGCTGGGGATCTGGTGTGGGCGGACGCCACCGGCAACCCGACCGGGAAGGTCGTCATCTGCTTCGACCCGACCGGGGCCGGGACAGACGCGCAACTGATCCCGCTCACGCTGCACGACTTCGCGGTCACCCCGGACGGCACGTCGATCACCGCGAGCGTGGGCGCGGGCGGCATCGCCGTCTCGGAGAACGCCGCATAGAAGGGGGGCGAGTCGATGGCCAAGCTGTTCACCACCGGCTTCGAGAACGGCGTCGAGTGGGGCACCACCAACGACTCGCCCACCATCGTCACCACCCGCGCGAACCGCGGCGGGTCGTCGCTGCGCTGCAACCCAGCCACTGCCGTACAGTGCTCGATCGCCCAGCGGGTGTACGCGGCTGACGACGCGGCAGCACACGTCTACATGCGGGCCTACGTCTACGTGGCCGCCGCCCCCGCGGCGATCACCGCGCTGATGGCGTGGGGTTCCTCGGCCACCAGCATCTCCGGGTTCTACGGCGTGAAGATGCTGCCCGACCGGACGCTGATCATCACCAACAGCACCGGCACCACCGGCGGCACCGCCACCGCGGCGATCCCGCTGAACACGTGGACCCGGATCGAGTTCGACTACAACGACGCCACCGACACCGGCAGCGTCTACATCAACGGCGTCCTCGGCACGTCGCGCACGGGCATCGGGCTGAGCGGCGGCTCGTACGCCCGGTTCGGCGTCATCAACCCCACGACGGCCGACATCTACTTCGACGACCTGGCCGTCAACGACAGCACGGGCACCAGCAACAACGGCCTGCCCGGCCCCGTCGGCCAGACCGTCGCCCTCGGCCGCGCCCGCGAGAAGACGACGGCCGGACCGCTCACCGCCCGGCCCGCGACCCCGACCGCCGACCTGGTCGACACCTTCGACGACGGCATCGTGGACCCCGTCCTGTGGCCCGAGTCGTACGGCGGCGTCACCGAGGCCGACGGCCGAGCGCAGGTGCCGTGCGGCCTGGACTACGCGGCCTACGCCTCCGCGCCGATCTACACGCTCCGCAACAGCCAGCTGTCGTGCCGCATGTACCCGGCGCCGATCGGCGACTCCCTCGTGGCGTGCTGGACACAGGTCCTCATCCAAACCACCACCGCAGGCACCGACGTCGTCATCGAGCACAACGCCATCACCAGCAGCCTCGGCATGGCGCTGCGGACCGGCTACTACGACCCCGACTACCTCGCCATCCCGTACGACCCCGTCCAGCACGCCTACCTGCGGATCCGGCAGACCGGCACGGACCTGCTGTGGGAGACCAGCCCGGACGGCGCCACGTGGACGACCCGCCGCACCAGCACGGCGCCCGCGTGGGTCTCGGACCCGGACCTTCAGGTGCAACTCATCGCCCACCGCGACGACGGCACCCCGGGCGTCGCTGAGTTCGACGACGTCAACGTGGCCCCAACCACGGTCGTCGTGCCGCTCGGCACGGCGCAGGAGACCGCCACCGCGCGGGCGTGGGCGGGCGCGAAGCAGCAGCCACTCCTCCCGGCCGCAGGCGGCGAGCACGGCGGGCAGTGGGACACGGCGAAGACCGCCAGCCTCACCCCGGCCGCAGACACCGAGACGAGCCGCCCGCTCACGGTCGGGCGGACAGTTCGGCTCGGCACCGCGCGCGAGCATGCCGCGGGCCAGCTGCTCGCTGCTGGCCGCACGGTGCATCTGGGAACCGCCGGCGACCGGGCGGCCGGCGAGCCGATCACGGTGTCGGGCGCCGTCGAGCTGGGCCAGGCGGGCGACGCGGCCTCGGCACGGCCTCTGGGCTCGGCCAAGACGTCAGCCACCGGGATCGCGACGACCGTCGACAGCGGGCGCCCGGTCGCAGCACGCAAGCAGCTGCTCCTCGGCACCGCCACCACGACCGACACCGCCCACGGCTACACAACGGCTGGGGAGACCCGGCTCGAAGACGCCCGCGCTTCGGACCGCGGGCGCCCGGTGACCGGCAGCAAGACGACGACCCTGCGCCTGGCGGCGGGCGGGGACGACGCGCTGCCGGTCACCGCGGCCAAGACCCGCCCGCTCGGCGACAGCGTCACGGTGGACCAGGCCCGGCCCCTCACCGCGGCCCGTGTCCAGGCGCTGACGGCCGCGCGCGAGCAGGCGGGCGCGGGGCCACTGGCGTCGGCGAAGCATCTGCCGCTGGGCACCGCCACCGACCGGGCCCGGGCGCGAATGCTGCACCTGCGCTCCTCCGGCGACATCGGCACCGCCTGGGACACCGAGGAAGCCACCCGGCTCACGCCGTCCAAGCAGGTGCTGCTCGGCACCGCGAGTGCGACCGAGACGAGCACCCCGCTCGACGCCGGCCACACCGTCCCGGCCGGCACCGCGGCCGGAGGAGACCGTGCGGTCGAGGTTGCTGCGGGCAAGAGGCTGCGTCTCGGTGTCGCACGCTGCACCGAGCAGGTCACGACGACCACGGCTGGGAAGCGGCGGCCGCTCCTCCGCGCAACCAGCACGGAGGCTGGGGGCCGGATCCGGCAGCCGTTCCAGACGCGCCGCCTGCACGCCGCGCACGAGCGCGCCCGCGCGGCCTCAGTCGCCTGGGTGAAGGAACGGCCGGCCGACGAGCTCACCTCGACCGTGACCGGTCCGGCGCTGACGCCGTCCGTCGGCGGCCCGCAGCTGACCGCATCCGTATCCGGCCCGTCCCTGACGGCCGCAAGCACAGGAGGTGGCTGATGCCCGACGTCGGAGACCAGGTCACCGCGCGGCTGACGGTGGCCCCGTACGACCAGACGACGATGGCCGCCCTGGTGGTGACGGCCCCGGACGGCACGGTGTCCACACCGGTCGTCTCGTCTGTGGACGGCGGGCAGACGTGGACGGCACCGCTCGTCTACACGCTGGCTGGGGTGTGGCTGCTGCGGTGGACGGTGACCGGCGCCGGCGCCTCGGTCGAGAACCAGCAGGTGTCGGTGGCCCCCACCCCGGGCGCGGGCGCGAGCGGCCGGGTGTACGCGACGACCACCGACCTGGCGAACTACCTCCGCGCGGCCCCGCCCGTGGACTCGGCCGGGCTACTGGAGGACGCGTCGCGGATGCTCGACGCCAGGGTTTTGACGTACTGCCGGTACGACGTGGACAACGCGGGCCTGCCGTCGGATCCGGACGTCGCCGCGGCGATCGGCCGCGCGGTGTGCGCGCAGGTCGCGTGGTGGGACGAGGTTGGCGACAGCCGAGGCGCCGCTGGCGTCGGCTACGGCTCGGTGGCGATCGGTTCGGTGAACCTCGGCCGCTCCGTCACCTCAGTGTCCGGAGACGACTCGGCCGCCCGGCAGCTCGCCCCGCAGGTCGCCGACGAACTCCGCGCCCCACACCTCCACGGCAAGCTGTGGCTCGGCGCGCTGGCGGTGACCTGGTGAGCCGCATCCCGGGCTGGCTGCTGCGGCACCGCATCACGATCGAGCCGTATCTCGGGGACTCCAGCACGGGCCCTCTGTACGGGCCGCCGCAGCCCGCGCGGGCGTTCGTGGACGAGCAGACTCGCGCGGTCGTCTCCCCGGGTGGCGAGTCGGTGACCTCGTCCTCGACGGCCTACGCGGCGCCGGGCACGAAGGTGCCGCCCTTGTCCCGCATCACCCTGCCGTCCGGCCGGGTCACCAAGGTCATTGCCTGCCTGCCCCGCGACGGAGGCGGCCTGGCCACCCCGGATCACGTGGAGATCCAACTCCAGTAGAGGAGCCCCGCATGCCTCAGCGCTTCCGACTCGACTTCCACGGCGCCGGGGTCCAGCGGGACCTCCGCGCAGCCGCGGCCCGCGGCCTACTCCTCGGCGCCGAGCACGTCCTCGCCGAGTCGACGGCCGTCGTCCCCCTCGACGAGGGACCGCTCCAGAACTCCGGCATGGCCAGCGTGGACGAGGGGACGCTGACGGCCGCCGTCAGCTACGACACCCCCTACGCGGTCCGCCAGCACGAGGAGCTGGACTACCGGCACGCGCCGGGCAGGACCAGCAAGTACTTGGAGGGCCCGCTCAACGAGTCCCGTGCCCAGGTCCGCGACCTCATCGCCGCCGAACTCCGGCGGGCCCTGCGGTGAGCCACGACGCCGACCTGCTGCGCGGTGTCGCCGAGCTCCTCGACACGGAGGGCATCGGCCGCTACGTCCCGGACGCGGTCCTGCCGGCCGACGTCACCGGCATCGTCCTCGGCAAGACACCGGACGGCCCGGACCGGGTGCTGGGCCTGACGCCGTACCCGGTCGCGGACGACGACTCCACGGACTCGGTCACCGGCATCCAGGCGCGCATGCGCTGGGGTACGGACGCGGCCGGGCTGGTGACCCTCGCTGACGGCGTGTTCAACGTCCTCCACAACCGGCGTAGCTACCAGGTGCGCGGGGTGTGGGTGGAGATCTCCTGGCGCCAGTCACAGGCGTGGATCGGCCAGGACACACGCGGCCGCATGGAGCTGACCAGCAACTACTACTTCCGGACGGTCAGGTCCGGGCCCCATCTGATCGACTGAGGAGAGAGCATGTCGACACCCGTCGAGACCACCGAGACCGAGCTCGCCCGCGAGTGGCGACTCGAAGTGAACATGGGCACCGACGAGACCCCGGACTGGCAGCTCTGCCCCGGCGTCCGCGAGTTCCAGCCGTCCGCCGAACCCAACATCGAGGACTCCTCGGACTACGACTCCGACGGCTGGGCCGGGAACACGAAGACCGCGCAGGCATGGGAGCTGTCGGTCACGATCCGCCGCAAGGCGAACAAGGCCCAGAAGGTCTACCACCCGGTGCACGAGGCCATCCGTAAGGCGTCCGACGAGTACGGCGAGGCCAACCTCGTTCCCCTGCGCTGGATGAACCGGCAGGGCCTCCCGGAGGCGTACCAGGGCAAGGCGATCCCGACGTGGGCGCCGTCCGGCGGCGAGTACTCCGCGCTGGGAGAGGTGGAGATCACCTTCACCGGGGACGGCCCCCGCGTCGCGATCGACAACCCGCTCGCGGAGGATGAGACCCCCTGATGGCCGCTACGTTCGAGGCCCTCGGTGACTTCCTCGACGACTGGCTGGAGCTGCCCGTCCTCTGCACCGACGGGCAGACGCGGACCTTCCGCATCCCGTCCCCCGCAGCTGAGGACGGACTCCGCGTCGAGAAGATCACCAAGGCCGCCGCCAAGCTCTACCTGAACGGCACCGAACCGGACAAGGAACTCCTCGACGACACCGAGGAGAAGGACCTGTTCCGCCTCGTCCTCGGCACCGTCCACGACGAGATCGCCGCACAGGTGAAGTGGACCCGCTTCCGGCACGTCGCGATGACCACGATGATGTGGGTCCTCAACGACCGTGACACCGCCGCCCGCTACTGGGCCTCGGGCGGCGACCCTTCTCTCTTGGCCCCGAACCGGGCGGCCCGTCGGCAGCAGAAGCCTCAGCCCTCGGCGTCGGCTGCGGCGAATACGACCCGGTCACGGGGCTCTACGAGTGGTACGAAGGCGGGCTCCCGCCAGCGTCGCAAGCGCGCACCCAGGGCAAGCGGGTAACCCGCACCGCCCTGCTGGAGCAATGGGCCCTGGTGGAGGCCGACTTCCAGGACACCTACGGCCTCGACCTGTCCACTCCCGGCCTGCTGCGGGAGCGGTCGTGGCGCTGGTTCCAGACCCGCCTCTACGGCCTGGTCTCCGCAGAGTCCCGCGTCTCACGGCACTTCGCACCTCCCCCACCCAAGCAACCCAAGTACCGGAGGAGGTAGTGCTGTGGCGCTCACCGTCGGCGAACTCACCGCCCTCATCACCGTCAACGACGCCGGCGTGGACCCCGCTCTGCGCCGCGCGGAGCAGGCGATGCGCGCCACCGGCCAGCGCATGGGCAGCGACGCCGACGACGCCGGACAGCAGGCCGGAACCCGGCTCGGCGGCGGCTTCGTCCGCGGCGCCGACGGCCAGTGGCGCAACATGCGTGGGCAGCTCGTCGACGCGGTCACCGCCGCCGCCCTGGAAGCCGAGGCCGCAGCCCACCGGGCCGGACAGCGCGCCGGGCAGCAGCTCGGCGACGGCCTCGGCGACAGCGCCACCCGCGCCGCCCGCCAGGCCGGAGACGACGCAGGCGACGCCCTCGGCGACGGACTCACCCAGTCCGGCAGTGCGGGCGCCGACGAAGCCGGGGAGACCATTGGGCAGCGGCTGACGGGACGCCTCAAGCTCGCGGCCGCCGGCGCCGGGGTCGCGGCCGGTGCGATCCTCATGGCCGGCTTCCAGGAGGCCCTCGACCAGTCGCAGATCACGGCTCGGCTCGGCGCGCAGCTGGGGACGACGCCGGCGGTGGCGCAGCAGTACGGCAAGGTCGCCGGCGCTCTCTTCAAGGACGCCATCGTCGCGGACTTCCAGACCGGGGCGGACACGGTTCGGGCGATCGCGGCGGAGGGTCTGCTGCCGCCGGGGGCGACGAATTCGCAGATCAAGAGCATCTCTGCGAACGCCGCCGACCTCGCGTCAACGTTCGATGTGGACGTGGCGATGGCGGCACAGGCGGCCGGCATCGCGGTGAAGACGGGGCTGGCGAAGAACTCGACCGAGGCGTTCGACCTGATCACGAAGGGCATGTCCGGTCTGGGCCCGGCGGGCGAGGACCTGCTGGAGACGATCAACGAGTACGGCGTGCAGTTCGCCAAGAGCGGCTTGTCCGGGCGGACGGCGTTCGGGCTGATGCGGCAGGCGATCCAAGCGGGGTGGAAGGACACCGACAAAGTCGCCGACGCCTTCAAGGAGCTGGAACTCCGCGTCACCGGCGGCGGCAAGGCGCAGGTCGACGCACTGAAGTCGGTCGGCCTGAACGCCGACCAGATGATCTCGGACCTGTCTGCGGGCGGCACCCGCGGCGAGGAAGCCATGGCGCAGATCCACGACGCGATCGTGGAACTCGGGCCCGGCTCTGATGTGGCAAAGAAGGCCATCCAGGACCTGTTCGGCGGCCCGGGCGAGGACCTGGGTGCCGCGTTCTTCAAGCTCAACCTGCACGAGGCACAGCAGGCCATGGGCGACGCGGAGGGCGCTGCGGACAAGCTCGGCACCGGCCTGCGGGACAACGCCGGGGCGAAGGTCACGGCGTTCAAGAACACGCTGCAACAGAATCTCGTCGAGTTCCTCGGCACCGAGGTCATCCCGCGGCTCGAAGGCGTCTTCAAGTTCGTGTCCGAGCACAGCGGTGTGTTCATCGCCGCGGCGGCCGGGGTGACGGCGCTCGGTGTTGCGTTCTCTCTCGCCGCGATCGGCGTGTGGGCGATGAACTCGGCGATGCTCGCGAACCCCATGTTCTGGATCATCGGCGGGATCGCGCTCGCCCTCGTCGGCCTGGTGCTGCTCGTCGTCACCTACTGGGACCAGATCAAGACCGCGACGATGACCGCCTGGGACTGGGTCGTCGCCAAGGTCACCGCGGCGAAAGACGGAGTGCTGGCCGCGATCGACTGGCTCGGCACCATCCCCGGGAAGATGTCGACGTGGTTCGGCCAGGGCAAGGACTGGGCCGTCCGCAAGAGCCTGGAACTCGTCGCGTGGCTGACGGGCCTCCCGGGCCGTGTCGGCTCGGCGATCGGCGGCCTGGGCGGTGTCCTGGCCTCGGCCGCGTCCCGCAGCTTCCAGCGGCTCAAGGACGGCGGCACCCGCAAGTCCCTGGAGCTCGTGGCATGGGTACGCGGCTTGCCCGGGCAGATCTCGCGGGGGATCGGTTCGCTGGGAGGCCTGCTCTACACCAAGGGCATGGACGTCGTGAGGGGGCTGTGGAACGGCATCAAGTCCATGGGCTCATGGCTGCGCAGCACCTTGATCAGCTGGGCCAAGGACCTGGTCCCCGGCCCCATCGCCAAGGCGTTGGGCATCGCCTCGCCGTCCAAGGTCATGGCGAAGCAGGTCGGCCGGTGGATCCCGCGCGGCATCGTCGCCGGTATCGAGTCCACGCAGGGCGAGGTCGACCGGACGATGGCGAACCTTGTGTCCACGCCGACGCCGTCCGCGTCGTACGCCGGCGCCGTCGGCACAGCCGTGGGCGCCAGCGGTACCGCAGGAACCGGCTCGACTCAGACTGTGCGGCTCACCGCCGGGGACGCCTTTGGAGACCTGCTCATCGGCACCATCCGCGACCGTGTCGGCATCAGCGGCGGCAACGTGCAGTTCGTCTTGGGGAGGTGACCGTGGCTTTCCCGGAAGACCCGCTGGGGCTGCGCGCGGAGATGTTCATCGACGGGGCGTGGGTCGACTTCACGAAGGACGTCTACACCCGCTCGCCGATCACGCATCAGCGAGGCATCCGCAACAGGGGCACGGCCGCCGACCCTGCGGCCGTGCCCCTGACCATCAACAACAAGAGCGGCAAGTACTCGCCGCGCAACCCCATGAGCCCGTACTACGGAAAGATCGGCCGCAACACCCGCGTCCGTCTCTCGCTGCCCGGCGACGAGTCGTACCTCCAGCTCGACGGCACCCCGACCGGCTACGCGTCCACCCCGGACACCGCAGCACTCGACCTCACCAAGGACATCGACCTGCGGTGGGAAGGCGAAGCCGACTGGTACGCACGCGGCGCGCAGATGCTCATCGGCAAGTGGAGTGCGACGGCAGGCCTGCGCAGCTACCACATGCGACTCCAGGACGGCCTGCTGATCTTCCACGGCACCACCGACGGCACCGTCGGCAGCACCCCCCAGACCGCCCTACCCGCAGGACTGCCTCGGCGGGCCGCGGTCCGCGTCAACCTGGTCGGCGGCACCACCTGCCGCTGGTACTGGGCCACCTCGCTCGACGGGCCCTGGAACCAGTTCGACGAGCTGCTGCTCACCAACCCCTTCACCTCCGGCGTGTTCGTCAGCACGTCTCCCCTCATCGTCGCCCCCAGCCAGTACGACTCCGCCGTTCCCCGACCGCCCGTGGCTGGCCGGGTGTACCGGGCTGAGGTCCGCGGGGCCGGCGGCGCTGTGGTGGCGTCCCCCGACTTTCGGGGGCAGGCCGCCGGGGCGAGCGGGTTCACCGACTCGGCCGGTCGAGCGTGGACGCTGACGGGAACGGCCGAGATCCGCGACCGCGTGGACCGGTTCATCGGCGAGATCAGCGAGTGGCCGCAGAAGTGGGAGCCGTCCGAGGCAGACGTGTGGGTGCCCGTGCAGGCGTCCGGCGTCCTGCGCCGCCTGGGCCGGGGCACCAAGACCCTGGACTCTGCGCTGCGCCGCCGCATCCCCTCCTACCAGCCGCTGGCCTACTGGCCCATGGAAGAAGGCGAGGCCGCCACCCGCGCATCGACGCCGCTCCCCGACGGCGACTCAATGACCGTCACCAACGTGCAGTGGGCCGCCGACACCTCCCTGGCCTCATCGGGGGCCCTGCCCACCCTCGACGGGAAGGACGGCGCCTACGCCGACCTGCACGGCTACGTCATCAACCGGTCGTGGGCCACCCTGCCCGCCTGGTCGGTGGTCTGGATGTACCACATGCCACAGGTCCCACCGAACCGGCGGACATACCTGATGGCCTACTCGACGGGCACCGTCCGCGAGTGGTACGTCCAGATGGGCCCAGACAACTCGCGGCTCCTCGGCCTCGGCTACGAGGGCGAGACCATCGTCGACCGCACCATCAACACCGGCACCAACATTTTCGGAAAGTGGATCAAGGCCCGGCTCGCGTTCGAGCAGCAGGGCAGCAACATCCGCTACGCCATCGTCTGGAA
>NZ_WWHX01000693.1 GCF_009862125.1 Streptomyces sp. SID5910
CCGGCCTCGCAGAGGACGAGGTGGTCGCGGCCGCGCAGCGCCTGGACGACCACTGCACGGCCCTGACCGCGGCGGCGGATGCCCTTCTGGACGGCCGGATCGGACCGGACACCATCGCCCCGCGCCCCTTCGGTCGGGCCGCGGAGGCGCTCGCCTGGCTGGATGCCGAGCGGGACAACCTCGTCGCCCTCGTCGCCGCCGCGCGCACGGCGGGCCGATGGCGGTCGGCCCTCACGCTCACGCTCAACCTCCAGCGCTACCTGGAGGACCACTGGCACGGCGCCGACGCCTACCTCTGCGGGACGCACGCGGTGGCGGCGGCCCGGCACCTGTCGCCGGTCGACCACGCCGCGGCACTGACCACCCTCGGCAACGCCTGCCGCCTGACCGGCCGACTGGACGAAGCGGTGGAACGGCTCACCGAGGCCGCGGAGGTCGCGGCGGACGCCGGGCACCCGCGGACCGTCGGCTCGGCACTGCACAACCTCGGCCTCGCCCACGCCCTGCGGGGCGAACTGCCCGCAGCGGAGGCCGCTCACCGCCGAGACGTCGACCTGTCACGGCGCCAGGGCGACCGGCAGGGCGAGGCCACGGCTCTCGTCGCCCTCGCGGACGTACTCCAGCGGCGCCGCGAGCCCCAGGCAGCGACCGCGGCACTGGTCCGGGCCGCGCGCCTGTTCCACGACCTGGGCGACCGGCGGGGCAGCGGCATGGTGGCCCTCCACCACGCACGCACCGCACTGCACGACCTCAAAGCACCGGGTTGCGCCGCGGCGTGTCTCGCGTGGGCGGTGCGCGACTTCAGGCGGGCCGGCGCCCAGGCCAAGGTGGCCGTCGCGTCCGTCGGACTCGGCGCGGCCTACTGGGAACTGTGCCCCGCCTGCCACGGCACGGCGGCCATCAGCTGGACCCGAGAGGGCGCCGCGCTGGCCGAGACGGGCACGGACGACCGGCTCAAGGCGCAGAGCCTGTTCCAACTCGGCTTCCTCCTAGCCCAGTCGGGCGACCGTACCGGTGCCCGTCCACACCTGGAGCGGACCGTGACCGTCTGCGCCGTGGGCGACGGCGACCCGGAACTCGCGCGGCTCGCCCGCGCGGCCCGCTCCGCCCTGGCACACCTGGGCAAGCCCAAGACCCCTCTGCTCTGCACCGAAGCGTCCGCCCGGGAGAGGGACGAGCTGGCCGGCCTCGTCGAGGGCATCGCACGCGGCGACGCCCCGACGACCAGCCTCCTCGTCGTCGACCCCGTCTGGCTCGCCCTCACCGGCGCGGACCGCTGACCCGCTGCACGACACCCCCGGTCATCACCCCGCCGACCACCACGGATCGCGGACGACCTCGTTCTCGTCGGCGGCGCAGTGCACGCCGTTGGCCACCTCGGCCTGCGCGACGTCCCAGCCGACGACGCCCGTTCCGTCACGGGAGAGCTCCACCAGACGGTGACGTTCCGTGCCGTCGCCGGTGTCGACGTCGCAGACCGCCACGGACGACCACGCCCGGCCGTCAAGAGCGACGGTGAGGGCCACGAACGGCAGGACGAGAAACGCGAGGACCAGCGAGAGGATCCACGCCGCGTCGGCCGCGCGCTCCAGCGGCCCGACCGCTTGCCGGCCGGTCCGCCTGCCCGTACCGCTGCGCCGGCGCCCCGACCGGTACTCCGCCACCACCCCGAGCCTGAGCACGTACGACAGGCACCCCGTGGCCAGACCCCACCCGACGCCGTTGAAGACGGCCACCACCAGCCCCATGGCGACCGGAACGAGGACGGTCACCAGCGCCGACGTCGTCACCGGCATGTCGCGCAGTCGGAGCGCGCCGCCCCTGGCCGCGAAGTAGGCGTAGCTGGTGCGCGACACGACGACGGCCGTCACCGTCGCCAGCACCGGTTCGTCGAGGAACATGCCGATCAGGATGTCGAACCAGTTGGCGGGGCCCATCGCGGTGAGAGCCTCCCGGGCCGCCGCACCACTGCCGAGGGTCCAGCCGAGTTTGAGCACCGGGACGGCGAAGGCCACGGAAAGAAGCAGCACGTGCGATGCCGATCCGCTGCGGTCGTCGCGGGTCTCTGTGTCTGCGCTCACCGTGACAGTTTCGGCCACCGGGAACGGCGCGGCGGAAAGGACACGCACCGAGCCGCGACGGCACGGCCGGCCGGCCGGTCGCACGCCGGTCCGTGCGCCCCACGCACCCGCCGAAGGCGGAGATTTCGTGAAAAGCCGGGTGTCGCCGCCCGCGACAAGAAGAGCATTTCGAGTGCAAAGCGCCAAGTGTCGGATTGGCGACATCTCACCACAGGAGTTGCGGATGAAGCGTCTACGGAGAACACGGCTGCTGGGCCTCGGCGTCATGGCGCTGCTGCTCGGCACGGTCGCCGCGCCCACCGCGCAGGCGGCACCGGCGGCCCCCGCCGCCGTCGAGTGCAGCGGCAGCTGGGACGGCAAGACCTACTGGGCCAAGAGCCCGTCGGGGCGCAACGGCGGCGGCTACGCGCGCACCTACTGGGACGCCTCGGCCAAGCGGAACTGCGCCAAGTTCTGGTCCAGCCCCTACGACGGCCTGGCGTCCCACATCACGCTGTACCTCCACGACGAGAGCGGAGACTACGCCGCCGACCCGCCCCCGGAACACCCGCAGAACTACCGCTACTACGCCGGGCCGCTCTACACCTGGTTCAACGCGACCGGCCACTGCGTCCACCTGAGCGGCTCGCTGGTCCGGGGAGGGGTGACCTACCGCCTCAGCACCGGCGACATCCGCTGCGGCTGAGCCCCACCCGACACCACCGTCCGGGGTGCCGGCAGGACGTCCTGCCGGCACCCCGGACGTCGTCTCTCCACGGAATCTTCACCACCGGTCGTGCCGCCCGCGAGCGCGCGTTGCCGCCGACGTCAGGTGAGGCGCGGACGCCTCGGAGCGTGCCGCCGCCCAAGAGCCCTCCCGACCCGGGCCGTTGACAAAGTCGATACACGGTAGAAACCTGTCACCTCAGCGCTGCAAAAGATTGACGAAATCGCTCAACTTTTGGATTTGGGCAGGCCCGGCTTCACCTCGGCTTCTTCTGGGCCTGCTGACCACTCCACCGCCCACCAGGCGCACCGGTCCGTCACACCCCACGCCCACCGCCACTCGGCGCGCACCGGCACCTCGCCGCGCGGCGAACACGGACGGCGGGCCGCGGACCGGTGCCCGGGCACTCAGGGAAAGGGAACGAGGGAGCCTCATGAGAGGAAGACAGACGGGCCGGCGGATCTCCGCCGGCCTCGTGACGGCGGGTCTGCTGGCGGCGGGCCTGGTCACGGCCGGCGCGCTCCCCGCGACGGCCCGGGCCGCCGCGGCGGCCGGCCCCAACCTGGCGCTGGGCCGGCCCGTGACGACGAGCGGGGCCCACGCCGGCTACCCCGCGAGCAATGTCACCGACGGCAGCCAGGCCTCCTACTGGGAGGGCCCCGCGGGCTCGTTCCCACAGTGGGTGCAGATCGACCTCGGCGCCAGCACCGACCTCGACGACGTGGTGCTGAAACTCCCCGCTGCCTGGGAGTCCCGCACCGAGACCGTCAGTGTCCAGGGCAGCACCGACGGCCGGGACTTCGCCACGCTCGCCGCGGGCGCGGCGCGCACCTTCACCCCGGACGCCGCGGGCGCCGTGACCGTCGGCGTCGACGGGGAGGCCCGCTACGTCCGGGTTCAGGTGACCGGCAACACGGGCTGGAACGCGGCCCAGTTGGCCGAGGTGGAGGTCCACGGCGACGTCGGCGGCGAGGACCCGGGGACACCGCCGGCCGGCACCAACCTCGCCCTGCGCAAACCGATCGAGGCCTCCACGACGACCCAGAACTACGTCGCCGCCAACGCCAACGACGGCAGCACCGCCACCTACTGGGAGGCGAGCGGTCAGCCGTCGACGCTGACCACCCGGCTCGGCGCCGACGCGGACCTGAGCGGCGTCGTCGTCAAGCTCAACCCCGACCCGGTCTGGGGCCCGCGCACACAGAGCATCCAGGTGCTGGGCCGCCCGGCCGGCGCCTCCGGCTTCACCACCCTGAAGAGCCGCGCCGACTACACCTTCGGCCCGGCACAGAACAACAACACGGTGACCATCCCCGTCTCGGGCCGGTACGCGGACGTGCGTCTGGAGTTCTCCGGCAACACCGGCGCCGGCGGGGGACAGGTCGCGGAGTTCGAGGTCATCGGCGCCGCCGCACCCGCCCCCGACCTGACCGTCACCTCGCTCACCTGGTCACCCGCCGCGCCCTCCGAGTCGGACGCGGTCACCGTCGAGGCCACGGTCCGCAACGACGGCAGCGCCGCGTCGCCCGCCACCACGGTGGACGTCAGCCTCGAAGGCACCGTCGCCGGCAGCGCCGCCGTCGGCGCCCTCTCCCCAGGGGCGTCGGTGAAGGTGCCGGTGCGGGTCGGCAAGCGGCCCATGGGCAGCTACACCGTCTCCGCCGTCGTCGACCCCTCCGACACCGTCGCCGAACTCGACAACAGCAACAACAGCCGCAACGCCGCCTCGAAGCTGGTCGTCGGCCAGGCCCCCGGCCCGGACCTGGAGGTCACCGGCATCACCACCAACCCGTCCAGCCCGGCCGTCGGAGCCAAGGTCGCCTTCACCGTGGCCGTACACAACCGGGGCACGAGCGCCGTGCCCGCCGGATCGGTCACCCGGCTCACCGTCGGCGGCACCACCCTGAACGGCACCACCGGCGCAGTCGCGGCCGGGGCCACCGCGAACGTGGCCATCGGCGGCGAGTGGACCGCCACCAGCGGCGGAGCGACCCTCACCGCCACCGCGGACGCCACCTCCCTCGTCCAGGAGACCAACGAGGACAACAACACCTTCGCCCGTTCCCTCGTCGTCGGACGCGGCGCCGCCGTCCCCTACGTCGAGTACGAGGCGGAGGACGGCCGGTACAACGGCACCCTGTTGAAGACGGACGCCAAGCGGACCTTCGGGCACACCAACTTCGCCACCGAGTCCTCCGGACGCCAGTCCGTCCGGCTCGACTCGACCGGACAGTACGTGGAGTTCACCTCCACCACGCCGTCCAACTCGGTCGTCGTGCGCAACTCGATCCCGGACGCGGCCGCCGGCGGCGGACAGGACGCGACGATCAGCCTCTACGCCGACGGGAAGTTCGTCCGCAAGCTCGGCCTGTCGTCCAGGCACAGCTGGCTCTACGGCACCACCGACGACCCGGAGGGCCTGACCAACCGGCCCGGCGGTGACGCCCGGCGCCTGTTCGACGAGTCCCACGCCCTGCTCACCGAGACCTACCCGGCGGGCACCACGTTCCGCCTCCAGCGCGACGCCGGAGACAACGCCGCCTTCTACGTCATCGACCTCGTCGACCTGGAGCAGGTCGCCCCCGCGGCCGCCAAGCCCGCGGAGTGCGTCTCCATCACCGAGTACGGCGCCGTGCCCAACGACGGCCTCGACGACGCGGACGCCATCCAGCGCGCCGTCACCGCGGACCAGAACGGCGACATCCCCTGCGTCTGGATCCCGGCGGGCCAGTGGCGCCAGGAGAAGAAGATCCTCACCGACGACCCGCAGAACCGCGGCCAGTACAACCAGGTCGGCATCCGGGACGTCACCGTACGCGGCGCCGGCATGTGGCACTCCCAGCTTTACTCCCTCATCCAGCCGCAGGACGCGGGCGGCATCAACCACCCGCACGAGGGCAACTTCGGCTTCGACATCGACGACAACACCAAGATCTCCGACATCGCGATCTTCGGCTCCGGCACCATCCGCGGCGGCGACGGCGGCGCCGAGGGAGGCGTCGCGCTCAACGGCCGCTTCGGCAAGAACACCAAGATCACCAACGTGTGGATCGAGCACTCCAACGTCGGCGCCTGGGTCGGCCGGGACTACTCCAACATCCCCGAACTGTGGGGTCCCGGCGACGGCCTGGAGTTCAACGGCGTACGCATCCGCAACACCTACGCCGACGGCGTCAACTTCTCCAACGGCACCCGCAATTCGACCGTCTACAACTCCTCCTTCCGCAACACCGGAGACGACGCGCTCGCCGTGTGGGCCAACAAGTACGTGAAGGACCCCTCCGTCGACGTCGGCCACGACAACCACTTCCGCAACAACACCGTCCAACTGCCCTGGCGGGCCAACGGCATCGCGATCTACGGCGGTCACGGCAACTCCGTCGAGAACAACCTGATCTCCGACACCATGAACTACCCCGGGATCATGCTGGCCACCGACCACGACCCGCTGCCCTTCTCCGGCCAGACCCTCATCGCCAACAACGGCCTCTACCGCACGGGCGGAGCGTTCTGGGGCGAGGCCCAGGAGTTCGGTGCGATCACCCTGTTCGCCCAGGGCCCCGACATCCCGGGCGTGACGATCCGCGACACCGACATCCACGACTCCACCTACGACGGCATCCAGTTCAAGACCGGCGGCGGCACGATGCCCGACGTCCAGATCAAGAACGTCACCATCGACAAGTCCAACAACGGCTCCGGGATCCTCGCCATGGGCGGGGCACGCGGCAGCGCCACCCTGAGCAACGTGACCATCACCAACTCGGCCGAGGGCGACGTGGTGAAGGAGCCCGGCTCGCAGTTCGTCTTCAACGGCTCGGCAGGCGGGTCCGCCACCGCGCGCCGCTGACCACACCCCACCGCGGTGCGCCGGCCACGGCCGGCGCACCGTTCACCCCCACCCATCCCACTGCCGGTCCCGCCGCGCGCGGCGGGACCGAGATCGGGGACGCATGAGAACCCGCAGACGACCGTCACGGAGCCTGTGCGCCGTGGTGACCACCAGCCTCCTGCTCCTGGGCGGCCCCCTGGTTTCCGCCGCCTCGGCGGCCGGCGGCCCCAACGTCGCCGCCGGCGACCCGACCGCCGCGAGCAGCGCGCACGGCGAGTACGGCGCCGCGAACATCACCGACGGCAACCAGGGCACCTACTGGCAGAGCGCCGGCGGCGACCTGCCCCAGTGGGTGCAGACGGACCTCGGCACCACCACCCGCGTCGACGAGGTGGTCCTCAAACTGCCCGCATCCTGGGAGCGGCGCAGCCAGACCCTGGCGATCCAGGGCAGCGCCGACGGCACCAGCTTCACCACCCTCAAGGCGTCCGCCGCCTACGCCTTCGACCCCGGCTCCGGCAACACCGTCACGGTGAGCTTCCCCGCCACCCAGACCCGGTTCGTGCGGGTGGCCGTCACCGCCAACACCGGCTGGCAGGCGGCCCAGTTGTCCGAGCTGGAGGTGCACGCGGCGGGGGAGTCCTCCGTCAACCTGGCCCGCGGACGCACCTTCACCGCGAGCAGCCAGACCGAGGTCTACAGCCCGGTCAACGCCGGCGACGGCAACAAGGCCACCTACTGGGAGAGCCGCAACAACGCCCTCCCCCAGTGGCTCCAGACCGACCTGGGCTCCGCCGTACGCGTCGACCGCGTCGTCCTGCGCCTCCCCGACGGCTGGGGCACCCGCACCCAGACCCTGAAACTCCAGGGAAGCACGAACGGAACGGACTTCACCGACCTGACCGCGAGCAAGACCTACACGTTCGCGCCCGCGGACGGCAACTCGACCACCCTCACCTTCGACGCCGCCACCACCCGCTACGTCCGCGTCCTGGTCACCGCCAACAGCGTGCAGCCCGCCGCCCAGGTCTCCGAACTGGAGGTCTACGGACCCACGACCGGCGACACCCAGGCACCCTCCGCCCCGCCGCACCTCGCGCTCGCCGAACCCGGCACCGGCCAGGTCCGCCTCACCTGGGACGCGGCCACGGACGACACCGGCGTCACCGCCTACGACGTCTACGCCGACGGCGACCTGCTCACCTCGGTCGGCGGCGACGTCACCACGTACACCGACACCCGGCCCGCGGGCACCCGCGTCAGCTACTTCGTGCGGGCCAGGGACGCCGCCGGCCTTGACGACGGCGATGGGCAGCAACAGGAG
>NZ_WWHX01000694.1 GCF_009862125.1 Streptomyces sp. SID5910
GGAGGTACGAGCCCACAGCGCTCGGACAGCGCGGGCACGGCGAGAAAGGGCAGGGTCACGGCATGACCGTCATCGGCTGGATCATCCTCGGACTGTTGGCCGGAGCCATAGCCAAGCTTCTGTTGCCGGGCCCGCCGGACCCGCCGTGACGATGGAGCCGCTGTGCCCCTCCTGCACGGTGCTGAGCGTGTACGCGGTCGGCCCGGCCAGCGCCGCGACGACGCCCAGCCCCGCCACCGCGAGCGCGGTCCGCCGCCCCAGCCGTCCGGCGAAGACGAGCCCGAGCGCGGCGAGCAGGCCGCCGACGAGGACCAGCCACCGCAGCCACGGCAGGTAGTCCGGCGTGCGGTTGAGCAGGACGTACCCCCACGCGGCGGTCGCCGTGGCGGCCGCGGCGAGGGCGAGGGACGCCCAGAGCCGGTCGCGCCGCTCCCACAGGGCCGCCGCGCCCATGCCGACCACGGCCGCGAGGTAGGGGGCGAGGGCCACCGTGTAGTACTGGTGGAAGATGCCCGCCATGTAGCTGAAGACCACCGTGGTCATCAGCAGCGAGCCGCCCCAGACGAGGAGGGACGACCGGGCCGTGTCGGTGCGGCCGCGGCCGCGCGTGGCGACCAGGCCCGCGACGAGCAGGATCAGCGCGGCCGGCAGCAGCCAGGAGATCTGGCCGCCGATCTCCGAGTTGAACATCCGGTCCCAGCCGGTCTCGCCCCACTGCCCGCCGGCCCCTCCGCCGGGTCCGCCCCCGCCGCCGACGCTGCCGGTCTCGTCGCCACTGAGCCGGCCGAGGCCGTTGTAGCCGAAGGTCAGCTCCAGGAAGCTGTTGTTCTGCGAGCCGCCGATGTACGGCCGCGACGAAGCCGGCCACAGCTCGACGACCGCGACCCACCAGCCGCCGGAGACGACGATCGCGGCGGTCGCCAGCGCCAGCTGGCCGAGCCGCTTCTTCAACGCGACCGGGGCGCAGACGCCGTAGACGAGGGCGAGCGCGGGCAGGATCAGGAAGGCCTGGAGGGTCTTCGCGAGGAACGCGAAGCCGATCGCGGCGCCCGCCCACAGCAGCCACTTGGTCCGGCCGTCCTCCAGCGCGCGGACGACGAGGTAGCAGGCGACGGACATCAGCAGCGCCAGCAGCGCGTCCGGGTTGTTGAACCGGAACATCAGCGCGGCGACCGGCGTGAGCGCCAGCACCACGCCGGCGATCAGGCCGGCGGCCGGGCTGAAGCGGCGGCGCACGGCCGCGTACACGACGGCGACCGTCGCGACGCCCATCAGCACCTCGGGGACGAGGATCGACCAGGAGCTCAGCCCGAAGATCCGCACCGCCAGCGCCATCGGCCACAGCGCGGCCGGGGGCTTGTCGACGGTGATGGCGTTGCCGGCGTCGAGCGAGCCGAAGAAGAACGCCTTCCAGGACTGGCTGCCCGCCTGCACGGCCGCCGAGTAGAAGGAGTTGGCGTAGCCGGAGGCGCTCAGGTCGTAGAGGTACAGCAGCGCGGTGGCCAGCAGCAGGCCGAGGAGGGCCGGGCGGACCCAGCGCGGGTCCTCGGGGCGGCCGCGCCACAGTCTGCGCGGCAGGTCCCGGCGGGGCGGGCGCACGGGAGCGGTCGGGGGCGGGGCGCCGCTGTCGGCGGGACGCGCGTCCCCCTCGTACGTCGTCCGGTCGTAGTGCGTCGTCATCGTCCGTCCCTCGGGTCGGTGTCGGCGGGGCGTACCGGCGCCAGTCGCGCGGTGGCGTCGCCCCGGGTGTGCTCCGCGGCGTCACCGGCGCGGAACGAGGTCGTCGGGTAGGGGGGCGTGGCGTACGGCGTCGGCGCGTAGGGCCGCGGGGCCTGCCGCGTCGCCTCGGGGGCCGGGGCGGGTGGCGTGTCCGGGAAGACCCAGGCGCGGAAGAGGAGGAAGCGCAGCACGGTGGCGGCGAGGTTGGCGGCGATCAGCACCGCCAGCTCCGTGGAGTGTGCCGGGTCGGCCGTCGCCGCGCTCAGGGCGGCGAGCGAGCCGCTGGTGAGGGCCAGGCCGATGCCGAAGACGACCAGCCCCTGTGCCTGGTGGCGCACCGCGCCGCCCCGGCCGCGCACCCCGAAGGTCAGCCGCCGGTTGGCGGCGGTGTTGGCGACCGCCGAGACCAGCAGGGCGAGCGCGTTGGCGAGCTGGGACCCGGCGAAGACCCGGAAGCCGCTGTAGAGCAGCAGGTAGAAGAGGGTCGACAGGGCTCCGACGACGCAGAAGCCGACGAGTTGCCGGGCCAGGCCCTGCGGTACGTCCTTGATGTCCCGGTCGCGCGGGTCGTCGCCGAAGGGCCGGGCCAGCCGGTCCAGCGGCAGCGAGCCCGAGGCCAGCACCTTGCCGACCCGCCACACGCCCCGGAGGTCGTCGGTGGCCGTCTTCACGATGTGCACGGTGGAGTCGGGGTCGTCGATCCAGTCGACCGGCACCTCGTGGATGCGCAGCCCGGCGCGCTCGGCGAGGACCAGCAGCTCGGTGTCGAAGAACCAGCCGGTGTCCTCCACCAGCGGCAGCAGCACCTGGGCCACGTCCCGGCGGATCGCCTTGAAGCCGCACTGGGCGTCGGAGAAGCGGGCCTGGAGGGAGCCGCGCAGGATGAGGTTGTAGGTGCGGGAGATGAACTCCCGTTTGGCGCCGCGCACGACCCGCGAGCTGCGGGCGAGCCGGGAGCCGATCGCGAGGTCCGAGTGGCCGGAGATCAGCGGGGCCACCAGCGGCAGCAGCGCGTTGAGGTCGGTGGACAGGTCGACGTCCATGTAGGCGAGGACCGGGGCGTCGGAGGCCGACCAGACGGTCCCGAGGGCCCGGCCCCGGCCCTTCTGCTCCAGCCGGGAGGACCTGACCTCGGCGAGCTCCGCCGCCAGCCGCGCCGCCACCATCGGGGTGGCGTCCGTCGAGGCGTTGTCCGCGACGGTGATGCGGAACGCGTACGGGAAGGTGCGGGTGAGGTGCTCGTGCAGTCTCAGGACGCACGGCCTCAGGTCCTTCTCCTCGTTGTAGACGGGGATCACCACGTCCAGGACAGGCGTACCGGCTCCTGCGGCCGGGAGGTGCTCCCGCGCCGGCAGGGAGCCGGGAGAAGAGTCGGTTCGCATGGGACCGACTTTCCTCAATTCCCCTGTCGCGCCCGTGTGGTGAGGCTGTGCCGTACCTGTGAGTGCTCTCGCGCCTCGGACCGGGGGGCCGGCGCGGGCAGGTGCACGGTGAAGACCGTCCGGCCCGGCACGCTGTCGACGGTCACCCCACCGCCGTGCGCGGTCGTCACGGCCTGCACGATGGCGAGCCCGAGGCCCGTCGAGCCGGTCGCCCGGGACCGCGCCGAGTCCCCGCGCGCGAAGCGCTCGAAGACGTACGGCAGCAGCGCGGGTGGGATGCCGGGCCCGTCGTCCTCGACGTCCACGCACAGCCAGGGCCCGCTGTGCCGCACCCGCGCGGTCACGGTCGTCCCGGGCGGGGTGTGGGTGCGCGCGTTGGCCAGCAGGTTGACCAGCACCTGCTGGAGGCGGGCGGCGTCCGCCGGCACGAGTGCCGGTTCGTCGGGCAGGTCGAGCCGCCAGACGTGGTCGAGGCCGGCCGCGCGGGCGTCGCTGACGGTGTCCACGACGAGCGGTACGAGGTCGGTCCGCTCGAACTCCAGCGGGCGCCCGGCGTCCAGGCGGGCGAGCAGCAGCAGGTCCTCGACCAGCAGGGTCATGCGCCCGGCCTCGGACTCGATGCGGCCGAGCGCGTGCCGGGTGTCGGGGCCGACCTGTTCGCGTCCCCGGCGGGTGAGTTCGGCGTAGCCGCGGATGGAGGCGAGCGGCGTGCGCAGCTCGTGGCTGGCGTCCGCGACGAACTGCCGGACCCGTGTCTCGCTCTCCTGCCGTGCGTGCAGGGCGCCGTGCACGTGGTCCAGCATCCGGTTGAGCGCGGCGCCGACCCGGCCGACCTCGGTGTGCGGGTCGCACTCGGACTCCGGGACGCGTTCGTCGAGGTTGACCTCGCCCGCGTGCAGGGGGAGTTCGGAGACGCGGCCGGCGGTGGCGGCGACCCGGCGCAGGGGGCGGGTGGCGACGCCGACGATGACGGTGCCGGCGAGGGAGGCGGCGATGAGGCCGGCGGCGGTGACGCTGGCCTCCACGAGGATCAGGGTGTTGATGGTGCCGGTGACGTCGGAGGTGGGGAGGGCGGCGTAGTAGCCGTTGCGGTACTCCACGCGGTAGTCGCCGAGGTCGGGTACCTCGACGGTGTGCGCGTCGCCGTCCCGGGAGACCGTGGCGAGCGCGCCGCGCTGTGCCGCGTCGAGGGAGACGGCCGCCGTGCGGCTGAGGTCGGTGCTCTCCTGGTCCTCCTTGCCGTACTTGGCGTCGGTGACGGCGGTGCCCCGCACCTCGGCGACTATCGTGCCGCGCGGCTGCGGCCCGTGCCGGACGAACTCGTCCAGGTCCATCCGCTGCGGGCCCGCTCCGCCGGCCTGCGGATCACCCGGCGGCCCGAACCCGGACACCCGCATCGCGACCTCGTGCACCTGCCCGTCGAGCTGCTCGTACAGATGCGACCGCAGCGCCAGCGTCGTCACCGTCCCGATCACCGCGCACACGACGGCGATCAGCGCCACCGACGCGACGACGAGCCGCGTCCGCAGGGTCCGCGGCCGCGGGCGTCGCCGCCGGCTCATGACACCGCGGGCTTGATCAGGTAACCGGCACCGCGCCGGGTGTGGATCATCGGCTCGCGCCCCGCGTCGATCTTCCGGCGCAGGTAGGAGATGTACAGCTCGACGACGTTGGCCTGCCCGCCGAAGTCGTACGACCACACGCGGTCCAGGATCTGCGCCTTGCTCAGCACGCGCCGCGGGTTGCGCATCAGGAAGCGCAGCAGCTCGAACTCGGTGGCGGTGAGGTGGATGCCGTCGCCGCCGCGGGTGACCTCGTGGCTGTCCTCGTCGAGGGTGAGGTCGCCGACGACGAGGACGGAGTCGGAGCGCCGGTCGGCGGCGCCCGCACGCCGGATCAGGCCGCGCAGCCGGGCGACGACCTCCTCCAGGCTGAACGGCTTGGTGACGTAGTCGTCCCCGCCCGCGGTCAGCCCGGCGATGCGGTCCTCCACCGCGTCCTTCGCCGTCAGGAACAGCACCGGCACGTCCGGCAGGTCGCGGCGCAGCCGGCCCAGCACGCTCAGCCCGTCCATGTCGGGCAGCATCATGTCCAGGACGACGGCGTCGGGCCGGAACTCGCGCGCGGCCTGCACGGCACCGTGCCCGTCGCCCGCGCTGCGGATCTGCCAGCCCTCGTAGCGCAGGGCCATGGACAGCAGTTCGGTGATGGACAGCTCGTCGTCCACCACAAGCACCCGGACGGGGCTCCCGTCCGGCCTCAGCAGTTCGGTGCGCCCCTGGGGCGAGGTCGTGGTCATACCGGACACGATGTCGGGGCGCTCTGAGAACGTCCTTTCCCCAGGCTGTGATTTCTCTGAGAAACCCACAGGGAGCTCTCAGGAATCCCCCGGTCCCGTCAGGCGCCGGGCAGCGCGAACAGCCGGGCCGCGTTGTCGTGGCAGACGCCCCGCAGCCACGCCTCGCCCAGCCTCAGCCGCTCCAGCGCGTGCAGCTGGTGCAGGTAGGGATACGGGATGTTGGGGAAGTCCGTCCCGAGCAGGACGCGGTCGCCGAGGCCGGCCAGCCGGGGCAGGGCACGCCGGGGGAAGGGGGCGAGGCGCTCGCTGAAGTCGGTGAACGCCATGGTCGTGTCCAGCCGCACCTCCTCGTACCGCTCGGCGAGGTCCAGGAAGTCCTCGTACTCGGGCATCCCCATGTGCGCGACGACCAGCCGCAGCCGGGGGTGCCTCGCCAGCACCCGCGCGATCGGCTCGGGCCCGGTGTGCTTGCCGGGCGCGGGACCGGACCCGCAGTGGATGACGACCGGGACGCCCGCGTCGGCGAGCAGCCCCCAGGCCCCGTCGAGCAGTTCGTCGGCCGGGTCGTACGCGCCCACCTGCACATGGGCCTTGAAGACCCGCGCCCCCGCTTCGACGGCCTCGCGGACGTACGTCTCGACGCCCGGCTCGGGGAAGAGGGTGGAGGTGTGCAGGCAGTCGGGTGTGCGGCGGGCGAAGTCCACCGCCCAGTCGTTCAGCCACCGGGCCATGCCGGGCTTGTGCGGGTAGAGCATGGCGGTGAAGGCCCGCACCCCGAAGTCCCGCAGCAGCGCCGCCCGTTCGTCCTCCTCCTGCCGGTAGGTGATCGGCCACTCCACGCCGCCGGTCAGCGGGCCGAGCGCGTCGAAGTACGCCCAGACCTTGCGCAGCACCCGCTCGGGCATGAAGTGCGTGTGCACGTCGACGAGGCCGGGCAGCCCGAGCCCCTGCCAGAAGCCGCGGACGTGCCCGGCCTCCCCGGGACCGGCGGCCGGCGCGATGCGGTGATCACTCATGCGGCCCACGATCTCCCCGGAGGGCGCCCGCGGTCCACCTCCCGGCGGAAGAAGACGCCGGCTCAGAACAGTCCGTCCTGCACACCGGCGGCCTCCTTGAACTCCCGCACGGGAACGGCGCACGGGTCTCCCTCGGCGGCCACCAGCTCCCACCCCGTCATCAGCCGGGTGTCGAGCACGACGACCCCCCGCTCGGTAGCCAGATGGAGATCCGGCCCGGCGACCGCCACCAGCTCACCCCCGACCGCACCGCCCGCCGCCAGCTCGGCCACCTCCCCCAGGGCCTGCGGCCCCCGGCCCGCCTCCGCGAGCCCGAACGCCCGCACGTGGTCCACGCCCTGGAACGGCTCCGGCGTCAGCGACTCCGGCCAGCCCGCGAGCGCCACCGCCCGCCCGTGCAGTCCGGCGATCTCGGCCGCCCGCTCCTCCTCCGTCGCGGGCAGCGCGGCCCGCACCGCCCGCTTCTGGACGTACGGAACGCGGTCGGGCACCCGCAGCGCGGCCCGCAGCAGCTCCTCGGTCCGCCGCGCGGCCATCAACGGCCCGGTCCCCAGCCAGCTGAAGCACACCGCCCCCTGCTCCAGCAGCCGCGCGGGCCCCCTCTCGGCCCCGGTGATCCCCACCTTGACGAGGCCCGGCCCGAACCACGCCAGATACACCCGGTACGGCCGCGGGTCGTCGGCGATCGTGTCCGCGGCCACCGAGTGCGCCCGGTCCAGCCGCGCGCACTCCTCGCACCGCGCCCCCGTGCTCCGCCCCGGCACGGCCGCCACGGCCGGACACGCGTGCCCGCGCGCACCCACACACGTCCTCACACCCCCCGCCGCGACCCCGAAGGCCACCCGCTTCCCCCTGGTCAGCGCACTGCGCCGCCCCCCGACCCACGTCAGCACGGGACCGTCCGCCGCCCACCGCAGCCCCGCGCACTTCCATGCCTGTGCCATCACCCCGAGCGTACGAGCCACCACTGACAACGCGGACTCCGTGACATGAGTCACAGAAAAATACGGCCGCCCAGAACAACCGTCCCCGTCCGTCCAATTTATCCCGGCGAATGCCTGTAACGGAGAAAGGAAAAACAAGAAAAACGAAGCCCACATTTTACGTGCGCTATAAACTCATCCACATTCTGGCCATACTGCGCGATTAGCGCCGGGCCATCCCCTTTCTCTCCCGCCCCTCTCTCGTCAGGCCAGCAGGAAAGGTCCTCAGTGAAGCTTCGCCGTTCCCTCGTCGTGGCCGCCGCCGTCGCGGTGGTCACGCCCGTCGCGCTCTTCGCCGCCACCCCGGCCCTCGCCGCCGGAACGCCCACGGCGCAGACGCAGAACCAGCCGACGTACGCGGAGTTGGTGAAGGCCGCCACCGACACGAAGAAGGCGTACGACGAGGCCGTCACCGCCGAGGAGGAGGGCCGGAAGAAGGTCGACGCCACCCTGGAATCCCTGAATTCCGACACTCACCCGCTGAAGGCGGCCGCGGTCACCGCGAAGAAGGCGGCCAAGGACGCGGCGGACGCGAGAACCGCCGCCGAGCAGGCCGTGTCGGACGCCGAGGACGCACTCGATGCGGCCGCGGACGACACCGAGAGGGCCGAGGCGCAAAAGGCCCTCGAAACCGCCGAGGCCGAACTGGCGAAGGCGGTCGAGGCCCAGCAGAAGGCCGACACCGCGGCCGAGGCGGCGCAGACCGCGCTGGGCGACGCCAGAGTGGCGGCCGTCCGCGAGTACGGCGTCGTCAAGGACACCCTCGACAAGGCCCTCAAGGCCAAGGAGGCCGCCGAAGCGGCGCTGGCCGCCGCCAAGGAGTGCGTCCGCGAGAACGGGCTGACCTCGCTCGTGGTCGGACTGCCGTCCAAGGTCGTCGCCGGGAGCACCGTCGACTTCACCCTCCGCGTGACCAACGGCACCACCCGCACGCTGTCGGTCGACCCCCTGGCCTTCTTCCACGTGGTGGGCGAGGGAGCGGACGTGAAGAGCCAGTTGGCGGTGGAGTGGTCCAACGGCTCTGGCTGGCAGGCCCTTCCCAGTGACGGGCCCACGCACATCGCGCACATCGACGTCATGAAGCCCGGCGAGCGAAGCGACGTGAATCTGCGGATGAAGGTCGGCCCCGAGGCCCCGGCCGCCGACGCCTTCGCCCTGCTCGCGGGCGACGCCTCCGACGCGTACAACCCCTGCGTCCTGGGCCCGATGAAGCGCTACGACTTCGCGCTCCTGCCCGCGGGCAGCGAGCCCGGCACGGTCGACGAGGCCCAGCCCGGCCGGCCCGACGAGGACGACGACAAGCGGCCGGACACCGCGAAGCCCGGTACGGACACCGGAGCGGGCACGGGCACGACCGGCGCGGGCACCTCGGCGCAGGGCGGCACGTCCGAGCAGACGGTGACCACGACGACCGCCGAGAGCGGCAGCCTCGCCGCCACCGGAGCGTCCTCCACGACGACGCTCGCCCTCACGAGCGCCCTCACCGCCGCCCTCGGCGCCGGAGCGTTCTTCACCGCACGCCGCCGCAAGACCGCGGACAACGCCTGACCACTGCTGCACAAAGGGCCGAGGCGCCGCGGAACCTTCCACGGCACCTCGGCCCGGCAACACCACTACCGACGCGAAACACCGAAGGCCCCGGATCTCTCCGGGGCCTTCGGTCAATGTGCACTCGGCAGGATTCGAACCTGCAACCTTCTGATCCGTAGTCAGATGCTCTATCCGTTAAGCTACGAGTGCTTGTCTTGTTCTGTTTTCCCGCCGCTCCCGGTCCTTTCGGCCCGCTCGCGGCGACAGGAAGAACATTACATGACTGCCGCCGTCATGTGAAATCCGTTTGCCGCACCCCTTGTGACCTGCGGAAACGTCACCATGGGCCCGGCGGGGCGCGCCGGTGGGACTCCGGTGAACGACGAAGCCCCGGCCGCAGGGCCGGGGCTTCGTCGTTCATGTGCGGAGGCGGAGGGATTTGAACCCTCGATGGGCTTTAAGACCCAAACCGCATTAGCAGTGCGGCGCCATAGACCGGACTAGGCGACGCCTCCAGACAACATCACCATCTCGCGTGCGAGCGCGAGTGGCGCGTGCCGATGATGACACAGTTGAGCGCGCTGTCACCAATCGACCCCCACGGTACTAGGCAGGCGGGTCGCAGGGCAAAGCACTTGTGGCGGGGGCGCGCAACGTCCGGACGGACGGAGCGTTAGTCACGTCATGCGCCTCGACACCCGCCTCGACGCCGCCCGCCTTCTCGGCGCGGCCGCCGCCTCACTCGCCGCTCTCGTCACCCTGGCCGCCGAGCCCGCGGCCGCCCACGGCCACGCCGACCCCGGCGCCCGCGCCGGCACGGGCGCCGGCGCACTCATGCCGCCGCCGGTCCGCGACGAGGACCGGGCCGGTGATCACCTGACGGTCACCGTCCGGGACGCCGGTCCGGGCGCGGACGGTACGTACGAGCTGTACTGCCACCCGGACGGCGGCAGCCACCCCGACCCGGCCGGCGCCTGCGCCGCGCTCGACCGGGACACGCGCTGGGGGCAGGACACCTTCGCGCCCGTCCCGCAGGGCAGCCTCTGCACCATGCAGTACGGCGGCCCGGCCACCGCGCACGTCACCGGCACCTGGGCCGGGCGCCCCGTCGACGCGCGCTACGACCGCGGCGACGGCTGCCAGGTCTCCCGCTGGAACGGCATGGTGCCGCTCCTGCCCGATCTGCGGGCGCAGCGCGGCGCGTAGGCACCCGGTCACACGTTCTGCGTCACTTCCTCGTGCGACCTCCGTCCCATCCCGCGCCGCCGACCGGGCCCCAGCGCTTAGACTCCCTCGCGTGACACGCTGCGGGCCGGTTGGCAAGATGGCCCAGGCGGTCGGCAAGTGCGGTAACAGGAGGGAAGCGTCTCGTGAGCAGCAGGCCATCCCGAGGCGCTGCTCGCCTCGCAGCCATACTGGACGCGCTGCCGGACGCGTTGGTCCTGGTCAACGCCAACGGCACCGTCGTCAACGCGAACTCCATCGCGCTGGAGGCCTTCGAGGCACCGGGCACCGCGCTGGTCGGACGCGGCCTGCTCGATCTGCTGCCCCAGTTCGACTCGCGGCTCATCCCCGGCTCCATGCGGCGCCCGGACCACATCGACCCGCGTGTGCGCACCAAGCCGACGCGGATGGTCGCCCGGCGCACGGACGGCACCGAGTTCCCCGTCGAGGTCGCCAGCGCCAACCTGGAGAACGGGCAGCAGGCCTACGACGGCTACGGCTACACCGGCGACGAACTGCTGATGCTCGTCGTCCGCGATCTGACCGGCACCGTCGACACCGAGGCCGAGCTGGCGCGTTCGCAGCGGCAGACCGAGATGATCCTGCGGGCCGCCTCCGAGGGCGTCGTGGGCACCGACACCGACGGGCGCATCGTCCTCGTCAACCCGGCCGCCGCCCAGATCCTCGGCTACCGGGCCAGCGACCTCGGCGGCCGTGAGCTGCACACCCTCGTCCTGCACTCGCGCGCCGACGGCTCCCCCTTCCCGTACGACGAGTCGCCGCTCGCCGACACCCTGCGTTCCGGGCGCAAGCACCGGGTGCGCGGGCAGGTGCTGTACTCAAAGAACGGCGACAAGCTGCCGGTCGACCTGACGACCGCGCCCGTACGCGACGGCGACCAGCTCGTCGGCGCCGTCATGACCTTCATCGACCGGCGGCCCCACGACGCCCTCGTCAAGGAGCACGAGGAGGCGGAGCAGCGGCACGCCGAGGAACTGGAGCGGATGTCCGAGGAGCACGGCTCCGAGCTGACCGCGCTGCGCCAGCAGCACGTGACCGAGCTGGAGGAGCTCCGCGAGAAGCACGCGGAGGAACTCGCCGCGAACGAGGACCGCTACGCCGCGCTCGGTGAGCGGGAGAAGGACCGGTACGAGGCGCTCGCCGCCCGGCACGAGCAGTTGCTCACCCTCCTCGGGACCTCCCTGCGGGGGCCGCTGGAGGAGCTGCGCCACGAGCTGGCCGCGCTGGCCGCCGACGACGCCGGGCAGCTGTGGCCCGAGGCCAACCAGGTGCTCCACCACCTGTCGGCCGGGTACACGCGGATCACCACCCTCATCGACAACGTCCTCGGCTACCAGCGCCTCGACGTCGGCAGCGAGAACGTCTCCCGTACGAAGGTGATGCTGGACGCCGTCGTCGCCTCCGGTGTCGACGGTGCCGTCGAGCTGATCGGGCCGGGGCGGGTGCAGTTCGCCGTGCACGCGCCGCCCATCGAGGCCGAGGTCGACCCGCGGCTGCTGGCCACCGCGCTGGCGCATCTCGTCGCGGACGTCGCGGGCGTCGACGCGACCGGCAACACGCCCGTGTCGGCGGGCGGTTACCTGGACAACACCGTCGTCGTGGCGGCGGCGCAGCGCGGCAACGTCGTACGGATCGAGGTGCGCGGGCCGTACGCCGGGGGAGACCCGGTGCACGAGCCGATCGTGCGCGGGATCGTGCGGGCCCACGGCGGTGTGCTCCAGACGCACGAGGTGCCGGGCATGAGCGGCAGCGCGTACGTCCTCGAAGTGCCGATCGGGGGCGGGGCGGGCGCCGTAGCGGCCGTCGCCCCGGCCGCCGACGCGGGGAGTGCTCCGGAGGTTCCGGCCCAGGAGCCCGCCGGCGGGCGGCGCCGGGCCCGGCGGGCGTCCACTGACGCCTTCCTGGAGAGCGAGGTCGGGGGCCCGTCCGACGAGGGCGCGGACGGCGCCGCCGGTTCCGAGGGGGAGTCCGGCACGCCGACCGGTCGGCGCAGGCGGCGTGCGGCCCAGGCGCCGGCGGCACTTCCGGTGCCGGCGCAGGCGTCGCCGGCCGAGGGGTCCGGCGGTACCGGACGCCGGCGGGGACGGCCCGCGGAGGGTGCGGGCGACGACCAGCCCGGACCGGCGTCCGCCGGTGTATCCGAGGGTGCCGTCGTCATGGCCGCCGAACACGCCGGGGGCGCCGCCGCCTCCAACACCGGACTGGGCGGGACCGTGCCGCCGCAGGGCGTGCCCGCCTCCCCGGGGGGTGCCCCCGCCTCTCCGCAGGCCCTGCCCGCGGCCACCGGGCGGCGTGCCCGGCGGGCCGGGGACGAGCAGCA
>NZ_WWHX01000695.1 GCF_009862125.1 Streptomyces sp. SID5910
CCAGGGGGCTCCGCCCCCTGGACCCCCGGCCTACGCCCACCCACCACCCGACTCGGTCGGCCAGGAAGCGACGCCACCACCCGGCTCGGTCGGCCGATACGCGACGCCGCCGCCCGACTCGGGCGGCCAAGACGCGACGCCGCCACCCGGCTCGGTCGGCCGGGAAGCCGGCCAGGAAGGCACGGCTCCTGCGTCGACCGGGGCGCAAAAACTACCCCCGCGGCAGGTGCCTCGCCGCGAAGTCCAGTTCCAGGGCCACCTGCTTGATGCGTTCGTCGACGACCAGGGAGCCGTGGCCCGCGTCGTAGCGGTAGACCTCGTGGGTGGCGCCCCTTGCCTCCAGGCGGTCGACGTAGTTGTCGATCTGGCGGATCGGGCAGCGTGGGTCGTTGACGCCCGCCGAGATGTACACCGGGGCCTTGACCTGGTCGACGTAGGTCAGCGGCGAGGACGCCTCGAAGCGGTCGGGGACCTCCTCGGGGGTGCCGCCGAGCAGCGTGCGGTCCAGGGCCTTCAGGCCCTCCATCTCGTCGTGGTACGCGGTGACGTAGTCGGCGACCGGGACGGCGGCGATGCCCAGCGTCCACGCCTCGGGCTGGGTGCCGATGCCGAGCAGGGTCAGATAGCCGCCCCAGGAGCCGCCGGTGAGGATCAGGCGGGCCGGGTCGGCGAGGCCCGAGGTGACCGCCCATTCGCGCACCGCCGCGATGTCCTCCAGCTCGATGAGACCGACCCGGTGCTTGAGGGCGTCGGTCCAGGCCCGCCCGTACCCCGTGGAGCCGCGGTAGTTGACGCGGACCACCGCGTACCCGTGGTCGACCCAGGCGGCCGGGCCCGCGGCGAAGGAGTCGCTGTCGTGCCAGGTCGGTCCGCCGTGGATGTCGAAGACCGTCGGGAGCGGGCCGGTCGTGCCGGCCGGCTTCTGGACGAGGGCGTGGATGCGGCCGCCCGGGCCGTCCACCCACACGTCCTCCACCGGGACCGAGCCGGGCGACTTCATGCCCGGCGGGTCCAGGACGACCCGGCCCGTCGTCGAGCGGACCGCCGACGGCTCGGCGGCCGACGACCACAGGTACTCCACGCTGCCGTCGGGTCGGGCCGTCGCCCCGGAGACGGTGCCCGCGGGCGTCTCGATCTCCACCAGCGCGCGCTCGGCGAAGTCGTACCGGAACAGTTCGCTGCGGGCTTCGAAGCCGTGCACGATCAGCAGGGCGCTGCCGTCCGGGTACCACTCGGCGCTCACGTCGCCCGGCAGCTCCAGCGCGAGGTCGGTCTGCTCGCCCGTCGCCACGTCCCACACCAGGGGCTCCCAGCGGCCCCGGCGCTGGTGGCCGATGAGCAGGCGGGTGTCGCCGTCGACGGGCGCGAAGCCGAGGACCTCCAGGCCCAGCTCCTTCTCGCCGCCGTCGGTGTCGTCGAGCTCGGCGACCGTCGTGCCGTCGGGGCGCAGGACGCGCAGCGCGGAGTGCATGGCGTCGCCGTGCTCGGTGTGCTCGATCGCGATCAGCGTGCCGTCGTGGGACAGGTCGCCGACGCCCGCGGACTCGCGGTGGCGGTAGATCTCCACCGGGGCGGCGCCCGTGTGCGCGAGATGGATCGTCGTACCGTCCTCGTCGGTCGAGCGGCCGACCACCGCCGTCCGCCCGTCCCGGCCGAGGGCGAGACCCGCCGGGTAGGACGGGTCGAGGCCCGGCACCGCGAGTTCGTCCTCGCCGCCCACGAAGGGCTGGCGGCGCCAGACGCCGAACTCGTCGCCGTCCTTGTCGTCGAACCACCAGATCGACGCGCCGTCCGGGGAGAGGACGCCGTCCGTCGTGCCGTTGGGCCGGTTCGTGACCTGGCGCTGCTCGCCGGTCGCGCGGTCCCAGGCGTACAGCTCGTACGTCCCCGTCGCGTTCGACACGAACAGGGAGTGGTCCGGCGCGTCCTCGGCCCAGTCGGGCAGCGAGACCCGCGGCGCCCGGAACCGCTTCTCCCAGTCCGGCATCCCCTCGCGCCGTCCCCGCACGCCGTCCCGCACGCCGTCCCGTACGTCCCGCGTGCCCTGCTGATCCGGTGAGCCGGACCCGTAGCTCTCAGTCATGGCCCCATAGTGCCCTTCCGCGCCGACAAAGCGCAGATCAGATCCCCAGCCTGTGGAAAACCTCGCTCGCGCCCCGCTCATCCACAGCCCCGCGGACCGGTCGCCCGGGCACGCCCCGTACCGTGGAGGGCGTGTACCGGTTTCTGCTGACCCCCCGGTGGTGGGGAATCAACGTCTTCGTCGTGCTCGCCATCCCCTTCTGCGTCTTCATGGGGTCGTGGCAGCTGGGCCGGTTCGAGGACCGGGTGCAGGACCACAACGACGCCACCACCCAGGCCGAGTCGGCGCGGCACGAGGCGGCCCGCCCGCTGACCGGGCTGCTGCCCGTCGACAAGGCGACGGTCGGCAAGCAGGCCACCGCGAGCGGCCGGTACGGGGAGCAGCTGCTCGTGCCGGACCGGAAGCTGGACGACCGGCAGGGCTACTACGTCCTCACGCTGCTGCGCACCGACGCCGGCCGGGCGCTGCCCGTCGTGCGGGGCTGGCTGCCCGGCGAGCCCGACCCGGCGAAGGTCCCGGCCCCGCCCGCCGGCGAGGTCACCGTCACCGGCGCGCTCCAGGCCTCCGAGACGCCCGGCGACAACGGCGTCAGCTCCCGCTCCGGGTGGCCCGAGGGCCAGACCGGCGCGATCAGCGCGGCCTCGCTGGTGAACCTGGTGCCGTACGACGTGTACGACGCGTGGGTCACGCTCAACGAGGGCGACTCCGGGATGCGGGCCGTGCCGGTGAGCGCGCCGCAGAACACCGGCCTGGACCTGAAGGCCTTCCAGAACCTCGGCTACACCGCCGAGTGGTTCGCCTTCGTGGGCTTCGTCGTCTTCATGTGGTTCCGGCTGCTGCGCCGGGAGGCGGAGCTCGCCCGGGACGCCGAGCTGGGCCTGGTCCCGGACGAGGACGTCACCGGCGCGGACGCGGGTCAGGAGCCCCGCCGCAGCCCGTCCGGGGTCTGAGCGCACAGGCAGGCACCGGTCGAGGGTCCGCCGCCGGCCGGCTGCCCGTCACGTGCCGGCCAGCACGCCCGTCCAGTACACGGTCCCCGCGCACGCGTTGGGCACGGTGACCGCGGCCGGTCCCGAGCCGCCCTCCGGGCTGTAGGAGACCGTCACGCTGCCGTCGGCCGGGCCCTCCTCGGTGACGAGCTGCGTCGTGGTGCCGGTGTCGCCGCCGGTGGAGGTGCCGGCGGACGCGGTCGGCTCCTCGGTGGTGGGCGACGGAGCGGGCGAGGGATCGCCGGTGCCGCCGGTGCCGCCGCCGGTGGTCGGGCAGGTCTCCGACGGCACCCAGGCGAACTTCACCTCGTAGGAGGCGCCCGACGCCAGCGTCAGCGCCGCCGACTCCAGTGACGGGTCGGGCAGCGCGGCGGCGGCGTCACCGGCCGCGTGCCGTGCCGTGCCGATCTTGGCCGGGTCCGCCGCGCCCTGCGGGACGGCGGCCACGCCGCCGGGGCCGGTGACGGTGCAGCTGTCCGAGGAGACGTTGGTGACGCGGAAGGAGCCGTAGACGGCGCCCGCGGAGTCGGGGGCGGCGCTGCTCGCGACGGCCGGGCCGAGCTGCTGCGCCCTGCACGGCGGCAGGTCGGCGGGGCTGCTGGCGGAGGGTCCGACACCGGTGGCCGAGCCCGTGGCGGAGCCGGTCTCCTCGTCCTTCGGCTTCTCCTCGGGGTCGGACTTCTCCTTGCCCTCGGGCTGCCCGGAGGAGCCGGCGATGCCGCTCTGGCCGCCCGCCGGGTCCTTGCCCTGGCTGGTGCCGCCCTGCGCCTGCGAGGCGTTGCCCGCCACGGACGGGTCGGCGCCGGGACCGGTGGCGCCCGAGACGTGGACGAGGGCCGGGACCGCCGTGCCGATGAAGAGGGCGGCGGCCGCCATGCCGACGACGGCCTGGCGCTTGCGGGCCCGCCGGGCCGGTACCGCCCGGCGGAGGTGGTCCAGGGTGCCGTCGCTCGGCTCCATGTCCTGCACGGCGCTGTGCAGCAGCCTGCGCAGCGCCAGCTCGTCGGGGGCGAGCCCGGCGGGCCCCTGAGTGCCGGGGCCCTGGTCGGCGGGGCCGTGGTTCACAGTTCCGTTCCCAGCGTGCGTGTGCTTCGGCTCTTGCCCGGTCGGCTCGGCCGGCTCGTGACCCTCGTCGGCGTCATGCCGTGCCTCGTTGCCGTCGCTCATGCCGGCGCCTCCATGGCCACCCTGAGCGCCGCGATCCCGCGCGAGCCGTACGCCTTCACCGAGCCCAGCGATATGCCGAGCGTCTCGGCGACCTGCGCCTCGGTCATGTCGGCGAAGTACCGCAGGACCAGGACCTCGCGCTGCCGGCGCTGGAGCCCCTTCATCGCCTTGATCAGGGAGTCGCGCTCCAGCTGGTCGTAGGCGCCCTCCTCCGCGCTCGCCATGTCCGGCATGGGCTTCGAGAGCAGCTTCAGGCCGAGGATGCGGCGGCGCAGCGCCGAGCGCGAGAGGTTGACGACGGTCTGCCGCAGGTACGCCAGCGTCTTCTCGGGGTCGCGCACGCGTTTGCGCGCCGAGTGGACGCGGATGAAGGCCTCCTGGACGACGTCCTCGCAGGAGGCGGTGTCGTCGAGGAGGAGAGCGGCGAGACCGAGCAGCGACCGGTAGTGGGCGCGGTAGGTCTCGGTGAGATGGTCGACGGTGGTGCCCGCCGCCACGACGTCGTCGGCGCCGTCACGCTGATTCGATATGCGGGCCGGCCGCGCTGCGGGCATCGGCGCGATCACCGGCATGCCACCGGCCGCGCCGGCCACACGGGGACGGACCGGCCGGACGGGAGCCCGCACTGCGGGGCCACGCGCTGCGGTGAATTCGAGAACCTCTGCCACGCCAGTTGGACACGTCCGACCCCGTGAGGGTTGTACGTGCCGGGCGTCACGTTCCCGTGTCCGCCGGGCGGCCACCCGGCCGACGGTGCGTCATAGGCCCTCATCGTCCCGCTCTTCCCCTATGTCCATGTGAACGGGCGTCCCCACGCCCGCTCTCGGCGCCCCCGCGCCGATCCACACGCCCCGCGCCCTCCATGGGTGACCGCAAAGACGCTCCCCGCCCTCCGCACGGTTGCGGAGGGCGGGGAGGAAATCCTCTGATGCCACAGGTGCCGGCTACAAGTGGTCAGGACCGACTACCGGATCACATCTCCTTCATCGATCCTACAAACGAACCCCACGGCAACCAGGGCTTTTTACGGGCTGATCCCTCTTCAGGCGAACTCGGCCGCCACCAGCTCCGCGATCTGCGCGGTGTTCAGCGCGGCCCCCTTGCGCAGGTTGTCCCCGCACACGAAGAGTTCGAGCGCCGTCGGGTCGTCCAGGGCCCGCCGCACCCGGCCGACCCAGGTCGGGTCGGTGCCGACCACGTCGGCGGGGGTGGGGAACTCACCGGCGGCCGGGTTGTCGAAGAGGACGACACCGGGCGCGGTGGCCAGGATCTCGCGTGCCTTGTCGACGGTGACCTCACCCTCGAAGCGGGCGTGCACGGTCAGGGAATGGGTCGTCACCACGGGGACCCGTACGCACGTCACCGCCACCGGCAGGTGCGGCAGTCCGAGGATCTTGCGGGACTCGTCCCGCACCTTCATCTCCTCCGACGACCAGCCGTCCTCGCGCAGCGAACCGGCCCACGGTACGACGTTCAGCGCGACCGGCTCCGGGAAGGGACCGGTGTCGTCGCCGACGGCCCGCCGCACGTCGCCGGGGTGCGTGCCCAGCTCGCTGCCGGCCACCAGCGACAGCTGCCGGCGCAGCGTGTCCACCCCGTCCCGCCCGGCCCCGCTCACCGCCTGGTACGAGGAGACGACCAGCTCGCGCAGCCCGAACTCGGCGTGCAGCGCGCCCAGCGCGACGATCATGGACAGCGTCGTGCAGTTCGGGTTGGCGACGATGCCGCGCGGCCGCATCCGCAGCGCGTGCGGATTGACCTCGGGCACGACGAGGGGCACGTCCGGGTCCATCCGGAACGCGCCCGAGTTGTCGACCACCACCACGCCCTTGGCGGCGGCGACGGGCGCCCACTGCGCGGAGACCTCGTCGGGCACGTCGAACATGGCGACGTCGACGCCGTCGAAGGCCTCCTCGGTGAGCGCCACCACCTCGACCTCCTCGCCGCGCACGGCCAGCTTGCGGCCGGCCGAGCGGGGTGAGGCGATCAGACGGATGTCACCCCAGATGTCCGCGTGCTGGGACAGGATCTGGAGCATCACCGAACCGACGGCGCCGGTCGCTCCGACGACGGCCAGGGCCGGCCGTCCGGTGCGCCCGGCGCCTTGGATGTCGGACATCAGCGCCCGGTGCCCCCGTAGACGACGGCCTCGTCGCTGTCGGAGTCCAGCCCGAAGGCGGTGTGCACGGCGCGCACGGCCTCGTTCACGTCGTCCTTGCGGGTGACGACCGAGATGCGGATCTCGGAGGTCGAGATGAGCTCGATGTTGACGCCCGCGTCGGACAGGGCGGTGAAGAAGTCGGCGGTGACGCCCGGGTTGGTCTTCATCCCGGCGCCCACCAGCGAGATCTTCCCGATCTGGTCGTCGTAGCGCAGCGAGTCGAAGCCGATGCCGGAGCGGTTCTTCTCCAGCGCGTCGATGGCCTTGCGGCCCTCGGACTTCGGCAGGGTGAAGGAGATGTCCGTCAGGCCCGTGGAGGCGGCGGACACGTTCTGCACGACCATGTCGATGTTGACCTGGGCGTCGGCGATCGTCCGGAAGATCGCGGCGGCCTCGCCCGGCTTGTCGGGCACGCCGACGACCGTGACCTTGGCCTCCGACGTGTCGTGTGCGACTCCGGAGATGAGGGCCTGCTCCACCTGCTTTTCCCCTTGCTTGATCGGCTCGCTGCTGACCCACGTGCCCTGGAGTCCGCTGAAGCTGGACCGCACGTGGATCGGGATGTCGTACCGGCGGGCGTACTCCACACAGCGGTGGAGCAGCACCTTGGAGCCGGAGGCCGCGAGCTCCAGCATGTCCTCGAAGGAGATCCAGTCGATCTTCTTCGCCTTCTTCACCACGCGCGGGTCGGCGGTGAACACGCCGTCGACGTCGGTGTAGATCTCACAGACGTCCGCGTCGAGCGCGGCGGCGAGAGCGACGGCCGTGGTGTCGGACCCGCCGCGGCCCAGCGTGGTGATGTCCTTGCTGTCCTGGCTGACGCCCTGGAAGCCGGCCACGATGGCGATGTTGCCCTCGTCCACCGAGGTGCGGATACGGCCCGGCGTGACGTCGATGATCCGGGCCTTGTTGTGGACCGAGTCGGTGATGACGCCGGCCTGGCTGCCGGTGAAGGACTGGGCCTCGTGGCCCAGGTTTTTGATCGCCATGGCCAGCAGGGCCATGGAGATCCTCTCCCCGGCGGTCAGCAGCATGTCGAGCTCGCGCCCGGCAGGGATCGGGGAAACCTGCTCCGCGAGATCGATCAGCTCGTCCGTCGTGTCGCCCATCGCGGAAACGACGGCGACCACCTGGTTGCCGTTCTTCTTCGCTTCCACGATCCGCTTGGCGACGCGCTTGATGCCCTCGGCATCGGCTACGGAGGAGCCTCCGTACTTCTGCACGACAAGGCCCACGTGCGCTCCTCGCTCAATCCGTCTCTTTCCGCACGTACGTACCTGTACTGCGGTCGGTTCATTCTATCGAGCGTCCGAAATTCCCCCCTGCGGTATCGCATGGTGAGACCTCCGGGCCGCCAGGCAGGCTCATGCCCATCGCTGGCCGGGTCACTCGGAAAAGTGCCGTGAGTCACACGTTCACAAGCGGCGGCGGAGGGCCGTCATCGCTTGCCCCGGAGCGCGCGGACGACCTCCGCCAGCGCGGTCAGCACCCGCGCCCGGTCCTTGGAGTCCGTGCCGTCCAGGGCGTAGCGGGCGATGAGCACGGCTGTGACGGCGACGGTCAACGGGATGACGAGGCCGCACAGAGCGGCGACGAGAAGCGGGTCCACGGCAGGTCCTTCGGATCGGGCAAGAGGCGCTGGCGCCGACGATGCTGGGTGCCGGAACACTGGCGTGGGGCGGGGTCAGCCGCGCGACTCCGCCTCTCCGCGCAGGTCAGGCCGGTAGCGTGGACGTTCCCGAGTCGGCCGGGTCGGCCGACTCGTGGCCGGGACGCACGGGGAGCGCGAGAGATGACGGAACCGCACGACTACTGGACGGCGCTGGCCCGGCTCGTCCGGCTGGCGGAGCACCCGCAGGCCGCGTCCGTGTGCGCCGCGATGAAACAGCACTCCCCGCGCGACGAGGCCGTGCCGCCGGACAACACCGTCTCGGGCTGGGTGGACCTGCGCATCATTCCCCGGCGGGACGACGAGCTGAAGCTGTTCCTGGACGCGCTCCAGCAGATCGCCCGGCAGCGGCAACGGGACCCGGCACTGCGCGTCCCGACCTGGCAGCAGTGGCAGCGGATGGCACGCGAGGCGCGGCAGCAGCGCCGCACCGACGGAGCGAAACAGCGGCAGGTCACCGCCCCCGCGCTGCCGGACTGGGCCGACGACGTGGCGAACACGCCCGTCTGGAAGCTGGTGCGACCGGAGCGCGGCGAACGCCGCGAAGCACTGCGGACACAGGCGCAGGAGTTCGCCCGCCGGCTGGCCGCCGCCTACGAGGAGGCGCGCGTCGGCCTGGACGACGACCCCTGGCTCGACCACGGCTCGGGGCGGCGGACGGCCGCGCGGGTCAACAGGATCGTCCTCCACCTGTGGGACCGGGGCGACGGCTTCCTGGAGCCGGCCGAGGCGGCGCTCGTCGCCCTGCTCCCCTTCCTCCACCAGGCCCACCGGGCGCGCACGGCCCTCCGGCTGCGGGACGTGGACCCGACCGACCTCGGCCAGCAGGCCGCCCCCAGCGAGGTGCGGCGGATGTACGAGGTGGTGGTGCGCGCCCACGAGCGGCTCGCCCGGCGCGCGGAGATGGGCACGCTCAAGGACCGTACGGACGGGCGTCCGGAGATCGGCTGGTGGCTGTTCCACCAGTGGGTGAAGCGGCAGCCGGGCCGGATCGACGGCCTGCTGCCCGCGCCGGGCGATCTCGACGACCTGCGAGTCGTCCTCGATCCGGACCTGCTGCTGCGGCTGCTGTCCTGCGCGCAGGCCGGACCTCACGAGCTCTTCGACCCGGCCCGGGCCGACCACCTGCGGGCCCACCCCTTCGACCTCGACTTCCACGGCCGTGACTTCCAGGGCGTACGGGAACGCCTGGTCGGTCCCCTGTTCGCCCTCGCCCATCACCTGGCGATCGAGGCCACGGACCTGTCCTCGGTGATCGTCCGGCACGTCGGCATTCCCGACGCGCTCGACCTGCGCGGCTTCCTCGGCACCGTCGCGACGGCGAAATGGCGGTTCACGGGAGACGATGTCGCCTTGCAGGCGTCCTGCTCCCACCCGGCGGCGGTCGCGGCGCTCACCGAGCACACCCGGAGCCTGGAACCACTGCTGCGTTCCGTACGGCACGCCGGTGTGCCCGAGTTCGGCGGGCTTCCGCTCTACACCCGGGCCGACGACGTCCGCGAGGTCGACGAGGCCGGGCGGCCCGTCACGGTCGGCGGTGTCATCCGCTTCCGTATCGACGAGGAGCGCGTTCAGGAACTGCTCATGGGCGAGAACCTCTACCGCGACCGTTCCCTCGCCATTCGCGAGCTGTACCAGAACGCGCTGGACGCCTGCCGCTACCGCCGTGCCCGCACCCAGGCGGCGGACCCGCACAGCCCGTACCGGGGGCGGATCGAGTTCGAGCAGGGCTGGGACGAGGAGGAGGGCAGGCACTACCTGGAGTGCCGGGACAACGGCGTGGGCATGGACGAGCTGACGCTGTCGGAGGTCTTTTCCCAGGCCGGCATCCGGTTCACGGATCTCCCCCGGTTCCAGGAGGAACGTCTGGAGTGGGCCGGCCGCGGGGTCACCATGCACCCCAACAGCCGTTTCGGCATCGGTGTGCTGAGCTACTTCATGCTCGCCGACGAGATCCGGGTGACGACGTGCCACATGGACGCGGTGGAGGGACGGCCGCGGGAGATCACCGTACTGATCACCGGACCCGGCCACTACTTCCGAGTCCGCTCCACCGGCCACCCCGGCACCATCGGCACGACCGTGCGGCTGTATCTCCGGGACGGTGACAGAGCCCCCTCATGCGTTCACGAACTGCGCAGGCTGCTGGGGATCGCGGAGTTCGACACGACGGCGGCGCACGGCACCCGCCGCGCCTCCTGGGCCGCCGAGACGCCCCGTCCCCGCGAGGCCCTGGGCATACGCCCCGACGGTTACAACGCCCACGGCCACCTCGCGACGTGGTCCGACGGCACCGACGGCCAGGTCGTGTGGTGCCGGGACGGCGGCGGGCTCCTCGTGGACGGCATCCACTGCGAGCCGCGGGTACGGCGCGGAATCCTGAGCGGCCCCGGCGGGGAGCCGATCCTGCGCGGGGCCGTAGTGAACCTGGCGGGAGCGTCCCGGCCTCGACGCCTGTCGGTGGATCGCACGGAGATCCTGGACGACGACATCTGCCGCCAGGTCGAGCACCTGGTGCGCGGCGCCCTGCCGACTCTGCTGGCCGCCGACCCGCCGATCCTGGACCACGCCTGGCTCACCGAGGTCGCGGACGGCAGCCCCCGCCTCGCCGACCTCATCACCGAGGCGGCCGGCCGGGCGGGCTTCGAGTGGGAGGTGGACGGCCGCACGGCCTCGGTCGCCGTGACGGGCTTCTTCCCGCCGGACCCGGACATCATCGGGTCTCGCGATGTCAGAGACGACTCCACAAGGCAGCCCCGGCGACGGACTCCCTATGCGATGGCGAGCGACTCCTTCCGGTTGTGGCGGCTGCTGGCCCACCGACCCCATCCCGTCCTGACCGCGCTGGCCGGCCTGGTGCCGGAGCTGGACCAGGTCGCCCACGTCCTGCCCGCCCTGCCCACGGACGCGTTGATCGGCACCAGGAGAGATATCGACGCGCGCAAGGCCGGGTGGTCGGCAAGGGAGCGCACCACTCCCACAAGGTCTCCGGCGTTCGCCGCCCTCATCGCCGCCACCTGCGGGATCACGTATCGGGAGGCCGTCTCCCGCACGGCACTCCTGGGCCTGGACACTCCCGGCCCGTCCGAGGGTGACCCCGACACCGACGAGATCAACAGGGCCTTGATGAGCAGGGACCTGGTCGCCATGGACTTCACCTACCGGGGTGCCCCGTCCGCCACGGGAACGGTGGCACCCGGCCATCTGCTCAGAGCACACTTCGAGTTCGGCATCGGTGTCGGTGAGGCAGCGCAACGCATGCGGGACTTCGGCTTCACCGTCCCGGACCTCGACCCCGTCACCGAGGAGGCGGACGAACTCGCCCTCCGCCTGCTCAGTACGGGCCTCGACGGCCGACCCCCTTGGCTCGGTGCCGACGCCGCGGTGTCGGCGGCGCATCTCGTCGGGGCTCACCACCGCTTCGGCGTCGACATCCGCCGGGCGGCCGGCTGGCTGCGGGCCTTCGGCCTCACCGTGCTGGGCGAGGAGCACGCCGCGGAACACCCGGAAGAGACACGGCGCCTGCTCAGCCGGGAATTCCGGAACGGGTTCCCGCTGCACCCCGCCAGCGGCGTGCGGGCCTCCGACGTGCTGGCCATCGCCGCGAGGACGGACCGGCCGGTCGGTGACGTCGTGGGGGACCTGCGCTCTCTGGGATACAGGGTGAGCGTCTCCGCCGCCCAGGAGGCCCTCGCCCCGGCCCTCCTCCGGGAGTACGAGGAGTACGGCTGGACCAGCGCGATCTGGGGAGCGATGGTGGGCGACCGGTCCGCTCCCCCGGGCCTCGTTCTGCACACCGCGTTCCTTCGGGGCGTCGACCCCCACGAGATGGCGGCGGAGATCGGCGCCATGGGCTTCGCCCTGCCAACGCAGCCCGCCGCTCCGCGTGAAGCGGACCTCGCGATGCTGAGGCAGCCCCCCGGCGGGGTCGCGCCCTGGCGCCAGGACGGTGCGGTCGTCTCCGTCGCCGATGTCGTCCTGATCGCCCTGGACACCGGCCTGCCCCCCGCAGAGGTCGTGAGCAGACTCCGCCTCTACGGGCTGCTGCCGCCGCACATCCCGATGCCCACGTCGGTCCAGCCGAGCGACGTGACGCTTCTGACCCCCGCGGCACACCCCTACGCGCGGCGTGCCGACGCGGCGGTACCGCTGCGGGACGTCCTGCGTATCGCGGCTCTCATCGGGGCCTCTCCCCGGCAGGTGACCGAGCGTCTCGAAGCGTTCGGCTTCACCACGCGCGTCACTGGACTGCCGGGCCACAAGGACACGTTCCTCGGCCGACTGGCGGACCAGGGCCACCTCCGTCTCGACCGGGACGGACCGGTTCCGCTGTACGAAGTCCTCGCCTCGGCGGCCAGGCTGTCCGTGCCCGCGGAGGTCATCGTGGAGAAGCTGACCTCCTTGGGGCTCGAAGTA
>NZ_WWHX01000696.1 GCF_009862125.1 Streptomyces sp. SID5910
ACGGCCTCGTCCTCAAACGCCGGACGGGCTGAAATCAGCCCCTCCGGCGTTTGAGGAGCGGGGGTCCGGGGGCAGCGCCCCCGGGTCGGGACGGGAAGGGGCGGCGGGGGCGAGATCCTTACGCCGTCACGAAGTCGATCAGTTCCTCCACCCGTCCCAGCAGCTCCGGCCGCAGGTCCTTGTAAGAGCCGACCTTGGCCAGGATGGCCTGCCACACCGCACCCGTGTTGTCGGACGGCCACCCCAGCGCCCGGCACACCCCCGTCTTCCAGTCCTCCCCCCGCGGCACCCGCGGCCACGCCTCGATGCCCACCGACGACGGCTTCACCGCCTCCCAGATGTCGATGTACGGGTGCCCCACCACCAGCGCGTGCTCGCTCGTCACCGCCTCCGCGATCCGCCACTCCTTCGACCCCGGCACCAGGTGGTCCACCAGGACACCGAGACGCGCGTCCGCTCCCGGCGCGAAGTCCGCGACGATCGACGGCAGGTCGTCCACGCCCCCCAGGTACTCCACGACCACGCCCTCCACGCGCAGGTCGTCCCCCCACACCTTCTCGACCAGCTCGGCGTCGTGCCGCCCCTCGACGTAGATGCGCCCGGCGCGGGCCACGCGCGCGCGGGCGCCCGGCACGGCCACGGAACCGGATGCCGTACGGGTCGGACGCGCAGGACCCGCGGCGGGCCTCACCAGGGTCACCGCACGCCCCTCCAGCAGGAACCCGCGCGGCTCCATCGGGAACACCCGGTGCTTGCCGAAGCGGTCCTCCAGCGTCACCGTGCCCGCCTCGCAGCGGATCACCGCGCCGCAGAAGCCGGTGACGGGCTCCTCGACCACCAGACCGGGGTCGGCCGGGACCTCGGGCACCGGCTGCGGCTTCTTCCACGGCGGGGTCAGATCGGCGGAGTACTGGCGCATTCTGCCGACGATACGAGGAACGCCGGCGCCGTGATCAGCGCGACACGCCGAAGCGGGCGGCCAGCGCGTCCCGTTGGGCCCGCACGAACGCCGCGTCCACCACCGCGCCGTGACCGGGCACGTACAGCGCGTCCTCGCCGCCCAGGCCGAGCAGCCGGTCCAGCGCGGCCGGCCACTGCGACGGCACCGCGTCGGGACCGGCCTGCGGCTCTCCGGACTCCTCCACCAGGTCGCCGCAGAACACCACCTCCACCTCGCCCGGCACCAGGACCGCGAGGTCGTGGCCGGTGTGCCCGGGGCCCACGTTGGCCAGCAGCACCTGCCGGCCGCCGCCCAGGTCGAGCGTCCACTCGCCGCACACCTCGTGCCGCACCGCGACGAGGGCGTCCGCGGCCTCCTCCGCGAGCCCGGCGTCCAGGCCCTCGGCCACCGCGTCCGCCCGCAGCGCCTCCCGGCCGGCCCCCGCCAGCAGCGCGGCCGTGCCCACCGCCCCGAACACCTCCGCGCCCGCGAACGCCGAGGCGCCCAGGACGTGGTCGAAGTGCGGGTGGGTCAGCGCGAGATGCGTCACACGGTGCCCGGCGAGCTCCTGCGCCGCCACCCGCAACCGCGCGCCCTCGCCGAGGCTCGACCCGGCGTCGACCGCGAGCGCCGCGTCCGCGCCGACGACCAGCCCCGCCGTGCAGTCCCACCCCGGCAGGCGGCACCGCCCCACCCCGGCCGCCAGCCGCTCCCACCCCAGGTCTTCCCAAGTCACCGTCACGACGGCGACGCTAGCGCCGGTACGCCGCTCCAGCACGACGGTGGCGCCCCGGCCTTGCCGGGGGCGTACCCCACGGCCGTACACTGGGCCGGGGAAGTCTGGCACTCGAACACGGTGAGTGCCAGGGAGAACACCGGGCGGACGGCTTCTGGAGGTGTGCGCGATGCTCAGTGAACGCAGGCTGAAGGTGCTGCGCGCCATCGTCCAGGACTACGTCGGCACCGAGGAGCCCGTCGGCTCCAAGGCCCTCACCGAGCGGCACAACCTCGGCGTCTCCCCGGCGACCGTGCGCAACGACATGGCCGCCCTGGAGGACGAGGGCTTCATCGCCCAGCCGCACACCAGCGCCGGGCGCATCCCGACCGACAAGGGCTACCGGCTGTTCGTCGACAAGCTGGCCGGCGTCAAGCCGATGACCGCGCCCGAGCGGCGCGCCATCCAGAACTTCCTGGAGGGCGCCGTCGACCTCGACGACGTGGTGGCCCGCACGGTGCGGCTGCTCGCGCAGCTCACCCGGCAGGTCGCCGTCGTGCAGTACCCGTCGCTGACCCGCTCGACCGTGCGGCACGTGGAGTTGCTCTCCCTGGCGCCCGCGCGCCTGATGCTCGTGCTGATCACGGACACCGGGCGGGTCGAGCAGCGCATGGTCGACTGCCCGGCGCCCTTCGGGGAGGCGTCCCTCGCGGATCTGCGGGCGCGGCTCAACAGCCGGGTCGCGGGACGGCGCTTCTCGGACGTGCCGAGCCTGGTGGAGGATCTCGCGGACGCCTTCGAGGCGGAGGACCGCGGTACGGTCTCCACCGTGCTCTCCACCCTGCTGGAGACGCTGGTCGAGGAGAACGAGGAGCGGCTGATGATCGGCGGCACCGCCAATCTCACCCGCTTCGGGCACGACTTCCCCCTGGTGATCCGGCCCGTCCTGGAGGCCCTGGAGGAGCAGGTCGTGCTCCTCAAGCTCCTCGGCGAGGCGAAGGATCCGGGCGTGACCGTCCGTATCGGTCATGAGAACGCCCACGAGGGACTCAACTCCACGTCCGTCGTGTCGGTGGGCTACGGTTCGGGCGGCGAGGCGGTTGCCAAGCTCGGCGTGGTCGGACCGACCCGCATGGACTACCCGGGAACGATGGGAGCGGTACGCGCAGTGGCACGGTACGTCGGACAGATCCTGGCGGAGTCGTAGGTGGCCACGGACTACTACGCCGTACTCGGCGTACGCCGCGACGCGTCCCAGGACGAGATCAAGAAGGCGTTCCGGAGGCTCGCCCGCGAGCTGCACCCGGACGTCAACCCCGATCCGAAGACCCAGGAGCGGTTCAAGGAGATCAACGCCGCCTACGAGGTGCTGTCGGACCCGCAGAAGAAGCAGGTCTACGACCTCGGCGGCGACCCCCTCTCGCAGGCCGGTGGCGCCGGCGCGGGCGGCTTCGGCGCGGGTGGCTTCGGGAACTTCTCGGACATCATGGACGCGTTCTTCGGTACGGCGTCGCAGCGCGGGCCGCGCTCGCGCACCCGCCGGGGCCAGGACGCGATGATCCGCATCGAGGTCGAGCTGGACGAGGCGGCCTTCGGCACGACCAAGGACATCCAGGTCGACACGGCGGTCGTCTGCAACACCTGCAACGGCGAGGGCGCGGCGCCCGGCACGTCGGCGCAGACGTGTGACATGTGCCGCGGCCGCGGTGAGGTCTCGCAGGTCACCCGGTCCTTCCTGGGCCAGGTCATGACCTCGCGGCCCTGCCCCCAGTGCCAGGGCTTCGGCACCGTCGTGCCGACGCCGTGCCCCGAGTGCGCGGGCGACGGCCGGGTCCGCTCCCGGCGCACCCTGACCGTGAAGATCCCGGCCGGTGTGGACAACGGCACGCGGATCCAGCTCGCGGGCGAGGGCGAGGTCGGCCCCGGCGGCGGCCCCGCCGGCGACCTGTACGTCGAGATCCACGAGCTGCCGCACTCGACCTTCCAGCGGCGCGGCGACGATCTGCACTGCACGGTCACCATCCCGATGACGGCGGCGGCCCTCGGCACGAAGGTGCCGCTGGAGACGCTGGACGGCATGGAGGAGGTCGACATCCGCCCGGGCACCCAGTCCGGCCAGTCGATCCCGCTGCACGGGCGCGGCGTCACGCACCTGCGCGGCGGCGGCCGGGGCGACCTCATCGTCCACGTCGAGGTCACCACCCCGACCAAGCTCGACCCCGAGCAGGAACGAGTCCTGCGCGAACTGGCCAAACTCCGCGGCGAGGAACGGCCCCAGGGCCAGTTCCAGCCGGGTCAGCAGGGCCTGTTCTCGCGACTGAAGGACGCGTTCAACGGGCGCTGACGGGCGGCTTGGGGCGGTGTTCCGGGTCTTCCGCGCGCGGTGCCCGGTGCTCTGCCGGGGGTCCGGGGGTCGTCCCCCGGGCAGGCACAGTCAGCCGGGTCAGCAGGGCCTGTTCTCGCGGCTGAAGGACGCGTTCAACGGTCGCTGACGGGCGGCTTCCGAGGGGGTGCTGAGACCGCCCCCGGCAGGGCTCCGTGGGGACGTTGCTTCTGGACTATGCCGACGGAAGCCCGGATTCGGACTTGTGCGGAGGACGTGACAACATGCGCTCATGTCCTCCGCACTGACCGATCTTTTCCCCTACCCGATCGTGCAGGCGCCCATGGCGGGCGGCGTCTCCGTGCCGCAGCTCGCCGCCGCGGTCTGCGAGGCGGGAGGGCTGGGATTCCTGGCCGCCGGGTACAAGACCGCGGACGGGATGTACCAGGAGATCAAGCAGGTGCGGGGCCTGACCGCACGCCCCTTCGGCGTCAACCTCTTCATGCCGCAGCCGGAGACCGCCGACCCCTCGGCCGTCGGCGTCTACGCCCATCAGCTGGCCGGCGAGGCCGCCTGGTACGGGACCGAGCTCGGCGACCCCGAGTGCGGCCGGGACGACGGCTACGACACCAAGCTCGCGGTGCTGCTGGACAACCCGGTGCCCGTGGTGTCGTTCCACTTCGGCGTGCCGAGTGACGAGGTCGTCGACTCGCTGCACCGCGTCGGCACGTTCACCCTGGTCACGGCGACCACCGCCGACGAGGCCCGGGCCGTCGAGCGGTCCGGCGCCGACGCGGTGATCGCGCAGGGCGTCGAGGCCGGCGGACACCAGGGCACGCACCGCGACCACCCGGAGACCGGCGGCGCCGGGATCGGGCTGCTGTCGCTGGTCGCCCAGATCCGGGAGGCCGTGAGCCTGCCCGTCGTCGCCGCCGGCGGCATCATGCGCGGCGCCCAGATCGCCGCGGTCCTCGCGGCGGGCGCGAGCGCGGCCCAGCTCGGCACCGCCTTCCTCGCCACCCCCGAGTCCGGCGCGCACACCCTGCACAAGCAGGCGCTGACCAACCCGCTGTTCGTCCGCACCGAACTGACCCGCGCCTTCTCCGGCCGCCCCGCCCGCGGCCTGGTCAACCGCTTCCTGCGCGAGCACGGCCCGTACGCGCCCGCCGCCTACCCGGAGGTGCACCACCTGACCTCGCCGCTGCGCAAGGCCGCGGCCAAGGCGGGTGACGCGCAGGGCATGGCGCTGTGGGCGGGACAGGGCCACCGGCTGGCCCGGGAGCTGCCCGCGGGACAGCTGGTGGAGGTCCTCGCGGCCGAACTCGCGTCCGCGGGGACAGCGTTGTCGCAGTACGTGACGGGAGGTACGGGCCGATGACGGCACCGGTGTTCGTGGTCGACTCCCTCCGGCCCGGGGACCTGCCCGGCGGGGAGTACGTCCTCGACGGCCCCGAGGGACGGCACGCCGTCTCCGTGAAGCGGCTGCGCGCCGGGGAGGACGTCGTCCTCACCGACGGGCGCGGACGCTGGGCCGAGGGCGTGGTGAAGGCCGCCGAGGGCAAGGACCGCCTGGTCGTGACCGGCCTGGACAGCGTCCGCGAGGAGCCGTCGGAGCAGCCCCGTGTCACCGTCGTCCAGGCGCTGCCCAAGGGCGACCGGGGAGAGCTGGCCGTCGAGACGATGACCGAGGTCGGGGTCGACGCGATCGTGCCGTGGGCGGCGTCCCGCTGCATCACGCAGTGGAAGGGCGACCGCGGTGTGAAGGCGCTCGGCAAGTGGCGGGCGACGGCCCGGGAGGCCGGCAAGCAGTCCCGCCGGGTCCGCTTCCCCGAGGTCGCGGACGCGGCGAGCAGCAAGCGGGTTGCGTCACTTCTGGCCGACGCGGCCTTCGCCGCCGTACTGCACGAGAGCGGCGAGGAGCCGCTGGCCGCCGCCGAACTCCCCGCGTCCGGCGACATCGTGCTGGTCGTCGGGCCCGAAGGGGGTGTGTCCCCCGAGGAGTTGGCCCTGTTCGCGGAGGCCGGTGCGAAGCCGTACCGGCTGGGCCGCAGCGTGCTGCGCACCTCCACCGCGGGCACCGCCGCGACGGCCGTCCTGCTGGCCCGCACCGGCCGCTGGAGCTGACGGCCCCCCGGTCAGGCCTCCCGCGGCTCAGGCGTCCCGTGCGCGGGCGGCGGCGACCGCCGGGAACAGCTCCCAGCCGTCCACCTCCGCGGGCCCGCCGAGGAGCCCGCGCCGGGCCGCCTCGTCGACGAACGCCCGTACGACACCGGGTTCGTGCAGGTTGAGCGACGCCTCGCCGATGGCCACGCAGCCCGAGTGCAGCCACCCGTCGGGGACGAAACGGCCCTGGCCGCCGAGGAACACGAGACGTGTCGTCGTCCCGTCCCGGCCCAGCGTGAGCACCTCCGCGCAGGGCCCCTCGGTGCTGTGCCGGTGGCTCACCGACCACCGGTACACGGCGGTCTCGTCCACGACGAGCTTCCTGAGGCGGCGCTTGGTGCTCATCCGCTTACGGTAGTGAGGAGTGGCCGTATGCGCCCTACCGCGGGCCGCACGGCGGTGGCAGGCTGCCCTCCATGGGGGCTTTGAGACGGATTCGGCGCATGGCTCCGGTGGTCGTCGGCTCGGCCGTCGCCGTCGGCGGACTCGTCGCGTGCGACCCGGGCGGACTCAGTTCCGCGACGGTGGCCTACACGACCGACCAGACCGTGACGCGCGAACTCGAGCGGCGGGACGCCGAGGTGCGGTGGCTCACCTGCAACGCCTCCTTCGGCGACCGGGACGGCACCGCCTCGGCGACCGCGGACACCGTCGCCTCCGTCCACTGCGAGGGCGAGACGGACGGCGGACAGGACATCACCGTCGACGGCAAGGTCACCCGCGTCGTCAACGGCGCCTGCGTGCGCGGCGATCTGACCGCGAAGGTGGACGGCAAGGAGTGGTTCCGGGTCAAGGGGCTGGGGAACTGCGACGCCAGGACCCCGGCACCCGCGGACCGGCCGACCCAGGACCGGCCGGGCCCCACGGTCACCGTCACCCGGACCCTCTGGTGCCCGGAGGATCCACACTGCCGACCCGTCGAGGGCAAATAGCCCGCCCGGCCCGGCCGTCACCCGCGCGCACCTGGGCGGGAACTGATCCCGAACCCCTGTCGATCGACCCGCGTCCCTGCATAGGCTGTGCGGGTGACTCAGCCCGCAGCGCCTGCCTACCTCCGCTTTCCGCACCCGCACGGCGAGTTGGTCGCCTTCACCGCCGAGGACGACGTGTGGCTCGCCCCGCTCGACGGCGGCCGGGCCTGGCGGGTGAGCGCCGACAACATGCCGGTGAACCACCCGCGGATCTCGCCCGACGGCACCACCGTCGCCTGGACCTCCACCCGCGACGGCGCCCCCGAGGTGCACATCGCGCCCGTCGACGGCGGCCCGGCCAGACGCCTCACGCACTGGGGCAGCCTGAAGACCCAGGTACGCGGCTGGACCCCGGAAGGACAGGTCCTCGCCCTCAGCACCCAGGGCCAGGCCAGCCTGCGCCGCAGCTGGGCCCGCGCCGTCCCGCTCGACGGCGGACCCGCCACGACCCTGCCGTACGGGCCCGTCGGCGACGTCGCGTACGGGCCGCACACCGTGCTGCTGTCCGTGACGATGGGCCGCGAGGCCGCCTGGTGGAAGCGGTACCGGGGCGGCACGGCGGGCAAGCTGTGGATCGACGCCGAGGACGACGGCGAGTTCGTACGGCTGCACGCCGACCTCGACGGCAACATCGAGTATCCGTTCTGGGTCGGGGAGCGGATCGCCTTCCTCTCCGACCACGAGGGCACCGGCGCCCTCTACTCGTCCCTCGCCGACGGCTCCGACCTGCGCCGGCACACCCCGGTCGACGGTTTCTACGCCCGGCACGCCGCGACCGACGGCACCCGCGTCGTCTACTCCAGCGCCGGTGAGCTGTGGACCCTGGACGACCTGGACGGCGCCGAGCCGCGCCGGCTGGACATCCGGCTCGGCGGTTCGCGCGTCGACCTCCAGGCGTACCCGGTCAACGCCGCCCACTGGTTCGGCTCCGGGTCCCCCGACCACACCGCCCGCGGCAGCGCCGTCGCCGTGCGCGGCGGCGTCCACTGGGTCACCCACCGCGCCGGCCCGGCCCGCGCCCTCGCGGCGACGCCCGGCGTCCGCACCC
>NZ_WWHX01000697.1 GCF_009862125.1 Streptomyces sp. SID5910
TCTTCCGATCTGCCACGACGTCTCCGCGGAGAGCGTGCTCTCGCTCAAGCCGGACCTGGTCATCGCCGAGACCACCACCGGGCCCGAGGAGGCCGTCGACCAGATCCGCGCCGCCGGCGTCCCGGTGCTGTTCGTGAAGGCGGCCACGGGCCTGGACGACGTGGGCCCGCGCATCCGGGCGGTCGCCGACGCCCTCGGCGTACCGGCGGCCGGGAAGGAACTCACCCGGCGCTCGGAGCAGCGGATCGACGCCGCCCGCAAGGACGTTCCGCACGGCGAGAAGCCGCGGGTGGCCTTCCTGTATCTGCGCGGCTCGGCCTCCGTTTACCTCATCGGCGGCAAGGAGTCGGGCGCCGGGTCGCTGATCGAGGCGGCCGGCGCGATCGACGCGGGGGCCGCGTCCGGCCTGGACAAGGACTTCACCGCCATCACCAGCGAGGCCCTGGTGAAAGCGGCGCCGGACGCGATCCTCGTGATGAGCAAGGGACTCGACTCCGTCGGCGGCGTCGACGGGCTGGTGAAGATCCCCGGCGTCGCGCAGACCCCGGCCGGGATGGACCGCCGGATCGTCTCCGTCGAGGACGGTGTCCTGCTCAACTACGGGCCGCGCACCGACCAGGTGCTGACGTCGGTCGTGGCCCAGCTGTACGGCGGGGACGGCGCGCGGTGACCGTACTCGACAAGGCCGGGCCGGTCCGCCACCCGCCCGCCGGGCCGCCCCCGCCGCGCGGCCGCCGTTCGACGCCCTGGCTGCTGACCGCCGCCCTCGCCGCCGGCCTGCTCGTGCTGGTCCCGGTCGCGGCCGGCACCGGCGCCTACCCGATCCCGGTCGGCGACGTGCTGGGCTCGCTGCTGCACCATGCCGGGCTCGGCGGCACGGAGCTGGACCGGGTCGCCGACTCGGTGCTGTGGAACGTGCGGTTCCCGAGGATCGTGCTGGCCCTGCTGGTCGGCGCCTCGCTGGGCTGCGCGGGCGCGCTGATGCAGGGCGTGTTCGGCAACCCGCTCGCCGAGCCGGGCGTCATCGGCGTCTCCTCGGGCGCGGCGGTCGGCGCGGTCGGCGCCATCGCCTTCGGCGTGAACTTCCTCGGCAACTGGACGGTGGCCGTGTTCGCCTTCGCCTCCGGCCTGGTCACCGTCCTGGTGGTCTACGCGATGTCCCGCTCGGGCGGCCGCACGGAGGTGGTCACGCTGATCCTCACGGGCATCGCGGTGAACGCCTTCGCGGGGGCGCTGATCGGCCTGTTCCTGTTCTTCGCGGACACGGCGGCCGTCAACCAGATCACCTTCTGGCAGCTCGGCTCGCTCGCGCAGGCGACCTGGCCGAAGGTCCTCGCCGTACTGCCGTGCGCGGCACTCGGCCTGGGCCTCGCCCCGCTGTACGCCCGCCGTCTGGACCTGCTGGCGCTCGGCGAACGCCCCGCCCGGCACCTGGGCGTGGACGTGGAGCGGCTGCGGATCGTCCTGGTCCTGGTGATCGCGCTGCTGACGGCGGCGGCCGTGAGCGTGGCCGGAGTCATCGGCTTCGTCGGCCTCGTCGTCCCGCATCTGCTGCGGATGGCGGCGGGCCCCGGGCACCGTTTCCTGATCCCGGGCAGCGCGCTGCTCGGCGCGCTCGTGCTGCTCGCCGCCGACCTGGCCGCGCGCACGGTCGCCGACCCGGCCGAGCTGCCGCTCGGGGTGCTCACCGCGCTGCTGGGCAGTCCGTTCTTCTTCTGGCTGCTGCGCCGCACCCGGCGCAGGCAGGGAGGCTGGGCATGAGGTTCCCGAGACTCGCACCGTCCCGGCCGCTCCCGCCGCCCCGGCCGGCGCCCGGCGACCTGCTCGCCGAGGCCGAGGGGCTGCGCGTCGACCTCGGCGGGCGGCCGGTCCTCGACGGCGTCGACGTACGGGTGCGCGCGGGCGAGGTACTGGCCCTGGTCGGTCCGAACGGGGCGGGCAAGTCGACCCTCCTGGGCGCCCTGGCCGCCGACGTCCCGGCCGCCGAGGGAGTCGTACGCGTCCACGGGCGTCCGGTGGCCGCGTGGTCGGCGCCCGAACTGGCGCTGCGCCGGGCGGTGCTGCCCCAGTCGGCGTCGCTGTCCTTCCCGTTCCCGGTGGAGGACGTGGTCCGGATGGGCCGGGCGCCCTGGGCGGGCGGCGACGGGGAGGACGAGGACGACGCGGTGGTCGCCGAGGCGATGGCGCGCACGGAGGTGTCCGGCTTCGCCGGGCGGCCGTTCTCCGCGCTCAGCGGCGGCGAGCGGGCCCGGGTGGCGCTGGCCCGGGTGCTCGCCCAGCGCGCCCCGCTGCTGCTGCTCGACGAGCCGACCGCCGCGCTGGACCTCCGGCACCAGGAACTGGTGCTGCGGCTGTGCCGGGAGCGGGCGCGCGCCGGGGACGCGGTGGTCGTCGTGCTGCACGACCTGGGTCTGGCCGCGGCGTACGCGCACCGGGTCGCGATCCTGTGCGCCGGCCGGGTCGCCGCCGACGGCCCGCCGGCCGGGGTGTTCTCCGAGCAGTTGCTCTCCGAGGTCTACGACCAGCCGGTGGAGGTGCTTCCGCATCCGCGCACGGGGGGGCTGCTCGTGACCCCGCGACGCACCCTTTGACGTTCCCTTGACTCTCCTGTGAACGCGTCTTTGAGCCACCGTGACCGGCCTGTGCTCATACACCGTCCATGAGATTCGGATCACCGCATGGACGGGTATCGCGCCGGAAATCCTTCGGTACCTTAGGCGAGCCTCACCTTCCTTATGACCCCCATCACACGCACTTTCGGCCATCCCTGGGAGCCCGCATGCGAGCCGTCAGACTCTCCGTCGTCACCGCCGTCGCCACCGCGGCGGCCCTGACCGCCGTCACGGGCTGCACGGAGAAGAGCGACGCGGCGAACGGCGACCACGTCGTCACCGTCACGGCCAAGGACGACTCCTGCGACGTGTCGGCGAAGGAGTTCCCCGCCGGGCACGTCGAACTCGCCATCGAGAACAAGGGGTCCAAGGTCACGGAGGTCTACCTCCTCTTCCCCGACGACCGCGTGGTCACCGAGCGGGAGAACATCGGCCCCGGCACCAAGCAGCGGGTCACCGCCGAGGTGAAGGCCGGCGACTACCGGATCGCCTGCAAGCCGGGCATGAAGGGCAAGGGCATCCGCCAGGACGTCAAGGCCACCGGCGGCAAGGCGGCCGAGCGCGACCCGCGTCTGGACGCGGCCGTGGCCGCCTACCGCCAGTACGCGCAGCAGCAGGCCGACGAGACGCTGCCGAAGGCCGAGGCGTTCGCGAAGGCCGTGCGGGCCGGTGACCTGGACGCCGCGAAGAAGGCGTACGCGCCCTCCCGCATCGGCTGGGAGCGCACCGAGCCGGTCGCGGAGTCCTTCGGCGACATCGACCCGAAGGTCGACGTCCGCGAGGACGGCCTGGAGGACGGCCAGGACCCGGCGACCGACTGGACGGGCTGGCACCGCCTGGAGAAGGCGCTGTGGCAGGACAAGAAGATCGGCGACCGTGAGAAGGAGCTCGCCGGCACCCTGGTCACCGACCTGAAGGACTGGCAGAACCGCGTCGGCACCGCCGACATCACCCCGACCTCCATGGCCAACGGCGCCAAGGAACTCCTCGACGAGGTCGCCACCGGCAAGGTCACCGGCGAGGAGGAGCGCTACTCGCACACCGACCTGGTCGACTTCAAGGCCAACGTCGAGGGCGCGCAGAAGTCCTACGCGCTGCTGAAGCCGGTCGCGAAGGAGAACGACGCGGCGCTGACGGCGGACCTCGACAAGCAGTTCGCCGCGCTGGACAAGCTGCTCGACCGCTACCGCCCGAACACGTCCTCGTACGAGTTCACCTCCTACGACAAGGTCGGCAAGGCCGACCGCAAGGAGCTGTCGGACGCGGTCAACGCGCTCGCCGAGCCGCTGTCCAAGCTCGCCGCCGCCGTGGTCGGCAAGTAGCACCGGAGTACGACGATGACGGACACGGACGGCAGCACTCCGGCCCCCTCGCGCCGGGCCCTGATCGGCTGGGGCGGCGCGGGCCTGGCCCTCGGTGCCGCGGCGGCCGGCGGGGCGATGGCGATGGCCCGCACCGGCGACGACGTGGACCCGACCGGTGCCGACGCGGGCGGCGCGGTCGAGTTCCACGGCGCGCACCAGGCGGGCATCGCCACGCCGGTGCAGGACCGGCTGCACTTCGCCGCGTTCGACGTCACCACCGACGACCGCGCCGAGTTCGTCGGGCTGCTCAAGGACTGGACGGCAGCGGCCCGCAGGATGACCGCCGGGCAGCCGGTCGGCGAGGGCGCCTACGGCGGACTGGCCGAGGCCCCGCCGGACGACACCGGCGAGGCGCTGGGCCTGAAGCCGTCCCGGCTGACGCTCACCATCGGCTTCGGCCCGTCCCTGTTCGGGAAGTTCGATCTCGCCGACCGGCGCCCCGAGGCGCTGGTCGACCTGCCGAAGTTCCCCGGCGACAACCTGGACCGCGGCCGCAGCGGCGGCGACCTGTGCGTGCAGGCCTGCGCGGACGATCCGCAGATCGCCGTGCACGCGATCCGCCAGCTGGCCCGCATCGGCTTCGGCAAGGTCGTCGTGCGCTGGTCCCAGCTGGGCTTCGGCAAGACGTCCTCGACGACGGCGGACGCGCAGACCCCGCGCAACCTGTTCGGCTTCAAGGACGGCACCCGCAACATCTCGGGCACGGAGACCGCACGCCTCGACCAGCACGTGTGGGCCGGCGCGAAGGACGGCACGGACTGGATGACCGGCGGTTCCTATCTGGTCGCCCGGCGCATCCGCATGCACATCGAGACCTGGGACCGCACCTCGCTCCAGGAGCAGGAGGACGTCTTCGGCCGCGACAAGGGCGAGGGCGCCCCCGTCGGCAAGGCCGAGGAACGCGACGAGCCGTTCCTGAAGGCGATGAAGCCCGACGCGCACGTGCGGCTCGCGCACCCCGACGCCAACGGCGGGGCGACGATCCTGCGCCGCGGCTACTCGTTCACCGACGGCACCGACGGTCTGGGCCGCCTGGACGCGGGCCTGTTCTTCCTCGCCTACCAGCGCGACGTGCGCACCGGCTTCATCCGCGTCCAGCGCAGTCTGGCGACGGACGCGCTCAACGAATACATCCAGCACGTGGGTTCGGCGGTCTTCGCGGTCCCGCCCGGCGTCCGCGACGCGGACGACTGGTGGGGCAGCACGCTGTTCGCCAAGGAGGCGTAACCGTGTTCTCCAACTACCTGATCGGACTGCGTGAGGGCCTGGAGGCCTCCCTCGTCGTCTGCATCCTCATCGCCTACCTCGTCAAGACGGGCCGCCGGGACGCCCTCAAGCCCATCTGGGCCGGCATCGGCGTCGCCGTCGCCATCGCGCTCGGCTTCGGCTGCGCGCTCGAATTCGGCTCGCAGGAACTGACGTTCAAGGCACAGGAAGCACTCGGCGGCTCCCTGTCCATCCTCGCCGTGGTGCTGGTGACGTGGATGGTGTTCTGGATGCGGCGCACCGCCCGGCACCTCAAGTCCGAGCTGCACGGCAAGCTGGACGCGGCCCTCAGGATGGGCACGGGCGCCCTGGTGGCCACCGCGTTCCTCGCCGTCGGCCGAGAGGGCCTGGAGACCGCCCTGTTCGTGTGGGCGTCGGTGCACGCGGCGAGCGACGGCACCCCGCGCCCGCTGGTCGGCGTGGCCCTGGGCCTGGCGACGGCGGTGCTGCTGGGCTGGCTGTTCTACAAGGGCGCGCTGCGCATCAACCTGGCCAAGTTCTTCACCTGGACCGGCGGCATGCTGGTCGTCGTGGCCGCGGGCGTGCTGGCGTACGGCGTGCACGACCTCCAGGAGGCCGACCTGCTGCCGGGCCTGACGAACCTGGCCTTCGACATCAGCAACACCGTCGATCCGTCCAGCTGGTACGGCACCTTGCTGAAGGGCGTGTTCAACTTCCAGCCCGACCCGACCGTCCTCCAGGTCACGGTGTGGCTGCTGTACCTGGTCCCGGCGCTCGCGCTGTTCCTCGCCCCGGTAGGGTTCGCCTCCGGGAAGGGGAAGGTGAAGGAACCTGATGAGCAGGGATCGCGGCCCTCGAAGGCCCCGCAGACTTGACCGGAGCGCACTGACAGCGGTTTCACTCACCGTTCTCTCGTTGTCGGCGAGCGGCTGCGTGGTGGTGCACGGCGAACGCGAGGTGCTTCCGGCGACCACCCGGGCGGAGGCCGCGAAGGCGCTCGAACAGTTCACCGACGCGTACAACAAGGCCGACAAGGCCTACGACGGTTCCCTGGACGCCGGGTTCACCACCGGCGCCCTCGCCGCCATCGACTCGGCCCGTCTGAAGGCCGGCCGGGCCAACAACCCGGACGGCAACCCGGCGCACTCGCCGCTGGAGCTGACGGACGCGAAGTTCACGATCCCGAAGAAGGCCGGCTGGCCGCGCTGGTTCGTCGCGGACACCCGGGCCAACAAGGGCGGCGACGCGCGCTGGCTGCTGGTGTTCACCCGCGACGGCCTGGAGGACACCTGGGAGGCGGCGTACCTGACGCTGGTCGCCCCCGGTGACGTGCCCGAGTTCAAGACCGACAAGGACGGCTGGGCCGAGGCGGTCCCCGCGAACTCCACCGACCTGGCCGCCGCGCCGACCGATCTCAGCGAGGACTACACGACGTACCTCAAGGACGGCGGGAAGACCTTCGCGGACGGCCCGCACACCGACGCGTGGCGGGAGCTGCGCAAGAAGCGGTCGACCAGGCCGGGTCTGGTCACCCAGTACATCGACGAGCCGCTGACCGACGGCGACTACGCGCCGCTGGCGCTGCGCACGAAGGACGGCGGGGCGATGGTGTTCTTCACCACCCGCCACTTCGAGAAGCAGACCGCCGCGCAGGGCACCTCCGTGCCGACGCCGAACAAGGACGTGCTGGCGCTGACGGACGGCGAGATCAAGCAGTCGCTGACGATGGAGTTCGTCTCCAACGAGGTCGCGCTGGACCCGGCGGGCCCGGGTCAGGTCTCGGTCCTGGGCCGGATCCAGGGCATGACGTCGGCGAAGGGCGAGTAGCTCAGCGGCGCAGCGGCCACGCACCGGCGTGGTCGCTCTCCTCACCGACGTGCCGGGCGCAGGCGTCGGTGAGGGTCTCCAGCAGGGTCAGCGGATCGGGCAGCGGATGTTCGAGCCCGCGCACCCAGTGCACGGTGCCCTCACCGGGCAGCCGAGCCGGCGGCACCAGCACATACGAACCGCGACAGTGCCAGCGCAGCCCGGGATGCTCGTCCATCGTCTCGGGGTGGCAGTCCAGCTCGCACGGCCACCACTCGTCCTCCTGCTCGGGCGTGCCGCGAGTCAGGGTGAAGAACAGCATCCGCCCGTCGTCGCTCTCGGCGACGGGCCCGACCTCCACCCCCGCGTCGAGCAGCCGCCGCAACGCCTCGCGACCGGCGTCGAGGGGCACGTCGAGGACGTCGTGCACCATGCCGGTCGCGGTGATGAAGTTGGCCTGCGGCTGGTGCCGGACCCAGCGTTCGAGCTGCGCCCGGTCGGTGGTGGACTGCGTCTGCCAGGCGAACGACACCGGGTGCCGGGCGGGGGTGGGACAGCCGACGCGGTCGCAGGAACACCGGTAGCCGACGGGGTGGGCGGCGGGCGCGAGCGGCAGTCCCGCGTCGGCGGCGGCCAGCAGCAGGGACTCCCGGCCATCCTCGCCGGCGGCCTCCTTCGGGCGGCCCTTGCGCAGCCACTCGGAGAGTCTGTCCCGCAGGCCGGTACGGCCACCGAAGTCCGCGCTCATCTATCCCCTCGCCTCGCCGTCGTGCGCATCAGCATGCCCTATGGTCCCACCATTCAGCGCTTCGGGGTCGGGAAGGGACAAACCTCACTGATCAGCGTGGAGTGATTCCGTACAGCGCGTAGTCGACGAGGCTGTCGGTGTAGTCGTAGGAGATCGGCGCCGTGTACTGGAGCCAGCGCTGGGCGACGGGCGAGACGAACAGCTCCAGAGCGATGCGCGGGTCGACCTCGGGCCGCACGTGACCGGCCTCCTGGGCGGCGCGCAGCCGGTCGACGTAGAGCTGGAGCGAGGGCTCCAGCAGCTTGGCGACGAACTCCCGCCCGAGCTGCTCGTTGACGACACCCTCCGCCGCGAGGGCCCGCGAGGGCGCCTCGAACTTGGGGTCGTAGAGCTGGTCGACGGTGGCGCGCAGCACGGCCTTCAGATCGGCGGCGAGGTCTCCGGTGTCCGGGATGGCGTACGTGTCCTGCTGCCCCTGCGCCTCCACGGCCTGCTCCTGGAGGTCGAGGAAGGCCTCCAGCAGGACCTCGGCCTTCGAGGACCACCAGCGGTAGATGGTCTGCTTGCCGACGCCGGCACGGGCGGCGATGCCCTCGATGGTGGTCCTGGGATAGCCGGCCTCGGCGACGAGCGCGAGGGCGGCGTCGTAGATGGCCCGGCGGGACCTGGCGCTGCGGCGCGTGACGTCGGGGACCTGGGTGGATTTCTGGGTGGCCATGGCTCGAATTTACCAGTTGACAAGACGGTCCGTCTCGCCTGCTGGCTCGCCTACTCGTCCGCGGGGGGCCAGGGGTCGCCCCAGTCCGCGTCGCGGGCCGCCTTGTACAGATCGCCGTGGCGCTTGGTGACGGTCCGGCGTCGGATCTGCTCGTCGGTCTCGCACAGATCGAGCAGGACCTGCCCCTTGCGGATCTGCGGCCGCCGGACGACGCGGGAGGGGGCGGGGGCGACGGGGAAACGGGCGGCGGCGACGTAGCTGAACTTCTCGTCCTCGTAGGCGAGGGAGCCGCCCTTGACCTGCCGGTGCAGGGAGGACCGGCTGACCCGCGCGGCGAAGTGGCACCAGTCCGTGCCGGGCACGATGGGGCAGGCGGCGCTGTGCGGGCAGGGCGCGGCGACGTGGAACCCGGCGTCGACGAGCCGCTGCCGGGCCTCGATGACGCGGGCGTAGCCGTCGGGGGTGCCCGCCTCGACGATCACGACGGCCTGCGCGGCGCCGGCGGCGGCGTCGACGAGGGCGGCGCGGTCGGAGGGGGTCAGTTCGTTGAGGACGTAGGAGACGGTGACGAGGTCGGTGTCGTCGACGGTGAGCGCGGCGCCGATCCGGGAGCGCTGCCAGCGGGTGTCGCGCAGGGCGGGGTGGGCGGCGGCGATCTCCTTGCCGAGGGCGAGCGCGGGCTCGGCCCAGTCGAGCACGGTCACGGGGCGGACGCCGCCCCAGGTGTCGCTGACGGCCCAGGTCGCGGCGCCGGTCCCGCCGCCGACGTCCACGTGGCCGGCGGGCGCCCACTCGGGCACGGCGTCCGAGAACGCCGCGAGCGCGGAACGCACGGCGGCGAAGGTCGCGGGCATGCGGTACGCGGCGTAGGCGACGACGTCGGCGCGGTCCCTGAGGATCGGGGCGTCGGTGGGGGTGGCCCCGCGGTAATTGGCGATCAGCCGCTCGACGGCCTGCGCGGCCTGCCGGGGCGGAAGCCCGTCGAGAAGCCCGGCGAGGGCGGTACGCAGGGTGTCGGCGGGGGTGGCGGGGGCGTTCACCCGGGGATTCTACGGGTCGCTGCGGCGGCGTCCGGCGTGGGTGCGGGGCGGGCGACCCGGCACTACCGGGGTGCCCGGCGCGGGCGCTGGCCGGGGGTGGGACGCGTGACCCGGCGCTGCCGGGGTGCCCGGCGTTGGGGCTGGGCGGGGGTGGGTGCGCTGCCCGGCGCGACGGGGTGCCGCTGCGCCCACCCGTGCCGCCC
>NZ_WWHX01000698.1 GCF_009862125.1 Streptomyces sp. SID5910
GCCCCCGCCGGAGTCCGCCCTCGCCGCCTCCTGGTCCCGGCCGCGCCCCGGCGTGGGCGGCGCCGACCCGTCCGTACCGGCACCGGCCGCGCCCGCGACGCCCCCCGAGGCGGCGGCGAGCGGCTGGCGGCCCTGGCGTTTCCGCATGTCCAACGACGTGTGGGGCACCCCGTCCGTCGACGGGGACCTCGTCTACGTCACCTCCTTCGAGGTGCACGCCCTGGACGTGGCCACCGGGCGCCGCCGCTTCAAGACCCGGGACGTCGCCTGGTCGATGGCGGTCGCGGACGGCCGTATCCACGCCTCCGACGGCCCCACCCTCTTCGCCCTGGACGCGCGCGAGGGCGGCGACCTGTGGCGCGTCCAGACGGACGCCTGGGTCTACTCCCTCCAGGCCGACCGGGGCACGGTCGTCACCGCCACCCGCGGCGGCGGCGTCCAGGCCTGGGAGGCCTCGGGCGGCCAGAAGCTGTGGGAGATCACCGGCGCCCAGACCGACTTCGAGTCACCGGAGGCGGGCGCCTCGGTCCACGACGGCACGGTGTACGTCTGGCAGGACGCCCGGCTGCGCGCGCTGGACGCCCGCACCGGCGACGAGCGCTGGTCGTACCCGATCGGCGACGCGGCCTCCTGCGGCGGCGTGCCGGTCCGCCTGGCCCAGGCGCCCGACGGCTATGTGTACGTCGCGGCCGGCACCCGCGTCCTCGCGCTGGAGGTCGCCTCCGGACACGTCCGCTGGCACTTCGAGGCACCGGCGGTCTTCCTGTCCCCGCCGGTCTTCGTGCCGGGCCCCGCGGTGACCGGCGGCGGCGTCTACCTGGCCGACTACCTCGGCACGGTGTACGCCCTCGACGCCACCGACGGCCGCGACCGCTGGCGCATCGCGACGGAGGGCCGCTCCTCCACCGACCCGGTCCTGGTGGCCGCCGGCCACGTCCACGTGGGCAGCGGCAAGGGCCTCTACACGCTGGACGCCGTCACGGGCACGCCCAAGTGGCGCTTCCAGGCGGGCGGCGAGATCGTCGGCGCGCCCGCGGTGGCCGAGGGCCGCATCCACTTCGGCTCCACCGACCACCTCCTCTACACGCTGAAGGCCGACGACGGCCGGCTGCGCTGGAAGCTGGCGACCGGCGGCGAGATCACCGGCTCCCCGGTCGTGCGGGACGGCATCGTGTACGCGTGCAGCAAGGACCGCTGCGTGTACGCGCTGGACGCGGAGAAGGGCACGGGGACCGCCCGTACGACGTGACGCGGTCCGCCCCGCGACGGTCACCGGGCGTGCCCGGCCGTGGCAGGGCAGTGACATGACCGTGACAGCGGCTGTCTAGCGTGGGGGCCATGACGACACGGGGACGGGCCTTCAGGTTCACGGCGATCTCGGCACTGGTGGTGCTCAGCCTGACCGGCTTCTCGACGGGACGCGGCCACGGGCACGGCCACGGCGGCGGTGACGGCGGGGGCGGTTGCAGCAGCAGCGGCCAGGACCACGACAGTTCGTCGTCCTCGTCGGACGGCGACGTCTACAAGGACGACGGCTCCGACGACTCCTACGGCGGCGGCACGAGCGGCGGCTACGGGAACGGCAACTCCGGTTCCGGCTCCGACTCCGATTACGACGACGACAACAGCGGCTCCGGCGGCTCCACCGGCGCCCTCCAGCCCGCCACGGTGGAACTCGTGAGCTGCGCGACCGCGGACGACCCGTACGCCACCGTCGAGATCACCAACCCGAACGACCGCGAGTACACCTTCGCCGTCACCGTCTTCTTCAAGGACGGCGGTGACGTCTCGCTCGACGACGCCCGCGAGGAGGCCACCGTCCCCGCCGGCAGCGCGACCCGCGTACGCCTCGCCTTCGACGCGCCCGGCATGACCGCCGACCACTGCGAGCTGGACGACGCGGCCCCCCTGCCGCTGACGTGACGCGGCGTTGTGTGGCGCGACCGGCGGTCAGGAGCGGGCCGCCCGGCGCTCCGCCTCGGTGATCGGCGGCCCGTCCAGGTGGGGCCTCTTCGGCCCGAACAGCATCGGCACCAGCATGTCCCGCGAGAACAGCCGCGTCGGGGGCCGCTCCATGCTCATCACGTCGAGCAGGGCGCCCATGGCCCGCGGACTGCGGGCGCCGGTGGCCACGGCCCGGTCGACATAGCGGGCCAGCAGCCGCTCCACCACCGTCGGCGGGGTGTCGGCGGCGCCCGGGTAGAAGGCGTCCTGGCCGACGGCCAGGTCCCAGGCACCGGCGACCGGGCGGGCCGCCGCCCGCTGGAGGGCACCGGCCGTCCCGGGCGCCGTGAGGCCGGTGCCGCGCAGCACGTGGCGGACGGCGAGGGCGCCCTGCGCGGCGACGGTCAGGCCGTGCCCGTAGACGGGGTTGTAGCCGGCGACCGCGTCACCGAGGACGAGGAAGCCGTCGGGCCGGCGCTTCAGCTTCTCGTAGTAGCGGCGCCGGTTGGCGGTGCTGCGGGTGACGGTGACGCGGCCGAGCGGTTCGGCGTCCCGCAGCAGCTCGCCGATGACCGGGTCGGCGAGGCCGAGCGCGAACGGCACGAAGGCGTCCGGGTCGGGGCCGGGCTCGCCGCCCCGCGTGCCGCCCAGGGTGACGATCCACCGGTCGCCCTCCACGGGCAGGATGATGCCGCCCCGCCCCGGCGCCTGGGCCGGGTTGGCCTGCACGTTGATCAGCGGGAAGGCGCCGTCGGCGGTGGTGCCGGGGGCGCGGTACACCCGGGTGGCGTAGGTGAGGCCGGCGTCGACCTCCCGCTCGGTGACCCGGGGCAGGCCCAGGTCGACGAGCCACTGCGGGGCGCGGGAGCCGCGTCCGGTCGCGTCCACGACCAGGTCGGCGTCCAGCACCCGCTCCTCGCCGCCGCCGGCCAGGACGCGCACCCCGGTCACCCGGCGGGCGTCGCCCTCCAGGGACAGGGCGGCGGTGTCCTGGAGCAGGGTGACGCGCTCGCTCTTGAGGACGTGGTCGCGGACGACGGAGTCGAGCAGGTCGCGTGAGCAGACCAGATTGCGGTGGTGGGTCGCCAGGAACCGGCGGAACCAGACCTCGTTGGGGGCCCGGGACACCATGTCGCCCATGATGTGGACCAGACGCCCGCCCCGGGACACCACGTCGTCGACGAGCCCGGGCAGCAGCTCGCCCAGGGCCCGCACACCGCCGCTCCACACCAGGTGCGCGTGCCGGGCCTGCGGGACGCCCCGGCGCGGCTCGGGCCCCTCGGGCAGGACGTCGCGCTCGACGACGGTGACGTCCGCGAACTCGGTGAGCGCGGCGGCGGCGAACAGGCCCGCCGCGCTCGCGCCGAGGACGACGGCGTGCGGCCGGGGGGCGACGGGGTTACTGGGCATGGGCGTTGAGGCCGCTTTCTGTGCTGGTCACCCGGCGGCCGAGGGCGGCGAGGGCACGCCGTCGGTACAGGGCGAGGGAGATGGTGCCGATGTGGTCGCTGATGTCGGTGCCGATGCCCGGGGACCGCTCGGTCGCGGGCGCCGGGACACCGGCCGCGTAGCCGTCGATGGCGTCGCGCAGCGCGACGGCGCCGGCGAGATCGCGGGCCCGCGCCTCGCCGTGCGCGGCCCGCGCCGCGGCGAGGGCCCGCTCGTGGACGTCGTGGCGGAAGTGCGGGGCCAGCAGCCGCAGCGCGTCGTGGATGCGCTGCTGGCGCTGCATGACCCGCAGGTCCAGCGGCACCCAGAACCCGAACCGCGCCGGTGCCGCCGCCGGCGCGAGCACCCGCAGCGCCCGCCACAGGGGCCGCAGCCGCAGGTACTCCCGCTGGTCGCGCACCGCGTTGCGCAGCGCGGGCCCGGCCTGCGGGACGATGAAGCCGACGGCGACCAGCGAGGCCTGGAGCAGCGCGAACGGCGGCGCGATCCGCGTACTGAGGACGTCCCAGTCCGCCCCGCACCACCGGGCCGACACCGCGGTCAGCTTCGCCGCGTCGAAGACCAGCCCGGCGGCGAAGCCGGCCAGCAGGAAGACGACCCCCGACTTCACCCAGCGGTCCGTCACGGTCGGCGACCACTGGCGCAGCATCCGCGTGGCGACGATGCCGGTCACCGCGTGCGCGCCCAGGTAGAGCAGGATGTGCTCGCGCATCCACGGGGTGCCGGCGTAGTACGTGTCGAGGTCGTACACGCGCGGTTCCGGCACGCTGGCCAGGAAGAACGTCATCCACAGCCCGGCCACGACCCCGCCGTACGCCCAGTGGATACGGCGGATGCCGCGGCTGCGCCGCTCCGACGGCGGCTCCCGCCACCGCGTGATCATGGCCAGGCCGGTCGCGCCGGACGCGGTGAGGAACGAGTACGCCCAGGGCGAGGCGAAGTTGGGGATGCCGGTCCACGCGTTGAGCCGCTCGATGTTGACGGGCGTGACGACGACGAGCACGCACGTCGCGCACACCAGCAGCACGGTCGTCGCCCGCACCTCGGGGTTGCGCCAGGCCCGCACGAAGGTGGGCAGCTTGAGCAGGACGGCCAGGGCGAGCAGGACGGTGGGCAGCGCGTAGGGGATGTGGAAGTGCGGGCCCATCAGAGCAGGCGCCCGCCGCGGTTGGTCAGCGACAGGTTCATGCGGCCCTCCACCGTCGCCGGGGACACCGGGCCCTCGGCGTACCGGCCGCGCATCCAGGTGCGCACCTCGCGGCCGAACAGCAACCCGAAGGTCTCGGCGGCCACTTCGTGATCGTCCGGCGACTCGGCGCGGGCGGCGACGGCCAGCAGCGCGTCGCGCGGCACCTCGGCCTCGGCGAGGATCTGCTCCGCGGCCCGCCTGACCGCGTCCGACGCCTGCCGCGGCGGGGCGACGGCCCGTGCGGACGCGTCCGCGAGCCCGTCGACGTGGTGCCCGCAGTCGCCCTGCTCCTCGTGCCACAGCTCATGTCCGAGGATCACCAACTGGGCCTCCGGGACGGTGTGTTCCTCGACCACGACGAGGGACCGGTCCCCGAGGTCGAGCCGCAGCCCCGACACCGGGATGTCCGCCGGGAACGCCCGGAACACCAGCTCCACCGGCCGCCCCGCGCGCACGCTCATGGCCCGGCAGAACGCCCGCATCACGGCCTCCGGCTCCGCCGGCCGCTCGACGCCCTGGGCGGCCTCCCTGCCGAGCGCACGGAGCAGCGCCTTCATCCCTCGCGAACTCACCGCCCGGGGCCTCCCTCCGGGGGACATCACCGACGTACACCGACATGACGGGGAGACCTTAGTGACGAACGCCCTTTCGTTCGACCCTTCCGAACAACACCGGCCACGCCTTGGCCGGAAGTGGCCGATTCCGGACACACGTCGGCCGCGACGGCTCCCCCTCCGCGCCGCCGCGGCCGATCCCCGTGCGGGAGGAAGGCCTACTTGCCGTCCCGGTCCAGGTCCAGGGCGGGCGGGGCGGGCATGTGGTTGTCCAGCGTCGTGATGGCCTCGTTGGCCGGCTCGCTCGGCATGTGGTTGTCCTGAGTGGTGACAGGCTCCTCGCCCGCCGGCGGGCTCGGCATGTGATTGTCCTGCGGCGTGGCTGCCGCGTCCTTCTTCGGCTCGCTCATGAGCTTCGCTCCTCAAATTGCTGTGACGAGTGAGCAACGCCCGTCCGGTGGCTCCCCCGAGGGCCACCGGACGGGCGTGCGGAGCCGCACACTAACCGGCCGGCTCGCTGGTCATCCGCCTGCCCCCCGACGCGACGGCGTGACATGCACGACAGTGCCGGATGGAGATAAACGAATGCTGAACACCCGTGTCTAGCCCGCCGTGGCCCGGGCGAGCAACGCGCGGAGTTCAATGGCCTCTTCGGCGTCGTTCTGCTCGTAGAGGCCGAGTGCCTCGTGCCAGCATGCCTTGGCACGGTCTTCCTGGCTCAGGGCCGACAGGGCACGGCCGAGAAGAGCCAGCACGTTGCCCCGCATCCGGTCGCCACCGATGCATCCCAGTGCCAGGGCTTGTTCGGCGTGCTGGGCTGCGGACGAGGCACGCCCTGCCGCCAAGTGGACTTCTGCGATGCGGTAGTTCGTGGCGCCTTGCCACAGCCGTTGGCGGTGGTCGCCGAAGATGTCCAGCGCCTCCATGAACTGGCCGAGCGCCTCTTCGTGGCGTTCCGCCCTGGTCAGCGCGACGCCCACGGCGAAGTGCCCGTTCGCCAGCCGCATGGTCCGGCCGAGCTCCGCATATACGGCCAGGCCCTGCCGGGCTATGTCGACGGCAGCCGGGATGTTCCCCATGCCGAGTTGGGATCGTGACAGATTCGACAGCGCGGAGGCTTCTCCCGCCCGGTTGTCGGTGGCCCGGAACCCCGCTATGGCTTGATCGAACAGTCCCTTCCCTTCAGCGAACCGCCGCTGGTGCAGGCAGACGAGGCCGCGGTTGTTGGCCACCCAGCTGACTGCCGTCGAATCCCCTGCGGAGACAGCCAGGTCCATGGCCAGCTGAGCCTCTCCCTCCGCCTGTTGAATGCGTCCGGACACCAGAAGCACATCGCTGAGTACCGTCCGGGCGCGTCCCTCGGCGCCGATGTCCGCGGCGGCGCGAGTCGCTTCGCACATGCTCCTGGCCGTGGCTTCGTACTGGTGAGAGTTCGCCCCGGACTCCGTCAGGTCCTTGGCCGCCCACAGCAGGTCCACCGCCCGCCGCAGCCTCTCCGTCCCGGCGGACTGCCGCACGCACGCGAGCAGCGGTGCCGCCTCGCTGTACAGCCAGTCCAGTGCCGCCGAGCCCTCGGTGAACGTCAGGCCCGGGTACTCGGTCGGCTCCAGGCCGTCCACCAGCCGGTCCCCCGGCCGTTCGATCGCGTACACCCCCGCCGCCGTCGCCAGATAGAAGTCCAGCAGGCGGGACAGCGCCGCCCCCCGTTCGCTCGGCGGGTGTTCGTCGCGGTCCGCGCACGCGCGGGCGTAGAGGCGGACCAGGTCGTGGAAGCGGTAGCGGCCCGGGGCCGCCGACTCCAGGAGGGACGTGTCCACCAGGGACTCCAGCAGGTCCTCCGTGTCCTCCGCCGGGAGGTCCAGCAGCGCTGCCGCCGCCGCGAGGGAGATGTCCGGGCCGTCGGCCAGGCCGAGGAGGCGGAAGGCGCGGGCCTGGGCCGGCTCCAGCTGGCCGTAGCCCAGCTCGAACGTGGCCTTGACCGCCAGGTCACCGGCCTGAAGCTCGTCCAGCCGGCGCCGCTCGTCCGCCAGCTTGGCGGCGAGGACCGACACCGTCCAGGTGCGCCGGGCCGCGAGGCGTGACGCGGCGATGCGGATGGCGAGGGGCAGGAGCCCGCAGGCACCGACGACGTCCAGCGCCGCCTCCCGCTCCGAGGCGACCCGCTCCTCGCCGACGACGCGGGTGAAGAGCGCCAGCGCCTCCTCGGGGGACATCACGTCCAGGTCGACCAGATGCGCCCCGGCGAGGCCCACCATCCGCACCCGCGACGTCACCAGCGCCGCGCACCCGTCCGTGCCGGGCAGCAGCGGACGTACCTGCGCGGCGTCCCGGGCGTTGTCCAGCAGGACGAGGACGCGGCGGCCGTCCAGGACGGAGCGGTACAGCGCGGCCCGTTCCTCCAGCGAGTCGGGGATGGCCGAGTCGGCCGTGCCCAGGGCCCGCAGGAAGGAGCCGAGCACTGTCTCCGGCTCCGCCGACCGCGCGCCCGCGCCCTGGAGGTCGACGTAGAGCTGCCCGTCCGGGAAGGCGGCCCGCGCCTGGTGGGCGACGTGCACGGCGAGGGTCGTCTTGCCGACGCCGCCTATGCCCGCCAGCGCGGAGACGGCCATCACCCGGCCCTCGGCGCCGGACGCCGAGCCCAGCACCTCGCTCAGCTCCCGCACGAAGGACGCGCGTCCCGTGAAGTCCGGTACGGAGGCGGGCAGCTGGGCCGGGCGGACCGGCACCGCGGTCGACTCCGCGGCCGGCGCGGACGGTTCCGCCAGGGCCGGGTCCGCCTGGAGGATGCGCTGCTGAAGCTCCCGCAGACCGGGCCGCGGGTCGACGCCCAGCTCGTCGGCGAGCAGGCGCCGCGTGTCCGCGTACACGGCCAGCGCCTCCGCCTGGCGCCCGCTGCGGTACAGGGCGAGCATCAGCAGCTCCCGCAGCCGCTCGCGCAGCGGATGCGCGGCGGTCAGCGCGGTCAGCTCCGAGACGGCCTCCGCGTGGCAGCCCAGCTCCAGGTCCATGTCCAGGCGGGTTTCGAGGAGTTGGAGCCGCCACTCCTCCAGCCGGGCCCGCTGCGCCTGCGCGTAGGGGCCCGGTACGGCGGCCAGCGCCTCCCCGTCCCACAGGGCCAGCGCGCGCACCAGCACCTCACGGGCGCCGCTCGGATCCCCGGCGGCCCGCGCCTTCTCCGCGTCGGCGGCCAGGTCCTGGGCGAGCGACAGGTCCAGGGCGCCGCCGTCCAGCCCGCGCACGGCGTACCCGCCCGACTCGCTCACCAGCACACCGGGGTCCAGGACCTTCCGCAGCCGCGACGCGTACGTCCGCACCGCCGCCAGCGCCTGCGACGGCGGCTCCTCGCCCCACAGGGCGTCGATCAGCTCGGCCGCGGTCGCCGTACGGCCCTCGCGCAGCAACAGGGCGGCCAGCAGCGCGCGTTGCTGCGGGGACCCGGTGGCCAGCGACGCGTCGCCGCGCCAGGCGCGCACCGGCCCGAGCACACCGAAGCGCAGCCCGGCCGACTGCTCCGGCCCCGCCGGGTCCCCGGAAAGCCGCTGCTCCGGAACCCGCGGTCCACCGTCCATGCCGTCCCCCTAGACATCCTGAGCAACGAGGCCAGTTTGCCTTGTTCATGCCGACCACGTCAGCCGTGGGAGACGCCGATCACAGCACCCTCACCTCTCCAGGTCGACCCGGACCGTCAGCAGTCCCGCCCCGACGCCCATCGCCCGTACGGCCAGGCTGTTGAGGCGGGGCAGGCCGCGCAGGCGCGCGACCGGGTCGTCGTCGGGGAGCAGGTGGGCCGTCCCCGCGTGCCAGCGGCCCCGGATCCGCACCCGCACCCGCGGATCGGCCCGGATGTTGCGGATGTACTGCGCCCGCTCCCCGAACTCGGACACCAGCCAGAAGGAGTCCCCGACCCGGCGTCCCCCGACGGGCGTGCGGCGGGGGAGACCGGAGACGCGGCCGGTGGTCTCCAGCAGGGTCTGGACCGGCAGCCGGCGCACGACCGCGTTGAGCCGGCGCTGGAAGGCCGTCACGGCCCGGTACTTGGTCTCGGCGTAGGACGACATCGTTCGTTCACCATCCCGTCTCGTGTGCCTCCATGTTCGCTGGAAAACCTGAAGGGGAGGCTGCGGACGGGCGGACAGACGGGTGGTGCGGGCGTGCGGGTCGTGACCTGGAACCTGTGGTGGCGGTTCGGCCCGTGGGCCGACCGGCGCAAGGCGATCCTCGCCGTCCTGCGCGACCTCGACCCCGACGTCGTCGGACTCCAGGAGGTGTGGGCCACCGAGGACGAGAACCTCGCCGGATGGCTGGCCGGCGAACTCGGCCTGCACTGGGCCTGGGCGCCCTCGCCCGCACCCGAGCGCTGGCAGCGCCGGCTCGGCGACGACACGGTCGGCATCGGCACGGCGGTCCTCAGCCGCTGGCCCGTGGTGGAGCGGGCCGTGCTGCGCCTGCCCGTCCCCGCGGAACTCGACGACGGACGGCTCGCGTTCTACGCCCGCCTCGACGCGCCCGTCCACCAAGTCCCGTTCTTCACCACCCACCTCACCTCGGCCTCCCACGCCGCCCAGGTGCGCCGCGACCAGGTCGCCGCCCTCGCCGGCTTCGTCGCCGCGCACCGGCACGGCACCGCCCACCCGCCCGTCGTCACCGGCGACTTCAACGCCCGCCCGGACACCGAGGGGGTACGGCTCCTGCGCACCGTGCCCCTCCACGACGCCTGGGACCACGCCGCCCCCGGCACACCGGACGGCACCTGGGACACGGCCAACCCGTACGTGTCCCACGCCGACGGCGAGTCGAGCATCCGCATCGACTACATCCACGTCGGCCCACCCGGCCCCGCCGGCCTGGGAAGCGTCCGTTCCGTACGGCGCGCGGGCACCGGCCCGGTGGCCGGCGTCTGGCCCTCCGACCACCTGGCGGTCGTCGCGGACCTGGCGGGGCCAGGGGCTGAGGGGGCCTAGCGGGGCGGAGAGGTCCGGACGAGGTCCGCGTACAGGACGATGTTGTCGGGGCGGTGTCCGTCCCGCAGGTCGCCGCCGCAGGTGATCAGCCGCAGTTCGGGCGCCGTGGTGTCGCCA
>NZ_WWHX01000699.1 GCF_009862125.1 Streptomyces sp. SID5910
TTGCGCGGCTGGGGTCCGCGGGCGGACCGCAGGGAGGTGGGGGGTGGAGGGCCACGCACGTTACTCGCTGGTTCGGTGCCGCGGGGCGCTTTCGGCGAACCGAGTGGTCGGTATGCCACGGCCCCGGGTGCCACGCCCACCGTCGCGCCGCTTCCGCAGGGCACCGGCACAACCGTCCCCGCGGTCAGTCCTTCAGCACCGGGAACTTCCGCGGCGCGACCACCAGCAGCACCATGAACGCCAGCGCCGCCGCGCCCGCCGCCCCCAGGTAGACCGCGTGCACGGCCTCGGCGATCGCGTGCCGTACGGGTTCGGCGGGGGCGCCCGTGTCCAGCGCCCGGGTCACCGAGTCGAGGTCGCTCGCCCCGCCGAGCCGCGCGGCCAGCACCCCGTTGGCGATCGCGCCGAAGACGGCCGCGCCGACGGTCTGCCCGGTCTGGCGGCAGAAGAGGACGGACGCGGTCGCCGTGCCGCGCTCCGACCAGCCCACCGTCGACTGGACGCCGACGATGAGCGGCAGCTGGAACAGCCCGAGCGCGGCACCGAGCAGCAGCATCAGCAGCGTCGGCTGCCAGGCCTCGCCCGGGTAGGGCAGGAAGGGGAAGGCCAGCAGGATCAGGGACGCGGCGCCGATGCCCAGCATCGCCGTGTTGCGGAAGCCGATCCTGCGGTACACGTGCTGGCTCAGGGCCGCCGAAACGGGCCAGGTCAGCGTCCACACGGACAGCACGAAACCGGCGGCCACGGGGGCCAGGCCCAGCACCGACTGGGCGTAGGTGGGCAGGAACACGGCCGGGGCGACCATCAGCAGGCCCAGCGCGCCGAGCGCGAGGTTCACCGCGGCGATCGTCCGGCGCCGCCACACCCAGCCGGGGATGATGGGCTCCGCCGCCCGGCGTTCGATCACCACCACGGCCGCCAGCAGCGCGAGCCCCGTCCCGAACAGGGCGAGCGAGGGCGCCGACAGCCACGGCCAGGCCACGCCGCCCTGGACCAGCGCGGTGAGCAGCACGCCGCCGCAGGCGAACACGGCCAGCGCACCCGCCCAGTCGACCCGGGGGCGCGCGCCGGACGTCTCCCGCTGCGGCTCGTGCAGGTGACGCACGATCAGCCACAGGGCGAGGGCGCCGACCGGCAGGTTGACGAGGAAGATCCAGCGCCAGTCGGCGTAGGCGGCCAGCACGCCGCCCAGGCCGGGCCCCGCGACCGCCGACACCGCCCACACGGTGGACAGCCGGGCCTGGATCTTCGGCCGGTCCTTCAGCGGGTACAGGTCGGCGGCGAGGGTCTGCACCGTGCCCTGGAGGGCGCCGCCGCCCAGGCCCTGCACGACCCGGAAGGCGATCAGGGCGGCCATGTTCCACGCGAGCGCGCACAGCAGCGAGCCGAGCAGGAAGAGGGCCGCGCCCGCGACGAGCACCGGTTTGCGGCCGAAGGTGTCGGAGAGCTTGCCGTAGACGGGGAGGGTGACGGTGACGGCCAGCAGGTAGCCGGAGAACAGCCAGGAGAAGAGGGAGAAGCCGCCGAGGTCGCCGACGATCTGCGGTACGGCGGTGGAGACGATGGTCGAGTCGAGGGCCGCCAGTGCCATCGCGAGCATCAACGCGGCGACGACCGCGCCGCGCCGGTCCGTGCCGCCGCCGGACGCGGCCTCGCGTACCGCGGGTCTGGTGCCGTCCACCCCGGGCCCCCTCGTCGTCCACCAGGGGCCCTGATGTGTGCCCCGTGCATCGATCTGCCGGGGTCAGCTTGCCACTTGAGCCTCACGTCGCGGGAGGGTGGAGGCTGGGTGCGTCCAAGGGCGGAGAGCTACCCCTAGGAGAACTCCACCGACGGGTGGACAGCCCCTAGGGGTACCTCCGTACTACGGCCCGGGGAGGGTTCGTACCGACGGAGGACGAGACGGCCCCCGTCCGGTCCTTAATCTGGCTTTACGCCGCTGGGGGGCGGCGAACCGGACCAGTGGGGGTGGGGTTTTCCCCAGGTGAAGAGTGCGCTGAGCACCAGCGCGCCCGACCCCTGGTTCCGGCCAGACTCTTCGACACGGGACGCGGCGGACCCGACACCACCGACGCGGCACCACGGACGCAGCACCACCAGCGCAGCACCACCGACGCGGCGACACAGACCCACCGGACTTCAGCGGTACCCGTACCGCCGGCACCGACGGCTCACTCGATGACCGACATAGGAGACTTGACATGACATCGGCCGTAACCACTCCCCTGCACGGGAGCACCGGAGGGCGTACCGCCGTTGCCGCGCGGGCACGGCAGGTCGTCAAGGCCTACGGCAGCGGGGAGACGCGGGTGGTCGCCCTCGACCACGTGGACGTGGACATCGCCCGCGGCCGGTTCACCGCGATCATGGGTCCGTCGGGCTCCGGCAAGTCGACGCTGATGCACTGCCTGGCCGGTCTCGACACCGTCACCGGCGGGCAGATCTACCTGGACGAGACCGAGATCACCGGCCTGAAGGACAAGAAGCTCACACAGCTGCGCCGGGACCGGATCGGGTTCATCTTCCAGGCGTTCAACCTGCTGCCGACGCTCAACGCCATCGAGAACATCACGCTGCCCATGGACATCGCCGGCCGCAAGCCCGACAGGGCCTGGCTCGACCGGGTCGTGGAGACCGTGGGCCTGGCCGGCCGGCTCAAGCACCGGCCGACCCAGCTCTCCGGCGGCCAGCAGCAGCGCGTCGCCGTGGCGCGGGCCCTCGCCGCCCGCCCGGAGATCATCTTCGGGGACGAGCCGACCGGAAACCTCGACTCGCGGGCCGGCTCCGAGGTGCTGGGCTTCCTGCGCCGGTCGGTGGACGAGCTGGGCCAGACCATCGTGATGGTCACCCACGACCCGGTGGCCGCCAGCTACGCGGACCGGGTGCTGTACCTCGCCGACGGCCGGATCGTCGACGAGATGCACCGGCCGACCGCCGAAGCCGTTCTCGACCGCATGAAGGACTTCGACGCCCGGGGGCGCACGTCATGACCGTCGTGAAGACCTCGCTGCGCAACTTCTTCGCGCACAAGGGCCGGATGGCGCTCTCGGCGGTGGCGGTGCTGCTGTCGGTGGCGTTCGTGTGCGGCACGCTGGTGTTCACGGACACCATGAACACGACCTTCGACAAGCTGTTCGCGGTCACGTCGTCGGACGTGACGGTCGGCCCGAAGGACACCAAGGCCGAGGACACGCCGCAGAGCGGGGTGCCCGAGTCGCTGCCCGCGGCCACCCTGGAGAAGGTCCGCTCGGTCGAGGGCGTCGCGGCCGCCGAGGGCGCGGTCGCCTCGATGAACGTGACCGTCGTCAACAGCGACAACGACAACGTCGGTGCCACCAGCGGCGCCCCGACCATCGCCGGCAACTGGACGAAGAACGACCTCAGGTCGATGGAGATCACCTCCGGGCACGCCCCGCGCGGCCCGACCGAGGCCATGATCGACTCCGACACCGCCGACAAACACCATCTGAAGCTCGGCGACGAGCTGCGCACCATCGCGCAGACCGGCGACTTCAAGGCACGGATCGTCGGCATCGCCTCCTTCACCGTCACCAACCCCGGTGCGGCCGTCGTCTACTTCGACACCCCGACCGCCCAGCGCGAACTGCTCGGCGCCGAGGGCCGGTTCACCCAGTTCAACCTGACCGCCGCGTCCGGCGTCTCGGACGCGCAGCTCAAGCGGAACGTCTCCCAGGCGCTGGACGGCACCGTCAAGGTGCAGACGGCGAAGGAGGCCGCCGACGAGAACCGCAAGGACGTCGGCGAGTTCATGAACGTCATCAAGTACGCCATGCTCGGCTTCGCCGGGATCGCGTTCCTGGTCGGCATCTTCCTGATCATCAACACCTTCTCGATGCTGGTCGCCCAGCGCACCCGCGAGATCGGCCTGATGCGGGCCATCGGCTCCTCCCGCCGGCAGGTCAACCGCTCGGTGCTGGTCGAGGCGCTGTTCCTCGGCGTCGTCGGCTCCGTCCTCGGTGTCGCGGCCGGTGTGGGGATCGCCGTCGGCCTGATGAAGCTGATGTCGTCGGCGGGCATGAACCTGTCCACGGACGACCTGACCGTCAAGACGGCGACGCCCGTGATCGGCCTGATCCTCGGCGTCGTGGTCACCGTCCTGGCCGCCTATCTGCCGGCCCGCCGCGCCGGCAAGGTCTCCCCGATGGCCGCCCTGCGCGACGCCGGTACGCCGGCCGACGGCAAGGCCGGCTGGATCCGCGGCCTGATCGGCCTGGTCCTCACCGGCGCCGGCGCCGCGGCCCTGTACGCGGCCGGCACGGCGGACAAGGCGAGCGACGGCGCGTCGATGCTGGGCATCGGCATCGTCCTCACCCTGATCGGCTTCGTCGTGATCGGCCCGCTGCTGGCCGGCGCGGTCGTGCGGGTGATCAGCGCGGTGCTGCTGCGGGCCTTCGGTCCCGTCGGCCGCATGGCCGAGCGCAACGCCCTGCGCAACCCGCGCCGCACCGGTGCCACGGGCGCCGCGCTGATGATCGGCCTGGCCCTGGTGGCCTGCCTGTCGGTGGTCGGCTCCTCGATGGTCGCCTCGGCGACGAGCGAGCTGGACAAGACGGTCGGCGCGGACTTCATCGTCGAGGGCAACCAGCGGATCGTGCCGCAGGCCGAGAAGAAGATGCAGGCCACGCCCGGTCTGGAGCACGTCACCCGCTACAAGGTGCTCGACGCCACGCTGACCTCGCCCGACGGCGGGAAGGACGACGACGGACTGACCGCCGCCGACCCGACGTACGCGAAGGACGTGCGCCGCGAGACCACCGCGGGCGACCTGAACGCCGCCTACGGCGCCGACTCCATGTCGGTCGGCTCCGACTACGCCGAGAAGCACGGCGTGCACGTCGGCGACACGATCTCGGTCGCCTTCAAGGGCGGCGAGACGGCGAAGCTCAAGGTCGCCGCGATCACGAGCGACGACGTGGCCATCGACCAGGGCGCCCGGTACATCAGCATCGACACGATGCGGAAGTACCTGCCGGCCGACCGCGTCCCGCCGAACATGATCATGTTCGCCAAGGCGAAGGACGGCCAGGAGACCCAGGCGTACGCGGCGCTCAAGGAGTCGCTGGACCAGTACCCGCAGTACCAGGTGCGGGACCAGACCGACTACAAGGAGGAGCTGAAGGACCAGGTCGGCCAGCTGCTGAACATGGTCTACGGCCTGCTCGCCCTCGCGATCATCGTGGCGGTCCTGGGCGTGGTGAACACCCTGGCGCTGTCGGTGGTCGAGCGGACCCGGGAGATCGGCCTGATGCGGGCGATCGGACTCTCCCGCCGCCAGCTGCGCCGGATGATCCGCATGGAGTCGGTGGTCATCGCCCTCTTCGGCGCCCTGCTGGGCCTGGGGCTCGGCATGGGCTGGGGCACGACGGCACAGAAGCTGCTCGCCCTGGAGGGCCTGAACGTCCTCGACATCCCCTGGCCGACGATCATCGCCGTGTTCATCGGCTCGGCCTTCGTGGGCCTGTTCGCCGCCCTGATCCCGGCGTTCCGGGCGGGCCGCATGAACGTCCTGAACGCGATCGCGACGGAGTAGCACCCGAGGCCACTGCCTGGGGTGCGGCACCCGAGAGCCACCGCACACGGGGGTTGCGGGGGAGAGACCCGGCACCGGAGTCCGAGAGGACCCCGGTGCCGGGCGTCTTCTTTCGCCCACCTCTTGGCCGGCCGAGTCGGATGGTGGGTGGGCACAGGCCGGGGGTCCAGGGGGCGGAGCCCCCTGGTACCCGAGCCACGACGCGGGGCACCCGCACAACAGACGGGGACGCTGTCCACAGCCCCCCGCACCCGCCCGCGCAGCGACGTACGCTGGACACCCCCGGCCCGCAGCGCGCGTCGGGCCCGTCGTGTTGACGTACCACCCCCGGACGGAAAGCGCCCCGAATGAGCCTGCACGGTCTGCTCGACGCCGTCGTCAAGGACGCCGCCCTCGCGGAGGCGATCACCGCCGCCGCCGACGGCAACCGCATGCACGTCGACCTGGTCGGTCCCCCCGCGGCCCGCCCCTTCTCGGTCGCCGCGCTGGCCCGCGAGACGAACCGCCCCGTCCTGGCGGTGACGGCGACGGGCCGTGAGGCGGAGGACCTGGCCGCGGCCCTGCGCTCCCTCCTGCCGCCCGAGGGCGTCGTGGAGTACCCGTCCTGGGAGACCCTCCCGCACGAGCGGCTCAGCCCGCGCAGCGACACCGTCGGCCGCCGCCTCGCCGTCCTGCGGCGCCTCACCCACCCCCGCCCCGACGACCCGGAGACCGGCCCGGTCTCGGTCGTCGTCGCCCCCGTGCGTTCCGTGCTCCAGCCCCAGGTCAAGGGCCTGGGCGACCTGGAGCCGGTGTCCCTGCGGACCGGCCGGACCGCCGAGCTGAACGGGATCGTGGAGGCCCTCGCCGCCGCCGCGTACGCCCGTGTGGAGCTGGTGGAGAAGCGCGGCGAGTTCGCCGTGCGCGGCGGCATCCTGGACGTCTTCCCGCCGACCGAGGAGCACCCGCTCCGCGTCGAGTTCTGGGGCGACGACGTCGAGGAGATCCGCTACTTCAAGGTCGCCGACCAGCGCTCCCTGGAGATCGCCGAGCACGGACTGTGGGCCCCGCCCTGCCGCGAGCTGCTGCTGACGCCCGAGGTCCGCGAGCGGGCCGCCGCCCTCGCCGAGGCCCACCCCGAGCTGGGCGAACTGCTCGGCAAGATCGCCGAGGGCATCGCCGTGGAGGGCATGGAGTCCCTGGCGCCGGTCCTCGTGGACGACATGGAGCTGCTGATCGATGTCCTGCCCAAGGGCGCGATGGCCGTCGTCTGCGACCCCGAGCGGGTGCGGACCCGCGCCGCCGACCTGGTCGCGACCAGCCAGGAGTTCCTCCAGGCGTCCTGGGCGGCCACCGCGGGCGGCGGCGAGGCGCCGATCGACGTGGACGCGGCCTCCCTGTGGTCCATCGCGGACGTGCGGGACCGGGCCCGCGAGCTGGACATGATGTGGTGGTCGGTGTCGCCGTTCGCCGCCGACGAGTCGCTGACGTCCGCCGCCGACGCGGCGGGCGACTCCGACACCCTCAAGCTCGGCATGCACGCCCCCGAGACCTACCGCGGCGACACCGCCAAGGCCCTGGCCGACACCAAGGGCTGGCTGTCCGACGGCTGGCGCACGGTGTACGTCACCGAAGGCCACGGCCCGGCCGCCCGTACGGTCGAGGTGCTGGGCGGCGAGGGCATCGCCGCCCGCCTCGACAACGACCTGGGCGAGCTGTCCCCCTCCGTCGTGCACGTCTCGTGCGGCTCCGTCGACCACGGCTTCGTCGACCCGGCGCTCAGGCTCGCCGTGCTCACCGAGACCGACCTGACCGGCCAGAAGGCCGCCGGCCGCGAGGGCGCCCGGATGCCCGCCCGGCGCCGCAAGACCATCGACCCGCTCACCCTGGAGGCGGGCGACTTCATCGTCCACGAGCAGCACGGTGTGGGCCGCTACATCGAGATGGTCCAGCGCACCGTCCAGGGCGCCACCCGCGAGTACCTGGTCGTGGAGTACGCCCCCGCCAAGCGCGGCCAGCCCGGCGACCGGCTGTACATCCCCACCGACCAGCTGGAGCAGATCACCAAGTACGTCGGCGGCGAGGCCCCCACCCTGCACCGCCTCGGCGGTGCCGACTGGACCAAGACCAAGGCCCGCGCCAAGAAGGCCGTCAAGGAGATCGCCGCCGACCTGATCAAGCTCTACAGCGCCCGCATGGCGGCGCCGGGCCACGCGTTCGGCGCGGACACGCCCTGGCAGCGCGAGCTGGAGGACGCCTTCCCGTACGCGGAGACCCCGGACCAGCTCACCACCATCGCCGAGGTCAAGGACGACATGGAGAAGACGGTCCCCATGGACCGCCTGATCTGCGGCGACGTCGGCTACGGCAAGACCGAGATCGCGGTCCGCGCCGCCTTCAAGGCCGTCCAGGACGGCAAGCAGGTCGCCGTGCTCGTGCCCACCACGCTGCTGGTGCAGCAGCACTTCGGGACGTTCAGCGAGCGGTACGCGCAGTTCCCGGTGAAGGTGAAGGCGCTGTCCCGCTTCCAGACCGACACCGAGTCGAAGGCGACCCTGGAGGGCCTGCGGGAGGGCTCGGTGGACATCGTCATCGGCACGCACCGCCTGTTCTCCTCCGAGACCAAGTTCAAGGATCTCGGCCTGGTCATCGTGGACGAGGAGCAGCGCTTCGGCGTCGAGCACAAGGAGCAGCTGAAGAAGCTCCGCGCCAACGTCGACGTGCTGACCATGTCCGCGACGCCGATCCCGCGCACCCTGGAGATGGCGGTCACCGGCATCCGCGAGATGTCCACGATCACCACCCCGCCGGAGGAGCGGCACCCGGTGCTGACCTTCGTCGGCCCCTACGAGCACAAGCAGATCGGCGCCGCGATCCGCCGCGAGCTGCTGCGCGAGGGCCAGGTCTTCTACATCCACAACCGCGTCGAGTCCATCGACCGCGCGGCGGCCAAGCTCCGCGAGATCGTCCCCGAGGCGCGTATCGCCACCGCCCACGGCCAGATGTCGGAGCAGGCCCTGGAGCAGGTCGTGGTCGACTTCTGGGAGAAGAAGTTCGACGTGCTGGTCTCGACCACGATCGTCGAGTCCGGCATCGACATCTCCAACGCCAACACCCTCATCGTGGAGCGCGGCGACAACTTCGGCCTCAGCCAGCTCCACCAGCTGCGCGGCCGCGTCGGACGTGGCCGGGAGCGCGGGTACGCGTACTTCCTGTACCCGCCGGAGAAGCCGCTGACCGAGACCGCGCACGAGCGGCTTGCCACCATCGCCCAGCACACCGAGATGGGCGCGGGCATGTACGTCGCGATGAAGGACCTGGAGATCCGCGGCGCGGGCAACCTGCTCGGCGGCGAGCAGTCCGGCCACATCGCGGGCGTCGGCTTCGACCTGTACGTGCGGATGGTCGGCGAGGCCGTCGCCGACTACCGGGCCTCGCTGGAGGGCGGTGTCGAGGAGGAGCCGCCGCTGGAGGTCAAGATCGAGCTGCCGGTCGACGCGCACGTCCCGCACGACTACGCGCCCGGCGAGCGGCTGCGCCTCCAGGCGTACCGGTCCATCGCCTCCGCCAACAGCGAGGAGGACGTCAAGGCCGTACGCGAGGAACTCGTCGACCGCTACGGCAAGTTGCCCGAGCCGGTGGAGAACCTGCTGCTGGTCGCGGGGCTGCGGATGCTGGCGCGGGCGTGCGGGGTCGGTGAGATCGTGCTCCAGGGCAACAACATCCGCTTCGCGCCGGTGGAGTTGCGCGAGTCGCAGGAGCTGCGCCTCAAGCGTCTGTACCCGGGCACGGTCATCAAGGCGACCGCCCACCAGGTGCTGGTGCCGCGCCCGAAGACCGCGAAGGTGGGCGGCAAGCCGCTCGTCGGCCGGGAACTGCTGGCGTGGGTGGGCGAGTTCCTGACCTCGATCCTGGGCTCGTGATCGAAGGAGAAGCAGAGGAAGCCGTCCACGGCAACAGGTCCGTGGACGGCTTCGATGTGTGCCGTGCGATACGAGGGAGCGCGCCTACGGCCGCTCCGGCCGGTCACCGCCCCGCTCGCGCCCGATGCCCATCTGGTCCTCCGCCCGCTGCTGCGCGGCGTCGACCTGCTTCTCGTACTTGCCGCCGGTCCGCTGGTTGACCTGGCGTTCGGCGGCGTCGGACATCTTGTGAGAGCGGTCCTTGTCCTTGCCGGCCATGCTCTTCATCTTGTCGAGGAAGCCCATGCAGCGCTCCTTCCGAGACGTGACTCACCTCCGACCGTACGCCAGATATGTCCCGCACGCCCACTAAGGCCCCCTATGGTCTGGACATCTCCCTCGCTACGGTGGTGACGGTGGAACAGCAAGGGGAGGGGCGCGCATGAGGCGGCGCAGCAGGATCCGTACCGCAGGGGCCGCGGGCGCGGTGCTCACTCTGGCCCTGGTGGCCGGGTGCGAGGGCCTGGAGAGCGACGGGGCCGCGCCGTCGGGCGGCGGTGCCGCCGAGGCCCCGGCCGCGGGGCAGGCCGCCAGCCCGCTGCGCAACCCGGACGGCACCGAGCCCG
>NZ_WWHX01000700.1 GCF_009862125.1 Streptomyces sp. SID5910
GTGCCGGGCACCCGGGCCCCCAGCCGCGACACCTCGCCGTCCAGCCGGGGGAACAGCTCCGTGTCCGTGACCCGCACCTCGGGCCCGAACAGCGTCGACAGCGCCGGCCGGGCGCGGCCCGTCTGGAGCGACACCACCTCGCGCAGCACGCCCGTCAGCTGCTCGGCCATCTCCTGCGCGGAGGCGAACCGGCGGGCCGGGTCGGGATCGGTGGCGCGCACCAGCAGCCGGTAGAACGACTCGTACTGCCGGAACACCTCGATGTTGTCCGGGTCGGGCAGGGAGTCGGCGTAGACGGTGGTGTAGCCCTGGAAGTCGAACGTCAGCACCGCGAGCGTCCGGCCGACCGTGTACAGGTCGGAGGCCACCGAGGGGCCGACGTCGGCGACCTCCGGGGCCTGGTACCCCACCGTGCCGTAGATCGCCGACTCGTCGTCGTCCATGCGGCGCACCGCGCCCATGTCGATCAGCTTGAGCTGGTCCTCGCTCTGGATGGCGTTGTCGACCTTGAAGTCGCAGTACAGCAGGTTGCGGCTGTGCAGGTGGCCGAGCGCCTCCAGCGCCTCGATGCCGTACGCGCAGGCCTGCTCGACCGGCAGCGGATCGCGCCGGCCCCCGGACGTGCGGCGGGCGTTGGCGATCTCCTTGAGGGACTTGCCGCCCACGTACTCCATGACGATGTAGCCGTCGAGGGAGCCGGTGCGCTGGTCGAGGTGCTCGACGAAGTTGTAGATCCGCACGATGTTGGCGTGCTCGATCTCCGCGAGGAAGCGCCGCTCGGAGATCGCCGCCGCCATCGCGTCCTGGTCGCCGGTGTCCAGCAGGCCCTTGAGGACCACCCAGCGGTCCGACACCGCCCGGTCGACGGCGAGGTAGATCCAGCCGAGCCCGCCGTGCGCGAGGCAGCCCGCCACCTCGTACTGGCCGTGCACGACGTCCCCGGACTTCAGCTTGGGCACGAACGAGTACGGGTGGCCGCACTTGGTGCAGAAGCCCTCCGTGCGGCCCGGCCGGTCCCCGCGCGCCCGCCCGACCGGGGCGCCGCAGTCCGAGCGCGAGCAGAACCGCTTGCGCTCGGGCACCTCGGGGTTGTCCAGGACCATCGCGCGCGGGTCGGGCCGCGGGATCGCCGGGACCTCGACCAGGCCGGCGCCGATCCGCCCCCGCGTCGACGAGCCGGCGGGCGAACCCGAGCTGCGCACCGACACCGAACGGCCCGTGGAGCGGCCCGACACCGACCGCGACAGCCGCCCCGAGACCGAGCGCCGGGACTTCGCCGACTGCGACGACGTACGCGCGCTGCGGCCGCTGGTGCGCGCGCTCCCGCTGCCCGCCGAGCCGCGCGAACCCCGCCCGCCGCCGGTGATCCCGGTCGGCGTCGAGCCCACCATGCCGTTGGACGCGACGACCGGCGCGAGACCGCAGGTGTCGCAGTACAGCTCGCCGCCGCCCATGTCCTCGTAGGACCCGCCGCAGCCGGGACGCTGACAGGTCCGCTGCTCCTGGCTCATGCCGTGGCCTCCCCGTTGTCGCTCATGCGCCCGGCCCCGTCCGGTCCACCGGCCCGCCCTGCCCGGGCACGCGCGGCGCGGAGCCCAGCAGTTCGGCCGCCGCGTGCTGGTAGCGCAGGACGGCCCCCTCGGCGACGCGCAGGTCGCAGGGCGCGCTCCACAGCATGCGGCGCGCCTTCTCGTACTTCTCGACCAGCTCCGGGTCCTCCGCGAAGCCCAGCCGGGCCACCTTCGCCTTGTACGCGTCCAGCCGGCCGCGCAGCTCGGCACGGACCGCGAGCGGCGCGGTGACCGCCGTCAACGACTCGCGGGCCCGCAGCAGCTCGTCCTCGGCCTTCTCCTCCAGGGACTCCAGCAGCGGCGACAGGCGGTGCCACTGGGCGTGCCTGCGGTACTCGGCGGCCGTCGCCAGCTGCTCCTGGAGCACGGTCGGCGGTCCGCTGACCACGGGCACCTCCGTCGCGGCGATCTTCGCCAGTACCTCGCCGCGCGCGGTGCGGGCCTCGGCGAGCGTGCGGTCCGCGCGGGAGAGCACGTCCCGCAGCCGCACGATCCGCTGTTCGGCGTCCTGGCGGACGGCCAGCACCGCGTCGATCTCGCGGCGCACGTCCTCCAGGGCGCGGGCCTCCCGGTCGTAGACCGTGGTGTCCGGGCGTCCGCCGCCCGGCGCCGAGCTGCCCTCGGTGGGCACCCAGAACGCCAGCGGGTCGGACACCACCTGCTCGCGCAGCCGCGTCAGGGTGCGGGTGATCCGCTCCAGGTCGTCGCCTGCGGGGTGTTCGCCGGGGCGCACGCCCACCGAGTGCGCGAGGCGGCGGGTGCGCTGGAGCTCGGCGGCGAGTAAATCGATGCGCGCGGGCAGCGCCGACCACACCGCGTCGGCGGCGACCACCAGGTCGAGGGAGGCCGCGTACAGCTGGTTCATCCGGTCCACCAGCGTGACCAGCGAGTACCGCTCGCTGAGCCGGCCCGGGCCGCCGTTCAGGGTGGGCGCGCCGGCGGTGGCGGCGGCGCTGCCGGCCACGGAGACCGCGTCGCCGCGCAGCAGCTCCGTCAGCTCCGCCAGGTCCTCGCGGCTGGACCAGCGGCGCCGGGCGCGAATCTCCCGGGCGGTGCGCAGGGCGCCCGTGTACGCGTCGAAGTAGGACCACAGCAGGGTGATCGACGCCTCCGCGGCGGCCCAGCGCTCCTCGGTCACGCCCGTGAGCCCGGCGCCCTCCAGGAGTCTGCGGCCCGCGTGGTCCTGGAGGGCGAGGAGCGAGGTCTCGATCGCCTCGTGCTCCGCGCCGAGCCGCGCCAGCGCACGGTCCACCTCGTCCCGGTCCATCACCGGCCCGGTGGGTCCCGTGTCGCCCATCGATCACCTTTCGCTCGTCGCCGACTCGTGCGTGCTCTTCCCCGCGGTGCTGCGGCCGTTCAGCTCCCGCGCAGGTACTGGGGGGCCGGCGGCTCCGACTTGCGGGAGTCGTCGCCCATGGTCTGCGACAGCCACGTCCCGTACGAGTGCTGCCAGCCCCGGGCCTTGTCAGCGCGCCACTCCACGAGGATCTGGTTGACCCGGCGTACCAGGTCGTCGGCGTCCTTCTTCATCGCCACGCCGTAGTACTCGGTGGTGAAGGGGTCGCCCTTCAGTTCGACCGTGGGGTCCTGCGCGGCCTGGCTCGCGGCGAGCGCGCCGTCGGTGACCACCGCGTCGACCTCGCCGAGCTGGAGCCGCACCAGGCAGTCCAGCTGGTTGGGCACGGTGGTGCCGAGGTCGGCGCCGGCCGCCGCCCTGCCGTCCGCCTGGTCCTGCTTCAGCGTGCTCAGCGCCGTCGAACCCGCCGCCGTGCAGAGCTTCTTGCCGGCGAGCGTGCCGTCGTACCCGGTGATGTCCGAGGACTTGGGGGCGAGCAGCTGCTGGCCGGTCCTGAAGTAGGGCGCGGAGAAGGCGACGTCGGCGAGCCGGTCGCAGTTGATGGTCATCGTGCGGACCACCATGTCGACCCGGCCGTCCTGGATCGCCGGGACCCGCTGGTCGGTCGGTATCGCCTTGAACTGCACCGCGTCCGGGTCGCCGAGGATGTCCTCGGCGATGCGGTGCACCAGGTCGATGTCGAAGCCCTCCAGCTGCGCGTCGCCGCCGCTGTTCGGGTCGCGGTAGCCCCAGCGGTAGCTGTTCTGGTCGACGCCGACGATCAGCTTGCGCTTGGCGCCCTCGCGGGCCCGGATGGCCTCGATGGTGGGGCCGTCCCCGCCGGCCGGGGACAGGGTCTGCTTCTCCGGGTCCGTGCACTCCTCGGCGGCGCGCGCCTGGCGTCCCTGGGCGGCGCCCCGGCCGCCGGTGCCCGGGGCGCCCGCGGTGCCCTCGCCGTGTGAGCGGACCACGGGCAGGAGCAGCGCGAAGAGCACCGCCAGGGCGCAGGCGAACGCCATCGCACCCACCCCGCCCCAGCCCTTCAGGCCGGTCCGCAGTCGTCGCGCACGCATCGTCACGCCCCCTTTCACCGCCACTCCTTCCCGCCCGCCCGCCGGGCCCCGGCCGCGCCTCACCGGTACTCCGACAGCCTGCGGCCGATGCCCAGCAGCGCGCCGGCCGCGCCCAGGACGGCGAGCGCGGCGGCGCCCTCGGGCAGCAGGCTCATCGCGCCCAGGCCGTCGCCCGCCGCCCGCTCGAACTCGTTCTTCTCGTGGTCCAGGGCGTCGGCCAGCGACGCGTCGACGCCGTCGAAGCACTCGACCGTGGCGCCCTTGCCGCCGATCACCAGGTCCAGCGCCTGCTGGTAGTTGCCGTTCTCGTCCTGCTCACGGGCCGAGGCGTGGCGCTTCTTCCACTCCGTCATGTTGTCGTTCGCCGCCGTGACCGGCCGGGTGCCCGCCTCGTCGTCGGCGAGCCGCCGCGCCTCGGCCAGGCCCTTGCCGAGGGTGGTCATGTTCTTCTCGAAGTCGAAGTCGTACGCGTCGTACGTCTCGTCGCCGACCTTCTTCGTCTCCGCGCCGCGCGCCACCAGCGTCAGGTTCTCGTCGCCGCGGGCCTTGAGGGAGGCGATGCGGGCCTCGTGCAGCGCGTTCAGGGAGCGCACGCCGTGGTCGTAGGAGTCGTTCAGGTCGGACCGTGCGACGGTGTGGCCGACGACCAGCCACAGCAGGACGATCGTCGCGGCCGTCGTGGCGGCGACGAGGCCGTGGTTGAGGACCCGGTTGGTGCGCCGGTAGTTGCGGTGCTGCGCCCAGCCGAGGGCCGCGAGCGCGAGGACACCGAGGGCGATCGCCGCCCAGGGGTAGGGCTTCGCGTCGGCGTAGTCGCCGCTCAGGCGCTGGTTCTCCCGGGTGTAGAGGTCCTCCGCCGCCGGGAGCATCTCCTGCTGCATCTTCTCGTTGGCGTAGCGCAGATAGGCGCCGCCGACCGGGAAGCCCTGCCGGTTGTAGGTGCGGGCACGCTCGATCAGGCCCTTGTACTGGGGCAGCAGGCGGTTCAGCCGGGTGATGGTCGCGGCGGCGGGGGAGCCGGCGTCCGAGTTGGCGGCGGCCTTCACGAGGCCCTCGGCGGCCGTGCGGACGCCCTTCTCGTACCGGTCGCGGGAGGCCTTCGTCTCCTGGCCGCCGGCCAGGAACCCGCTGGACGCCGCGGTGTTGGCGTCGGCGAGCGAGCGGTAGATGTCGGCAGCGGCGGAACTGAGCGGCTGGCTCCGGTTGAGCACGTCGTCCGCGGCGGCCGAACGCTCGTTCATCTGCCAGGCGGTGACCGCGCCGAAGGCGAGGACGAGGGCGGCGAGCAGGGCGCCGATGATGCGCAGCCGGCCCGGCTCGGTGGTGGCCGTGGCACGCAGACGGTCCACGCCCTCGGCGAACGCGGTGCGGCGCGCGGCGGGCGGCGGGGAACCGGGCGGTGCGCCGCTGCCCGACCGCTGCCGCGGCAGGGGCTGGGGCGGCACGGCGGGCAGCGGGGGCACGCCCGTGCCCGGCGGT
>NZ_WWHX01000701.1 GCF_009862125.1 Streptomyces sp. SID5910
ATCGCCCCCACCACCTGCGCGGTCCCCGAGGCCTCCACGATCACCGCGATCGTGATGGCCGCGCCGAGCACCGGTACCAGGACATGGCGCCACCAGCTCACCGGGCCCCCGCGGCGCCGTACCGCGAACCAGCCCACCACGCTCGCGTGCAGCAGCGTGAACGCGGTCAGCGCGCCGACGTCGACCACCGAGACCAGCTGGTCCAGGCCGTCGTCCCGCCGAGCCGCCCACACCGCCGCCACCAGCGTGATCACGGCCGCGACCAGCAGCGCCACCCGAGGCACCCCGCCGTCCGTGCGCGCCAGCGCCCCCGGCAGACGCCGGTCCCGGCCCATCGCGAACAGCAGCCGCCCGGCCGCCGCCTGCCCGGCCAGCGCCGCGAACGCCGCACCGATCGCCTTGCTCACCGCCACCAGGTCGTGCAGCCACGTCCCCACGGACGAATCCACCGCGTCGTAGAACGCCGACCCCTGACGCCCCGGATCCGCCGCCAGCTCGGCCGACGTCACCGGCTCCAGCAACGCCACCAGATACGTCTGCGCCACGAACAGCACACCCGCCAGCGCCAGGCAGAACAGCAGCGCACGCGCCACCTTCGCCGACCCGCCGGTGACCTCCTCCGCGAACGTCGCGATCGCGTCGAAGCCCAGGTACGACAGCACCGCCACCGACACCGCGCCGACCACCGCCGACAGCGCGAACGCCCCCTGCGTGCCGTCCCCGGACAGCGGCGACAGCCAGCCCCGCTCGGCACCGTCGCGCGCGAGGACCACGATCGCCGCCGCCACGAACACCAGCAGGACCACGATCTCCAGGGCGAGGACCAGGAAACCCGCCCGGGCCGCCGCCCGCACCCCCCACAGGTTCAGCGCCGTCGTGACGACCACCGCGAGCGCCGTCCACACCCACCGCGACACGTCCGGGACCAGCGCCTCCATGGCGATGCCGGAGAACAGATAGGCCACCGCCGGGATGAGGACGTAGTCCAGCATCGCCATCCACCCGGCGACGAAACCGGCCCCGTCGCCGAGCGCCACGCGCGCGTAGGCGAACACCGACCCCGCCTGCGGGACCACCCGCACCATCTGGGCGTAACTGAAAGCCGTGAACGCCATCGCCACCGTGGCGACGACGTAGACGAGCGCCACCGCGCCGTGCGACTTGGCGTCCAGCGTGCCGAAGACGCCGACCGGCGCCATGGGCGCGATGAACAGCAGCCCGTAGACCACGAGGTCCCTGAAGCCCAGGCTGCGCCTCAGCTCGTGTTCCTCACCGGCCCCGGGGGCCGTCGTACCGGACTCGGACATCGTGCCTCCGCCAGCGCATCGGACTGTGCCTCGGAACGTCCCCGTCAGTGTCCCCGCCGATGCCGCACCCACGCGATCTCTGACCCGCCGAACGCGGCCTTACGATGGGTGCCATGACCGCTTCGCCTGGCCGCCGTGTCCTGCTCGCCGCCCCCCGTGGCTACTGCGCGGGTGTGGACCGCGCCGTGATCGCCGTCGAGAAGGCCCTGGAGCAGTACGGGGCCCCCGTCTACGTCCGGCACGAGATCGTCCACAACAAGTACGTCGTACAGACCCTCGAGAAGAAGGGCGCGATCTTCGTCGAGCGGACGGAGGAGGTCCCGCCGGGGAACATCGTCATGTTCTCCGCGCACGGCGTGGCCCCCGTCGTCCACGAGGAGGCCGAACGCGGCCGGCTCGCCACCATCGACGCCACCTGCCCGCTCGTCACCAAGGTGCACAAGGAAGCCGTCCGCTTCGCGAACGACGACTACGACATCCTCCTGATCGGCCACGAGGGCCACGAGGAGGTCATCGGCACCTCCGGCGAGGCCCCCGACCACATCCAGCTCGTCGACGGCCCCGAGGACGTCGCCAAGGTGGAGGTCCGCGACCCGTCCAAGGTCGTCTGGCTCTCCCAGACCACGCTGTCCGTCGACGAGACCATGGAGACCGTCGACGCGCTGAAGGACAAGTTCCCGCAGCTCATCTCCCCGCCGAGCGACGACATCTGCTACGCCACGCAGAACCGCCAGCTCGCGGTCAAGCAGATGGGCGCTGAGGCCGAGCTGGTGATCGTCGTCGGCTCCCGCAACTCCTCCAACTCCAAGCGCCTCGTCGAGGTCGCCAAGCAGGCGGGCTCTCGCGCGGCGTACCTGGTGGACTTCGCCGACGAGATCGACGAGGCCTGGCTGGAGGGCGTGACCACGGTCGGCGTCACCTCGGGCGCGTCCGTCCCCGACGTCCTGGTCGAGCAGGTCCTGGAGTGGCTGGCGCCGCGCGGCTTCGAGGACGTGGAGATCGTCAAGGCCGCCGAGGAGTCGATCATCTTCTCGCTGCCCAAGGAGCTCCGCCGCGACCTGCGCGAGGAGGCCGCCTCGCTGGTGGCCGAGCGAGGCGGCTCCGGTACGGCGGGGGCGTGACCGCCGGGATCACCGCCCGCGTGACTGTCGGTGGCCCGTCGTAACGTGGAGCCATGCAGATCTTCGGCGTGGACATCGGCGGATCCGGGATCAAGGGCGCCCCTGTGGACCTCGACAGGGGCGACCTGACCCAGGAGCGCTGCAAGGTGCTCACCCCGCGCCCGGCGACCCCCGACGGGGTGGCCGACGGGGTGAAGCAGGTCGTCGACCACTTCGGCTGGACCGGCCCGGTCGGCCTCACCTTCCCCGGCGTCGTCACCGGCGGCGCCACGGTCCGTACGGCGGCGAACGTCGACAAGAGCTGGGTCGACACGGACGCGCGCGCCCTGTTCGGCGAGCGGCTCGGCGGACTGGACGTCACGGTCGTCAACGACGCGGACGCGGCCGGCGTGGCTGAGATGCACTTCGGCGCGGGACGCGGCCGCCAGGGGACGGTCATCCTGCTCACCTTCGGCACGGGCATCGGCAGCGCCGTCTTCACGGACGGCGTCCTCGTCCCCAACAGCGAGCTGGGCCACCTGGAGCTGGAGGGCCACGACGCGGAGAAGCGGGCCTCCAGCAAGGTCAAGGACGACCACGACCTGTCGTGGGAGCAGTGGGCGCACCGGGTGCGGAAGTACCTCGCCCACGTGGAGATGCTGTTCTCGCCCGAGCTGTTCATCATCGGCGGCGGGGTCAGCCGCAAGTCCCACAAGTTCCTCCAGTACCTGGAGGGCATCCAGGCGGAGATCGTCCCGGCGCAGCTCCAGAACAACGCGGGCATCGTGGGAGCGGCGATGCGGGCGGCGGGCTGAGGGGCGGGCGGGGG
>NZ_WWHX01000072.1 GCF_009862125.1 Streptomyces sp. SID5910
TCAGCGCCTCGGACACCTCGGCGGCGGAGGTGCCCGCGAGATACGGCTCGGCCAGCACCACGTCCGGCGCCGTGAGCGTGGCGCGCAGCGTCGCGCCGTCGAAGGGGCGCACCCACGGCGCGTACAGCACGGTCACGTCCAGTCCCTCGACCGCGGCCAGCACCGCGTCGGCGAGCGGCCCCACCGCGACCACCGTGCCGCGTGCACCCCGACGCAGGACGACGAAGCCGTCCTCCCCGTGCCACAGCGGCCGTTCGTTGGCCTCGGTGGACAGCCGGACGTAGTCCCAGCCGTCGCCGCGCGCGGCGACGCGCAGCTGCGCCTCCGCCTCGTCGGCGTGCCCGGGTACGTGGATGTTCCAGTCCTCCAGCGTGGACAGCAGCGCCACATCGGCGGGCGACTGGTGGGTCCGCCCGTCCACGGCGAGGTCGTAGGAGGCACCCGCGCTGACGAGGACCGCCCCGGCCCGCTGGTGGGTCAGCCCGATCTTGATCTGCTCGAAGGGGCGTTCCACGAGGAAACTGGAGAAGGTGTGGGCGATGGGCCGCAGTCCGGCCATCGACAGCCCACCGGCTATGTCGATCATGAGTTGCTCGCGGATGCCGACGTTGACGAACCGCGGGTGCTCCCGTGCGCCGGGCGGCAGTTTGTCCCAGGTGATGTCGGCGAACACGGCCGCGGTGCGCGGATCCGCCTCGACGAGGTCGGCGATGACGGCGGCGAACCGCTGCCGCATGGCGTTGATGTCGGCGAACCGCTGCTCCCAGGTGAGGACCACGGTGTCTTCCTCCTCGGTGTCGAAGGCCGTCGTGACGGCCGGTCGGACCGGGCACCGGCGGCCGTACCGCGGTGCCCGGTCCCGGTCGGTCGGGGGGACGGTCAGTCGGGGACGGCGGTGCCGCCCGGTCCGTCGTCCGGCGTCCGGGGCAGGCCGTCCTTGCGTTCGACCTCGGCCACCACCACCAGCGGGGCACCGGGATGCGGGGCGCGGAACGCCTCCTCCAGGGCCCGGTGGTCATGTCCGTCGGCCCTGCGCACGGTCCAGCCCTCCAGGGCGAACCGGGCCTCCACGCCGCCCGGCCACCCGATGCTCGCCGACTGGTTGTCGATCACCACCGCGTGCAGCCGTTCCAGTCCCGCGCGGCCCGCGAAGGCGATGGCCTCGTGGTTGGACCCCTCGTCCAGTTCCGCGTCGCCCAGCAGCACCCACGTGGCGACCTCGTCCAGCCCTCGCGCACGCAGGCCCAGCGCGGTGCCGGCGGCCAGCGGCAGCCCGTGCCCCAGGGAACCGCTGGCCATCTCGACACCGGGAACCAGCTCTCGGTCGGGGTGGTAGCCGAGCACCGAGTCGAAGTCACCGTAGCGGGACAGCAGATCCGGGCTCAGGAACCCCTTGGCGGCCAGGACCGCGTAGTACGCCATGGGTCCGTGCCCCTTGGACAGGAAGAACCGGTCGCGGCGCTCGTCGTCCACCCGGCGCGGACCGATGCGCAGGACGCGGTCGTACAGCACCCACAGCACGTCCAGGGTGGACGCGGACGACGGCTGGTGCTTCTCGTCGCCGGTCATCAGACCCACCAGCGCGTCGAGGTCGTGGTAGCCGAACGGGGTCCGGGGCGCGTCCAGGGGTGGCCGCGGGGCGGTGAGTGCGGTGCGGCTGCGGACGGGAACGGTCACGGGACACCTCCTGTGGTCGGGGCGGCGGACGGCGCGGGGCGGTGGCTCATCGGGACAGGTCCCACAGCGTGCCGTCACCGAGACGGTGGTCGACGTCCCACAGGACGTCGAGGGTGATCTCGTCCAGCTTGTCGACCGTGTGACGCACGCCCGTCGCGGCCATCTGCGCGCGCTGGAAGTTGTGCGGCATGCTCGCGGGCACACCCACGAACCCCGCGCCCAGGGCCTTGGTCACCTCCGCGACCCGGTTGATGTCGTCGATGAAAAGGACCTGGTCGTACCGGTAGCCGAAGACATCGGTGACGATCTCCTTCACACCGGGCCGGAAGGGATTGACGTCCACGTAGGGCGTCTCGGCGTCGAAGTAGCCGGCGAGGTGCCCGAGGAAGCGGTCGAAGGAGTACGAGCGTTCACGGCCGCCGTAGCTGGTGACCCGGACACCCGTGGAGCGCAGCAGCTCCAGCAGCCCCTCGGCGCCGGGCGTGACCTGCACCGGATGTTCCTGGAGATAGCGGTCGCGTTCCTGGAAGAACTCGGTCATCACGTCCTGCGCAGAGCAGGGCAGCCTGCACTCCAGCGCCATGAACTGCCCGGCGGCGAGCTGCGGAGAGCCCCATACCGCACGTTCCAGCTCCGGGGTGTAGCGCCCCCCGTGCCGGGTGACGAAGCGTTCGATGACCGGGCTGTAGGTGTCGTTGAACAGGACGCCGTCGGTGTCGAGGGCGACGAGGCGCAGGGAGTCGAACTCCATGGCGAACTCCTGTGGTTGTCGTGGACCGGGGTGGGTGATCGGTGGGCGTGGACGGTCAGGCGCGTGCGGCGGCGTCCCCGTCGGCGCCCGGCGGCGACGTGGGCGCGGTGCCGGCCGTGAAGGACGCCTCGGCGGGAGTCCTGCCGTTCTGGGCGAACGTCACCCGGACGCCGAGGGCCCCGTTCGTGCCGTCGGCGGGCTCGGGCCGGTGGGCGGTGACGGTCAGCGGCGCGTCCAGTTCGGCGTAGGCGCTGAACTCCGCCCGGAGGCCGCCCATCCGCCAGTCGGCCGCCGGGTGGCCCCCGAAGCGGGCCAGCGCCACGAGCGCGGCCTGCCGTCCGGCCTCCAGCAGCACCATGCCGGGCACGTGGTCCTGGGCGTGGTCGAAGAGACTCGGGTGGTCACCGGCCACCCGCATGCGTGCCCGCACGGCGTCGCCGTCAGTCCGTACGTCGAGCAGGACGACGTTGTCCGCGGACTTCCGGGCCACCTCGGCGGGCGGGGCGGGAACACCGTCGGGCCGCCCGCCGTACTCCCGGGAGCTGGGCAGGGCCGAGCCGTCGCGACGGGCGCGCATGGCCCGGTACACGGCGTCCGGCACGTAGCGCACGCGCATCCGCACCTCGCCGGCGGGCGCGCCGTTCACGGACAACCGCATCCGGTAGGCCAGGGCCCGCAGGGCGTCGCCCCGCCGCTCGGCGTCGTGCGTGGTGGCTTCGATCACCAGCTCCGCGCCCGCCGGGACCGGCTCGCCGGCTGCCGGCTCCAGCGCGAGCGACCAGTCGACGAGGACGAACTTCGTGTCCGCCGGCACACCGAAGTACTCGTGCGCCGCGTAGGTCTCGGCCTGGCGGCAGCATTCGAGGAGCAGGAGTGGATCGGCCGCCCGCGGACGCGCGTGGTCCGTCCAGTACGGGTGCGCCCACGGCAACACGGCCCTGGCCGTGAAGCTCCCGTCCGGCCCCGGAACGGCGGAACCGAGGAACACCTCGGACGACGAATGCCGGTGCACGCTCTCGCGCGGCACCGTGGGCGGGGTCCGCCGGGCGTCACCGCCCACCGCGGTGAGCGACCGCAGGGTCACGGACATCGGGCTCTCCTCTCGGCCGGGTGCGTGTACTGCCACCGTGGCCGCCCCGCCTCATCACCGGGTCACACCGCCATCACGTCCGGCGGCGGGGTCCGGCCGCGGGCTCCGCCGGGAGACCGGCGCTCTCCGCGTCGGGCTCGGCCCGCTCCTCGGCCCGGGGCCGCCGGGCCCGGCCCGCGGACGGTCCGGTGGGGCTGCTCCGCCCATCACCAGTACGCACCGCGGTCACGTCCACCGGTGGGGTCCGGCGGGAGCCCCGCACCCTCCTGGCCCGGCCCGCGTCCTGCCCGGCGGGCAGACGGGCCCGGCCGGTCTGTGTCCCAGCTCGGCCGACGTCGCGTCTCGTCCGACGTCCCGGATCGACCGGTGTGCCGGCTGGTCCGACGTCCCGGCTCGGCCCGCGGACGGTCCAGACTGTCGAGGCCGGGCTCGCGCGCCGGGCCGAGGGCGGCGAAGGGGACGTCCCGGTCGGCCTGGGCCCGGCCGGGGCCTGTCGGCGACCCGGGCGGGGGAGGTGCGCCGCGCACGCGCGGCGGTTCGCGGGCCTCACCGCACGGGAGGCACGCTCCCGCCCCGCGTCGGCAGGTCCTGTTCCGCCCAGACCACCTTGCCGGCCGGCGTGCGGCACGAACCCCAGCGGCGGCACAGCATGTTGATCAGTTGCAGCCCGCGCCCGCTCTCGTCGCTCACGTCGGCGTGCTGGATCTGCGGCAGGTCGGGGCCGGTGTCGGACACCTCCACCGACAGCCGCTCGTGCCGCAGCAGCCGCAGCTCGCCGGGCGCGTTCCCGTAGCGCAGGGCGTTGCCGACCAGCTCGCTGACCACCAGCTCCGTCGTGTCGACCAGATCCTGGAGCCCCCACTTCTCCAACTGCTCACGCACCGCCGCACGGGCCTGCCCCGCCGCCGTGCCGTCCGGCGGCAGCGACCGTACGAACACGTCGCCCTCGGGACCGAGCGGCCGGGCGGCCGCCACGAGGACGATCGCGTCGTCCGCCCGGTCCCCGCCGACCCGCTCGGTGATCGCCCGGCACACCGTGCCGTCCTCGGGCACCCCGTCGCCGACCGCCCGGCGCAGCCGCTCCAGCTGCGTGTCCAGACCGGCGGTGCGCGACCTGATCAGCCCGTCCGTGTACAGCGTCAGCCGCCCCCGCACGGGCATCGGGCAGTCGACCGGGTCGTACGGGATCACCCCGGTGCCCAGCGGCGCCCCGGCGGGCACGTCCACGAACGACGTCGTGCCGTCCGGCCCGGTCAGCAGGGGCGGCGGATGACCGGCGCTGGCGATGCGGAAGGTGCCGTCGTACGGGTCGTGGACCGCGCACAGACAGGTGGCGACCTGGTCCTCCTCCAGGTCGCGGGCGGCCAGGTCCAGCCGGGCCAGCAGCCGCTCGGGCGCGATGTCCAGGGCCATCAGGGTGCGGGCCACCGTCCGCAGCCGGCCCATGGTCGCGGCGGCCGCCAGCCCGCGCCCCATCACGTCGCCCACCATCAGCGCCGTACGGCCGCTGGGCAGCGCGACGACGTCGAACCAGTCGCCGCCCACGGCCGCCGGATCAGCGGCGGGGACGTAGCAGGACGACACGTCGAGACCGGGCGTGCTCGGGCTGGTCCGGGGCAGCAGCGCCCGCTGCAACGTGACCACGTGCTCGCGCTCGCGCCCGTAGAGCCGCGCGTTGTCGATGTACAGGGCGGCCTTGGACGCCAGCTCCATGGCCAGCGCCACGTCGGCGCGGGTGAACGGGGCCCGGCTGCCGGTCCGGATGAAGTCGACCAGCCCCAGCAGCACCCCGCGGGCGATCAGCGGCACCGCCAGATACGCGTGCACACGCGCCCGGTGCATGAGGTCGGCCGCCTCGGCGCTGGGGGCCACGGCGGCGTGGTCGGCCCGCGTCATCCGGGTCAGCAGCACCGGCTTGCGGGAGGTCAGGCAGGTCTGCCCCAGCCGGTCGGCGGTGTGCACGGACAGCTCGCCCACCGGGTCAGGCGCGAGGTGCAGCCCCTCGATCTGCGACACCGCCATGGCCCGCAGCTCGAGCGCGCCCGGGCCCCGGAAGCGGTCGCCCTCCTGGAACCGCAGCACCGAGTCCAGCAGATCGACCGCGCACCCGTCCGCCAGCTCGGGCACGGTGAAGTCGGCCAGTTCCCTGGCCGTGTCCTGGAGGTCGAGCGTGGTCCCGATGCGCATCCCGGCCTCGTTCAGCCAGGCCAGCCGGCGGCGCGCGCCCAGCGCCTCGGTGACCGGCCGCAGCGCGGCCCGCAGCGTGCGGTGCCCGCCGACGAAGGGGTCCGGAGGCCGTCGCCCTCCACGCCGCCGCTGTCGTTCCCGCACGCGTCGCCTCCTCCCACGGCCTCGTGGAACCGATTCTGCCCCTCCCACCGCCCACCGCGCCTGTCCGGTCGGCGAAAGCCGGGTAAGCCCTCGGTCGACGGCGGGACCGGGCGGGTGCCGTCGAGTGAGACGCGCCACGGACGCACGGGTCTGCGGGGGCGCCTGCGACGGGTAGGTTCCAACGGCCGCGCCCACCGGGAAGGGGGCCGATGGACACCCACTGAACGCGGACATCCCGTCACATTCCCTGCGAGGCACATTCCCTGCGAGGAGAGAGCACGAGACATGTCTTCACGTGAATCCGCGCACCACCCACCACAGCGCATCGGCGTGGTGGCCGAGTCCGCCCCCGGGGAGACGCGCGTAGCGGCGACCCCCACGACGGTCCGACGGCTGCTCGGCCTCGGCTACGAGGTCGTGGTGGAACCGGGGGCCGGCGAGGCCTCCGGCTTCAGTGACCGGTCCTACCTCGACGCCGGCGCCGGGACCGGCGAGGCCTGGACCGCCGACGTCGTCCTCAAGGTGACCGCCCCCTCCGAGGAGGAGGTCACCCGGCTGCGCCCGGGCACCACCCTGGTCGCCCTGCTGTCCCCGGCACAGCGGCCCGAGCTGCTGCGGGCGCTCGCCGGCGCCGGGGTGACCGCTCTGGCGCTGGACGCGGTGCCGCGCATCTCCCGGGCGCAGTCGATGGACGTGCTGTCGTCCATGGCGAACATCGCCGGGTACCGGGCGGTCATCGAGGCCGCCCACGCCTTCGGCCGGTTCTTCACCGGCCAGGTCACCGCGGCGGGCAAGGTGCCGCCGGCCAAGGTGCTCGTGGCCGGCGTGGGGGTGGCCGGTCTGGCGGCGATCGGCGCCGCCTCCAGCCTCGGCGCGGTCGTCCGGGCCACCGACCCGCGGCCCGAGGTCGCGGACCAGGTGAAGTCCCTCGGCGGCGAGTACCTCCCGGTGGCCGTCGCCCAGGAGGCGAGCACCGACGGATACGCCAGGGCGACCACCGCCGACTACGACCGTGCCGCGGCCGCGCTCTACCACGAGCAGGCGCGGGACGTGGACGTCGTGATCACCACCGCGCTGATACCGGGCCGGCCGGCCCCGCGCCTGCTCACGGCCGAGGACGTGGCCGTCATGAAGCCGGGCAGCGTCGTCGTCGACATGGCCGCCGCCCAGGGCGGCAACGTCGAGGGCACCGTGCCGGGGCGCACGGTCGTCACCGGCAACGGCGTCACCCTCATCGGCTACACCGACCTCGCCTCCCGGCTGCCCGCCCAGGCGTCGCAGCTGTTCGGCACCAACCTGCTGAACCTGCTGAGACTGCTCACGCCCGGCGAGGACGGCCGGCGGGTGATCGACTTCGACGACGTCGTGCAGCGGGCCGTGACCGTGGTGCGGGACGGCGAGATCACCTGGCCGCCCCCGCCCGTGGCGGTCTCGGCGGCGCCCGCCCCGGAACCCGCGCGCCCGGCCGCCGAACCGGCCCCGCCCGGGACCGGACGGCCCGGACGGACACCCGCGGCCCGCCTCGGCGCGCTCGGGGCCGGCATGCTCGCCCTGTTCCTGCTGGTGGCCTTCGCTCCCGCCCAACTCGCCGAGAACCTCACCGTGTTCGCGCTGGCGGTGGTGATCGGCTACTACGTCATCGGCAAGGTGCACCACGCGCTGCACACCCCGCTGATGTCGGTGACCAACGCGATCTCCGGCATCGTCGTGATCGGCGCCCTGCTCCAGATCGGGCACGAGAGCAGGATCGTCACCGCGCTGTCCTTCGCGGCGATCCTCCTGGCGAGCGTCAACATCTTCGGAGGCTTCGCCGTCACCCGCCGCATGCTGTCCATGTTCTCGAAAGGCTGAGCCGGATGACCTCCATGACGGCCTCTCACGCTGCCGACCTGGTCGCCGCCCTGCTGTTCATCCTCAGCCTGGCGGGCCTGTCCCAGCACCGCACCTCGCGCGCCGGCGTCGTCCAGGGCATCGCCGGCATGGCCCTCA
>NZ_WWHX01000702.1 GCF_009862125.1 Streptomyces sp. SID5910
TGGCAGCCGGGGATCGCGGTGGCCGACGCGCTGGGCTGGGCGCTGTACCGGACCGGCGACCACGAGGAGGCGCTGCGGTTCGCGGCGATCGCGACGGACGTCGAGCACGGCGGGGTGCGCAGCGCCCCGCACCTGTTCCACCGGGGGATGATCGAGCGGGCGCTGGAGCGGCACGGGCCCGCGCGACGCCATCTGCGGGAGGCGCTGATGATCAACCCGTACTTCTCACCGCTGGGGGCGCCCGAGGCGCGGCGGGCGCTGGCGGAGCTGGGCGAGCCCTCGGTGGAGGGCCCGCCCGACTGAGATCCGCCTTTGCAGAGCTGGTGTCAGAGGTTGCCGCGCTTCTCCTGCTCGCGCTCGATCGCCTCGAACAGGGCCTTGAAGTTGCCCTTGCCGAAGCCCATCGAGCCGTGGCGTTCGATCATCTCGAAGAAGACGGTCGGCTTGTCCTGGACCGGCTTGGTGAAGATCTGGAGCAGGTAGCCGTCCTCGTCGCGGTCGACGAGGATCTTCAGCTCGCGCAGGGTCTCGACGGGCACGCGGGTCTCGCCGGCCCACTCGCCGAGCGTGTCGTAGTACGAGTCGGGGGTGTCCAGGAACTCGACGCCGGCCGCGCGCATCGTGCGTACGGTCTGCACGATGTCGTTGGTGTTCAGCGCGATGTGCTGGCAGCCGGGGCCGTTGTAGAACTCCAGGTACTCGTCGATCTGGGACTTCTTCTTGGCGATCGCCGGCTCGTTGAGCGGGAACTTCACCTTCAGGGTGCCGTCGGCGACGACCTTGGACATCAGCGCGGAGTACTCGGTGGCGATGTCGTCGCCCACGAACTCCTTCATGTTCGTGAAGCCCATGACGTTGTTGTAGAACGCCACCCACTCGTTCATCTTGCCGAGTTCGACGTTGCCGACGCAGTGGTCGACGGCCTGGAAGGTGCGCTGCGCGGGCGGCTCGACGATCGGCGCGGCGGCGGCGTAGCCGGGCAGGTAGGGGCCGTCGTAGCCGGTGCGCTCGACCAGGGTGTGGCGGGTCTCGCCGTAGGTGGCGATGGCGGCGAGGACGACGGTGCCGTGCTCGTCCTTGACCTCGTGGGGCTCCGCGATCGAGCGGGCGCCGTGCTCGACGGCGTAGGCGTGGGCGGCGCGCGCGTCCGGGACCTCGATGGCGAGGTCGACGACGCCGTCGCCGTGCTCGGCCACGTGCTGGGCGAGGAAGCGGCCCCACTCGGTGGACGGCTTGATCACCGAGGTGAAGACGAAGCGGGCGGAGCCGTTCTCCAGGACGTAGCTCGCGGTCTCGCGGCTGCCGTTCTCCGGTCCGGAGTAGGCGACCAGCTTCATGCCGAAGGCGGTGGAGTAGTAGTGCGCGGCCTGCTTGGCGTTGCCCACGGCGAAGACGACCGCGTCCATTCCCTTGACCGGGAAGGGGTCGGCCTGCCGGGCGGTGTCGGGAGAGTGGTGTGTGGTCTGCGTCATAGCCGCAGGGTCTCCCGCGTCCGCAAGGTGCGCAATAGTTTGCGTTTCCACTGGGCAACCTGTCCAGTGGAACGCCGGTCGGGGCGGGCGATCTGTGCAGGATGACCAGCCGGGAGGGCACGGGATGGGGATCGACCGTCTGGACGGGCGGATCATCGGGCTGCTGGCGCGGGAGCCGCGGATCGGGGTGCTGGAGATGTCCCGGCGGCTGGGGGTGGCGCGCGGCACGGCGCAGGCGCGGCTGGACCGGCTTCAGTCGAACGGAGTCATCCGCGGGTTCGGCCCCGAAGTGGACCCGGCGGCGCTCGGCTACCCGGTGACGGCGTTCGCGACGCTGGAGATCCGGCAGGGCCAAGGGCCCGATGTCCGGGCGCACTTGGCGGGTGTGCCGGAGGTGCTGGAGCTGCACACCACGACCGGCACCGGGGACATGCTGTGCCGGCTGGTGGCCCGCTCCAACGCCGATCTCCAGCGGGTGATCGACCGGGTTGTCGGTTTTGATGGCATCGTCCGGGCCGCCACGGCGATCGTGATGGAGAACCCCGTTCCGCTGCGGATCATCCCGCTGGTGGAGCAGGCGGCCGAGGACCGCGACCGACGACGTGAGTGAGACCGCCCTGACCCGGAGGTGAGCGGACGTGAACTTCTGGGAGTTCCTCGGCAGCCGCCACCAGCAGCTGCTCACCGACGCCTACCAGCACGCCAGTGCCGTCTTCCAGTGCATGGTGGTGGCGACGCTGCTCGGGGTGCTGATCGGCGTCGTCACCTATCGCAGCGAGTGGGCGGGCAACCTGGCGACGCTCACCACGGCGACCATCCTGACCATCCCGTCCCTGGCCATGATCGGCCTGCTCATCCCGGTCGTCGGGCTGGGCGTCCCGCCGACGGTGACCGCGCTGACCCTGTACGGGCTGCTGCCCATCGTGCGCAACGCGATCGTCGGGCTGCGCGGCGTGGACCCGGCCCTGGTGGACGCGGCCAAGGGCATCGGGATGTCGCGGGCGGCGCGGCTGCTGAAGGTGGAGCTGCCGCTGGCCTGGCCGCCGATCCTGACGGGCATCCGGGTCTCGACGCAGATGCTGATGGGCATCGCGGCGATCGCCGCCTACGCGTCCGGGCCCGGCCTCGGCAACGAGATCTTCCGCGGGATCGCGTCGCTGGGCAGCAAGAACGCGCTCAACCAGGTGCTCTCGGGCACGCTCGGCATCATCGTCCTGGCCCTGCTGTTCGACGCCGCCTACGTCCTGCTGGGCCGGCTGACCATCTCCCGGGGGATCCGTGTCTGAGACGTCCGAGACCCTCTCCGCCGACGCGCCGGGCACCGCGGGCACCACCGGTGCCACGGGCGCGACCATCGAGCTGGAGAACCTGACCAAGCGCTACCCCGGCAGCCCGCTGCCCGCCGTCGACAACGTCTCCATGGAGATCAAGGCGGGCGAGACGGTCATCTTCGTCGGCCCCTCGGGCTGCGGGAAGTCCACCACCCTGAAGATGATCAACCGGCTGATCGAGCCGAGCGGCGGGCGGATCCGCATCGACGGCGAGGACGTCACCGACATCGACCCGGTGAAGCTGCGCCGCAAGGTCGGCTACGCGATCCAGTCGTCCGGTCTCTTCCCGCACATGACCGTCGCCCAGAACATCGCGCTGGTGCCCCGCATGATCGGCTGGTCGAAGGCGCGGATCCGGTCCCGGGTGGAGGAGATGCTCGACCTGGTCGGGCTGGACCCCGGGGAGTTCCACGACCGCTATCCCCGCCAGCTGTCCGGCGGCCAGCAGCAGCGGGTCGGCGTGGCGCGGGCGCTGGCGGCGGATCCGCCGGTGCTGCTGATGGACGAGCCGTTCGGCGCGGTCGACCCGATCACCCGGGACCACCTCCAGGACGAGCTGATCCGGCTCCAGCACGAGCTGCACAAGACGATCGTCTTCGTCACCCACGACTTCGACGAGGCGATCAAGCTGGGCGACCGGATCGCCGTGCTGCGCGAGCAGTCCCACATCGCCCAGTTCGACACCCCGGAGGCGATCCTCACCAACCCGGCCGACGACTTCGTCTCCGGTTTCGTGGGTGCCGGGGCGGCGCTGAAGCGGCTGAACCTGACCCGGGTGCGGGACGTGGAGATCACCGACTATCCGACGGTGACCGTGGAGGACCCGCTCCAGCACATCTTCGACCGGCTGCGGGCCGGCGGCACCAACGAGATCCTGCTCCTCGACCGGCGCGGCCGCCCGTACAAGTGGCTGCGGCGCGGCGACCTGATGCGGGCCAAGGGCTCCCTCGCGCGGGCCGGGACGCTGGTCAGCGACACGGTGACCCGGGACGCGACGCTGCGGGACGCGCTGGAGGCGGTGCTGACCGACAACACCGGGCGGGTCGCGGTCACCGGGCGGCGGGGCGAGTACACGGGCGTCGTGGACATGGAGACGCTGATGAACTCGGTGCAGGAGCTGCTGGAGGCCGACCGGCTGGACGCGCTGGAGCACCGGCACGACCTGGAGGAGGCCCGGGCCGAGCGGACGCACACCGAGCAGGAGGGCTTCGGAGGGGCGGCGAAGGCGTGAGGTCACCGACGGGCCGGCAGGACGAGGGCGGAAGCGGGAGCGACGAGGCGCTCACCGCCCCGGACGACGACGACACGGAGCGGGAACCGCGCCCGCCGGGGCCGGCCCGGAGCGCGCCGCGGGTCACCTGGCGGAAGCTGACCGTCCTGCCCGTGGTGCTCGTGCTGGTGCTGCTGGCGACCTGGCTGTGGTTCCGGCAGGCGTCGCTGGACGCGCTCAGCGAGAACGCCCTGGCGGACGGCGCGGTCACCAAGGCCCTGTGGCAGCACATCCAGCTGACCGCGATCTCCACCTTCTTCGTGCTGATCATCGCGATTCCGCTGGGGATCCTGCTGACCCGCAGGATGTTCCGGAAGGCCACCCCGGTGGCGATGGCGTTCGCCAACATGGGCCAGGCGACACCGGCCCTGGGCCTGCTCGCGCTGCTGGTGATCTGGCTCGGCATCGGCCGCCGCTCGGCGCTGATCGGCATCATCGTCTACGCCATCCTGCCGGTGCTCTCCAACACCATCGCGGGCCTGAAGGCCAACGACCCGACGCTGCTCGAAGCGGCCCGCGGGATCGGCATGTCCCCCATGGGCGTGCTCACCCGGGTGGAACTGCCGCTGGCGGTCCCGCTGATCCTGGCCGGGGTGCGCACCGCCCTGGTGCTGAACGTCGGCACGGCGACGCTGGCGACGTTCGGGGGCGGCGGCGGGCTGGGCGTGCTCATCACGACCGGCATCACCAGCCAGCGCATGCCGGTGCTGGTGCTGGGCTCGATCCTCACCGTCGCCCTGGCGCTGCTGGTGGACTGGCTGGCCTCGCTCGCCGAGGTGCTGCTGCGGCCGCGCGGCCTGGAGGTGGGCACATGAGACGGCGTACGTGTCTGCTGGCGGCGGCGGTCCTGGTGGCGGCCTCCGGCTGCGGTCTGACCAGCGGCTCCCCCATGGTCGACGACGTGGAACCCGGCACGATCGGGCGCGGCCGGCCCTTGGAGGGCGCCGACCTCACCGTCGTCTCCAAGGAGTTCACCGAGCAGCTCGTCCTCGGCGCGATCATGGGCATCGCCTTCGAGGCGGCCGGCGCCGACGTCCTCGACCGCACCGGCATCCAGGGCTCCGTCGGCACCCGCGCGGCCGTGGAGAACGGCGACGCGGACGCCACGTACGAGTACACGGGCACCGCCTGGATCACGTACCTCGGCAACAGCAAGCCCATCCCCGACCCGCGGCAGCAGTGGCAGGCGGTGAAGGACGCGGACGCGAAGAAGGGGCTGACGTGGCTGCCGCCGGCGCCGATGAACAACACGTACGCGCTGGCGATGAACCAGGCCAACTACCGCAGGTACCGCACCACGACGCTGTCGCAGGTGGCCGAGCTGTCCAAGAAGGACCCCGCGGCCGTGACGCTGTGTGTGGAGGGCGAGTTCGCCAACCGCGCGGACGGCCTGCCGGGCCTGGAGAAGGCGTACGGGATGAGCATTCCGCAGCGGAACATCACCCAGATGGACACCGGCATCATCTACACCCAGACCGCGAAGGGCGCCTGCACCTACGGCGAGGTGTTCACCACCGACGGGCGGATCAAGTCGATGAACCTGGCGGTGATGGCGGACGACAAGAAGTTCTTCCCGAACTACAACGCGGCGCCCATGGTCAGGACCGACACCCTGAAGAAGTGGCCGGCGATCGCCTCCGTCCTCGACCCCGTCACCAAGGCGCTGGACAACGAGGTCGCGCAGACCCTGAACGCGAAGGTCGACGTCGACGGGGAGGACCCGCACCAGGTGGCGCTGGACTGGATGAAGGAGAAGGGCTTCGTGAAGGAGGGCTGAGCGCGGCTCTCAGCAGGAGGGGACCTGGCCCTTGCCCGAGTTCAGGGCCCGCAGCGCGTCGACCGCGCCCTTCAGGGAGGTCACCGGGATCAGCCGCAGGCCCTTCGGAAGTTCGGCCTGCGCGTCCGAGCACTCCGCCTCCGGCACCAGGAAGACGGTGGCCCCGTCCCGCCGGGCGGCCTGCGTCTTCAGCGGCACTCCGCCGACGGCGCCGACCTTGCCGGAGGCGCTGATCGTGCCGGTGCCGGCGATGGTCCGGCCGCCGGTCAGGTCGCCGCCGCTGCCGTCGCCCCGCAGCTTGTCGACGATGCCGAGGGAGAGCAGCAGACCCGCGCTGGGGCCGCCGACGTCACCGAGGTCCAGCCGGACGTCCACGCCGGACGGGTCGAGGCCCAGGTAGTCCAGCGCGGCCGTCGTCGCCGTGTCCTGGGACTCCCGCATCTGGTCGAGGTTGTACTTCTCGATCTCCTTGACGCCGTCGCCCTGGGGGTAGACGGCGTCCACGGGCATCACCGCGCGGTCGGTGTCGAACCAGTTGCCCAGCACGTCGCCGAGCGAGACCCGGGCGTCGGGCCCGGTCGCCACGATGGTCGTCATCCGCAGTTGACCCTCGGTGTCCCGGACCGGGGCGCCCGAGATCCGGATCACCTCGTCGCCCTGGTACTCCTTGAGCACGTTCGCCGTCGACCCCGGCTGCGCGATCGAGAACGGCAGAGGCGCGAACACGGCGGTGGCGAACAACGCGACAACGGGCAGGGCGCAGACGGCAACAGCCTTGGGGCGCGCGAGACGAGAGAGCACGAAGCAAATCTAACGTGCCGCAGCGGCCCCCGTGGCCCCCATAGCTGCGGGCAGTCGTGCCGCTGGGGCGGCAC
>NZ_WWHX01000703.1 GCF_009862125.1 Streptomyces sp. SID5910
GTGCGGCGCCCGCTGCCGCGCCAGGCGTCCCGGCGGGAGCGGCCGGCGCCGTACCCGATGACGCCTCTCGCGCCACCGCGCCCTGTGCGGGCCACGCTGCCGGTACCCCCGACGTGGACCGGCGCCACGGCCGGGCCCGGCTCACGCCCCGACGGCCGGCCGGAGCTCCCGCTGGACAGGGAGAAGCTGCTCGCCGCCCGGCTGCACGCCGTGAAGGTCCGTCCCTACCTGGCCGACGCGCTCTTCGCGCTGCACGTGGTGGAGGACCGGTCGGTGCCGACAATGGCCGTGGACGCGCACTGGCGCTGCTACGTCTCCCCCGCCTTCGTGGCGCGCATGCCCGTGGAAGAACTGGCGGGCGTCTGGGTGCACGAGGTCTCCCACCTGCTCCGAGACCACCACGGGCGGGGCGAGCGGTACGCGCGCAAACACGAGGAGCACGGTCCGGGCGAGCGGCTGCGGCGGAACATCGCCGCCGACTTCGAGATCAACGATGACATCTACGGAGACGGCCTGGTCCGGCCCAAGGGCGCGGTGCTGCCGTCGCTCCTGCGGCTGCCCTCCGGTCTGCTCATGGAGGAGTACCTGCGGACGGCGTCGATGGCCGGGCTCGCCTCGGACCTGGCCTGGCTGGACTGCGGCAGCGGCGCCGACGGTCAGGAGCGGCCCTGGGAGCTGGGGCCCGACGGCGCGCACGGACTGAGCAGGCAGCAGCGGGACGCCGTCCGCTTCCGGGTCGCGGAAGGGATCAAGGGGCGGCCCGGCAACGCGCCGGAGAGGTGGCGCCGCTGGGCGGACGAGGCCTTCCATCCGCCGCAGCCGTGGCGGGAGTTGCTGGGGGCGGCGGTCCGCTCGGCGGCCGGCGGGCCGGGAGGGGGCGAGAACCACAGCTACCGGCGTCCGTCCCGACGGTCGGCGAGTCTGCCCGGGGTGCTGCTGCCCAGCCTGCGCCGGACACCGCCCCGGGTCTGCGTCGTGATCGACACCTCCGCGTCGGTGAGCGACGCGGAACTGGGCGGCGCGCTGCTGGAGGTGGCGGCGATCGCGCAGGCAGTGGGCGGGCGGCGCGACCTGGTGTCGGTGATCTCCTGCGACGCGGCGGCGGGGGTCGCCGTCCCGCTCTGCCGCGCCGAGAACATGGAGCTGCTCGGCGGCGGCGGAACGGACCTGCGTTCCGGTTTCGCGCGGGCGCTGCGGTCCCGGCCCCGCCCGGACGTCGTCGTCGCGCTGACGGACGGCCAGACGCCGTGGCCGTCCGCGCAGCCGCCCTGCCGCACGGTGGTGGGCCTCTTCCCCCGCCCGGCCGACAGCGCCGACGAGGACGACCCCGACTACGTCCCGGACACGCCCCCGCCGTGGGCGCGTGTCGTCACCATCGGCTGACGGGCCGGAGCGGCGTGCGGAAGGAGGGGCGCGTGGTGCGCCGCGCCGGGGCGCGGTGGGTTGGTGCCGTCCGGCGCGGGCCCGCTCGGGCATGATGCTCGCCTAGGCGCTCGGGCCCGCCGGGACGCCGGGCGGGAAGGGAGCGACACCTGTGGGTGCGGGGCGGGCGGCTGTGGAGTACCGGCGTCGGGCCGAGCAGCATCCCTGGCCGCCGCGCTGGCTGCGCTGGTTCCCGCCCGCGCTGATCGTGATGGCGCTGGCGCTCGACGAGGCGACGCCGCCCCGGTACTTCTTCGGACCGCTGCTGTCGGCCTCGGTGGTGCTGGCCATCTTCACCTATCCGCCGCTCGGTGTCGCCGTCACCGGCATCGCCGGATGCGTCCTGCTGGTCCTCACCGAGCAGCTGGAGAGCTACATCGGTCCGCTGACCGTCGTGGCGCTGGTCGTGCTGGGCTTCGTCACGCTGCTGTCCGTGGTGCTCTGCGTGGTACGGCGACGGGCCGAACGCCGGTTCCGCCGCGTCCAGGCGGTCGCCGAAGCCGTCCAACTGGCCCTGCTGCGCCCCCTGCCCGCGCGGATCGGCCCGTTGCGGGTGGCCGGCTTCTACCGGGCCGCCGACGACGAGGCCCTCATCGGCGGGGACCTCTACAGCGTCCGCCCGACGCCGTTCGGCGTCCGCGTGATCGTCGGGGACGTCAAGGGCAAGGGCATCGGCGCGACCCAGACCGTGGCCACGGTGATCTCCACCTTCCAGGAGGCGGCGCTGCTCCACCCGACGCTGCCCCAGGTGGCCGACCGGATCGACGTGGCCCTCGAACTGGACCGCGACAACCCGGTGGAGCCCGTGCCCCCCACCCAGCCCGCTTCCCCGTCCGCGGACGACGTGGCCCAGGCGGACGAGCTGTTCGCCACTGCCGTCCTGCTCGAATTCTCCTCCGACGGAGGCGCCGTACGGATCCTGGACCGCGGGCACCAGCCGCTGCTCGCGGTCCGGGGCCGCACCGCGCCGGTCGTGGAGGTCGTGGAGACCGAGCACAGCCTGCCCCTGGGCATGGCCGACCTGTTGCTCGATCACCCGGACACCGCCGAACGCGCGCTGGAGCCCGGCGACATCCTGGTCGCCTACTCCGACGGTGTCACCGAGGCACGCAGCCGCACGGGCACCTTCTACCCGCTGCGCGAACGGCTCCAGGCGTACTGCGACACCGCCGCCGAGCCGGTCTCCCCCGCCGGCCTCACCACCTTCCTCCAGGGAGACCTCGCCCGATGGGCGCCGGCTCTGGGCGACGACGTCATCGCGATCGCCTTCCAGCCCACGGCCGGACCGGGGGAGCAGGCGCAGGCGCGGTAGGCGGCCCGTGCACGCTGTTGCGGGCGCCGGGACCGCGTCGGAGACTGGCCCGGCGAGGACAGCCGTCCGGAGAGGGCCGGGAACGATGGGTGACTACGCGGACCTCCCTGGGGTCAGGACCTGGTACGAGACCGAGGGGACCGGCGATCCGCTGGTCCTGCTGCACGGCGGCTTCTGCACCAACGACACCTGGGGCGCGCAGCGCACCGACCTCGCCGCCGCGTACCGCCTCTTCCTCCCCGAGCGGCGCGCGCACGGGCACACCCCCGACGTGGCGGGGCCGCTCACCTACCAGGACATGGCCGACGACACGGTGGACTTCCTGGAAACGGTCGTCGGAGGAGCGGCCCATCTGGTCGGCTGGAGCGACGGGGGCGTCGTCGCCCTGCTGGTCGCCGCCGCGCGACCCGACCTGGTGCGCAAGGCCGTGCTGATCGGCGCCAACTTCCGTCCCGGCCCCGAGTGCTTCGCCGAGCCGGCGATGCTCGACGCGATGACGCCGGACAGCGCCGACCTCGCGTTCTTCCGCGAGATGTACGCGGCCGTCACGCCGGACGGCGCGGATCACTGGCCGACGGTCGCCGCGAAGCTGACCGACATGTGGCGCACCCAGCCGACGCTCACCGCCGAGGACCTGGCCCGCGTCCGGGCCCCCACCCTCGTACTGGTCGGCGACGACGACATGATGACGCTGGAGCACACGACCGCCCTGTACCGCGGCGTCCCCGGGTCCCAGCTGGCCGTCGTCCCCGGAGCCTCCCACCTGGTCCCGCTGGAGAAGCCGGCGCTCGTCAACCGGCTGATCCTCGACCATCTGGCGCAGGACGCGGTGGAGACGATGATGCCCGTGCGGCGCGCGCCTGCGTCAGGGGCCTGAGCGGCGTCGACGGGCGCCGGAGGGGCATGGTTTCCCGCCGTTGCGGGAACAGAGGCGCGGTGGCCTCGCCCGCGCGGGACGCGTGTTCCCGCGGGGCGGGCCGGACGGGTACCGAGCTCAGGAGAGTGGGGCGACATGGCGCGAAGCGTCGAATCGGTCCGGCGTGTGACGCTGGGGGTCCTCGGCGCGGTGCTGGTGGTGGTCGGTGCGGCCCTGCTGGTGCTGCCCGGGCCGGGGCTGCTGCTCGTGTTCGCCGGGGTGGTCCTGCTGTCCCGCGCCGTACCCGCCCTTGACCGCTTCGTCGCCCCCGCCCGCAAGCAGGCGATGCGCGCGGCCGAGGAGAGCGTGTCCTCACCGTGGCGCATCGCCGGCTCGGCCCTGGCGGGGCTGTGCCTCATCGGCGCGGGCCTGGTGTGGGGCCTGGTCCCCGACCTCCCGTTCTCCGGGTGGGGCACGGGGGTGAGCCTGATCCTCTCGGGCCTCGTCCTCTTCGCCCTGCTCGTCTGGAGCTACCGCCGCGTCCACGCCGGCCGCCGGTGACCACCCCGTCCTGCCCGTGCGCGCGGGGCCTCAGAACGCCCACCGCGTATGGCTGTACACCCCGTCGTCCCGGCCGAAGCCGTACGCCGTGTCCGGGGCCACCGCGAACACTGTCGCGTCGCCCTTGCGGATCGCGTCCCCGATCCCGTGGAAGGTGCCCTCGGGTGAGGTGATGTGCCGCCCGTACTTGGCTTCGTACGCCGCGATGACCTCCTCGACGGCCGCCGGGTCGGCGACCTGTTCCGCCGTGCCCTCGACGACGAGGTCGAGACCGCAGGTGAGCGAGTTCCCGCCGGTGGTCAGCGCGCAGTGACTGTCGTGGGCGAGGTTCTTCGCCTTCTGCTCCCCGGGGCCGGTGGAGAAGTGGAGCGCCCCGCGGTGCCAGGCGGCGATCACGGGGGTGACGTGCAGCCGTCCGTCGGGCCGCACA
>NZ_WWHX01000704.1 GCF_009862125.1 Streptomyces sp. SID5910
GGTCGTGTCGCTCGGCGCCGGGCGGCCGGGGAGGCACGTGTGGCCGGGGCGCGCGCTGCCGTGCGGGGCGTACGTGGTGTTCCGACGGCGCGGGGCGAACGGGGTGCTCGGACGGCACGGGCGAACGGGGCGCTCCGACGGCGGGGACGACGTGGTGTCCCCGGACGGGCGTGCGTGTCAGGGGCGGCCGATGGGGGCGAGGGTTGCCTTCGTCAGGTGGGTCAGGTCTTCGGGGGACAGTTCGACCTCCAGGCCGCGGCGGCCTGCCGAGATGCAGATCGTGGCGTGGACGGACGCCGACGTGTCCAGGACCGTCGGGAGACGCTTGCGCTGGCCGAGGGGTGAGATGCCGCCCCGCACATAGCCCGTGGTGCGCTCCGCCAGGGCCGGGTCGGCCATCGCCGCCCGTTTGCCGCCGACCGCGGAGGCCAGCGCCTTCAGGTCAAGCTGGCCCGCCACCGGGACCACCGCGACCGTCAGCGCGCCGTCGACGTCCGCGACCAGCGTCTTGAAGACGCGGTCCGGCGACACCCCCATCGCCTCGGCCGCCTCCTCGCCGTAGGACGGATGGGACGGGTCGTGGTCGTAGGCGTGGACCGTGTACGTCACCCCGGCCGCCGTGAGGGCCACCGTCGCGGGCGTTCCCCCCGACTGCTGCTGCTTCTTCGACTTCTTCGCCATCCGGGCCAGTACCTCAGTTGAGACTCGTCGGGCCGCGCGTCAGATCGGACGACGGCAGGGACGGCAGCGTACGGATGATCGCGGTCTCGGTGCGAAGGAGTTTCAGCTCGTCGCGCAGCCGGGACGCGGTGTCCGGGGCCTGGAGCAGGCGCTGCTTGGTCGGGGTGTCCAGCATCATCGCGGCGGCGACCAGGTAGGACACCACGCCCGGTTCGTCCGGCAGCTCCGCGCCGGTCGACAGCGAGCGCTCGCGGGCCCCCGCCAGCCGCTTCTGGTACTGCCGGAACGACCGCAGCACCCCCTCGGCCAGCGCCCCCGCCTCGTCGCCGGGCTCCTCGGTCAGCACCTCGAGTTCGGCCGTCAGGAACGGCCCCGAGGAGTCCACCGACAGCACCCGCACCCGGTTCGTCCCGGTCGCCAGCACCTCGAAGGTGCCGTCGGCCCGCTCCCGTACGGTCGCGGCGTCCGCGATGCAGGCCACCTTGTGGAAGGACTTGGCCGGGTCGGGGCCGAACCCGGCCGCGGGGCCGCGCTCGGGCACCGCGGTCGGGTCGGGCATGCCGGGGTCGCTCGGCGCGACCTCGTGACCGTCGCGGATCGCCACGACGGCGAACCGGCGCGGTTCTTCCTCGGGGGTCTTCAGCAGCTCGCGCATCATGGCGCGATAGCGCTCCTCGAAGATGTTGAGCGGGAGTACCAGCCCCGGGAACAAGACCGAGTTCAGGGGGAAGAGGGGGAGCCGGACGGTGGTCACGACGCAGAAGCCTAATGGTCGCCGGGGCGGGCGCGACCGCCGTGCCCACTTCGTGGATGGCGCGAACCCGCCGTCACCCCGGTGACCGCACCGCCGCGCGGACGTTCCCGCGCACCTGGAGGAACCGGCCGAGCGGGTCGTCCGTGTCCCGGTCCCACGGGAAGGACGTGGCGTACGGGCCGGTCAGCCGCAGTTGTTCCGCCGCGTCGCGCGGGCGTTCCAGGCGCAGCAGGACGTACGTCAGCAGGTTGCGCAGCTCCGCCGGCCAGGGGTCCTCGGCCGGGAACGCGGCCGACAGGGCGATCGCGCGGTCGGCCGCCGCGTCCAGCCGGGCGCGGTCCACGCCGGGCACCTCGCCGCCGTCGCGGGGCAGGCAGGCGAAGACCGCCCGCATCGGCAGGGCGCGGACGAGCGCGTCCTCGGGGGCGTCCTGCGCGGCCGTCTCGGCGAAGTCGAGGCACTCGCGGTGGGCGCGGGGAGAGGCGGCCGACAGGTACTCCAGGGCGGCGACGTGGCAGCCGTAGTGGTGCGGGGAGCGGCGGACCGCTTGCTCCCACAGCCGCTCGAACTCGGCGTGCCCCGCGTGTGCGCCCCGCGCGGTGTCCAGCGCGACGCGCCACGGCACGGGGTCGGGTCCGCCGGCCTCGGTGGCGGCCGTGACGGCGGGGCCGACCTGGTGAAGGAGTTCGGCGCGGGCGGGGGAGTCCCAGCAGCGGTCCACGGCCAGCTGGGCGCGGACCAGCAGGGCGCCGGGGTCGTCGGGGGCGGTGGCGTGCCAGTGGTCGAGCCATTCGGAGCGGGAGCGGGCGAAGGCGGCGAGGCGGGTCGCGTAGCGGTCGCGGTGTTCCCACTCGGCGTTCTCCCGGGTGCCGGCGAGCAGGGCGGCCACCGGGCCGTACTCGCCGCGGGCCGCGGCGACCAGGGCGGGGGCGAGGCGGTCGTCGGGGGCGTCGAGGAGCACGTCGGCCTCGTCGTCGGCGGTCGGTGCGGCGGCGGGCCGCGACGAACGGAGGAACGCGCGCAGCATGGCCAGTACGACGGCCGACGGTGCGGGATGGTTGTGCGGGCGGCCTCGGCTTCGCCCTCGGCCCTTCGTGTTCCCACCCGCACCACCCGTGCGGATTTCGTCGTCGGGTGCGGGTGGCCCCCGTGGGCCGCATTCGCCGTCGGCGGCCGCGGGTCGGGGGTGGGCGGCCGGGGATGACCCCGACGGCACCTCCTCCGGCCCTCCGCGCGTCCCCCGGGCACCGCGCGCCTCCGGCCCCCGCGCCCTCCGCGCCCCGCGCGACCCGAGCCCCGGC
>NZ_WWHX01000705.1 GCF_009862125.1 Streptomyces sp. SID5910
GGGCGGGCTGCCCGCCGAGGCCGTCGGCGACCGCCGGGACGAGGCGGCCCGCCGGGCCGTGCGACGGGCCGCCCCGGACCGGCCGCCACGCCGGGGCCCCACGTCCCCGCCCGGGGACGGCGGGCCGGGCTTCTCCCTGGTCGTCCTCGCCCCGCGCGACGATGTGGCGTCGCACACGCCCGACCCGGCCCACGCCGACTCCCTCATGGCGTCGGGCACTCCCCACCTGTACGCCGGCGTCGTGGAGGGGACCGGTGTCGTCGGTCCCCTCGTCCTGCCCGGCGAGACGGGCTGTGCCGGCTGTCTGCACGCGGACCGCACCGACCGCGACCCCACCTGGCCGCGGCTGGTCGCGCAGTGGCGCTCCGGCCGGCAGCGCCAGGTGCCGGCCTGCGATCTGACGCTGGCCACGACCGTCGCCGGGCTGGCGGCGGCCCATGCCCTCGCCTTCCTCGACGGCCGGACCCCGTCCAGTGCCGGCGCGCGCTGGGAGGTCTCACTGCCCGCTCTGCGGTGGCGTGCGCGCCCGGTCCGGCCGCATTCGGCGTGCCCGTGCGGGGCCGGCCGGAAAGGTAACCAGGAACACACCCCCGGGAACGGGGGCCGACGCGCGACAATGGCTGGGCAATGGCCGTCAGCCGACGTACGCCGTGAGGCAGCAGCGGCGCGGCCGGCTGGGACTTGGAGGGCGCATGTCTGATCTTCCCCGGAAGGCGGTCACCCGGACCGCCAAGCTCGCCGCGCTCCCGCTCGGCTTCGCCGGGCGGGCGACCTGGGGACTCGGCAAGCGGATCGTGGGCGAGTCCGCCGAGATCGTCGGCCAGCAGCTCCAGCAGCGCACCGCGGAGCAGCTGTTCAAGGTTCTCGGCGAGCTCAAGGGCGGCGCGATGAAGTTCGGGCAGGCCCTGTCCGTCTTCGAGTCGGCGTTGCCCGAGGAGGTCGCCGGTCCGTACCGGGCCGCGCTGACCAAGCTCCAGGAGGCCGCTCCCCCGATGCCGACGCGCACGGTGCACTCCGTGCTCGCCGAGCGGCTCGGCGAGGACTGGTCCGGCCTGTTCGTGGAGTTCGACGACAAGCCCGCCGCGGCGGCGTCGATCGGCCAGGTGCACCGGGCGGTGTGGCACGACGGCCGCGAGGTGGCCGTCAAGGTGCAGTACCCGGGCGCCGGCGAGGCCCTGCTGTCCGATCTGAACCAGCTCAGCCGTTTCGCCCGCCTCCTCGGCCCGCTCGTGCCCGGCATGGACATCAAGCCACTGATCACGGAACTGAAGGACCGGGTCTCGGAGGAGCTGGACTACGGGCTGGAGGCGCAGGCGCAGCGCGCCCACGCCGAGGAGTTCGCGGGCGACCCGGACATCGTGGTGCCGGACGTGGTCCACGAGTGCGACCAGGTCCTGATCACCGAGTGGATCGACGGCATCCCGATGTCGGAGGTCATCGCGGACGGCACCCCGGAGCAGCGGGACCGGGCCGGGCAGCTCCTGGCCCACTTCCTGTTCTCCGGTCCGGCCCGCACCGGCCTCCTGCACGCCGACCCGCACCCGGGCAACTTCCGGCTGCTGCCCGGCGGGCCGGAGGGCGAGGACGACTGGCGCCTCGGCGTCCTGGACTTCGGCACGGTCGACCGCCTCCCGGGCGGACTGCCGCAGCCCATCGGCGAGGCGCTCCGCATGACGCTGGACGGCGATGCCGAGGCCGTCTACGAGATGCTGTGCGCGGAGGGCTTCGTCAAGGAGTCGATAGAGCTGGATCCCGACGCCGTCCTCGACTACCTGCTGCCGATCATCGAGCCGGCCCGGGTCGACGAGTTCACCTTCACCCGCGGCTGGATGCGCAGCCAGGCGGCCAGGATCGCCGACCCCCGCTCCCCCGCCTACCAGCTGGCCAAGCAGCTCAACCTGCCTCCGGCCTATCTGCTGATCCACCGGGTGAGCCTCAGCACCATCGGCGTGCTGTGCCAGCTGGGCGCGACGGTGCGGCTGCGAGAGGAGCTGGAGGAGTGGCTCGCGGGCTTCGCCCCCGAGGCCGACGGCGAGGCCGAGGACGAGGCGGAGGAGACGGCGGTGGAGGCGTGAGCCGCCGGTGCTGAACGCGCCGTGGGGGCCGGTCCGTTCGTACGGACCGGCCCCCACGGGGAAGGCTTCGCCTCCGGGACGGAGGCCACCGCTTCGGGTGTGGTCGGTTACTGCATGACCGCCATGGCGAGCGCACGCCGGGCGCGCATCGAGGCGCGCTCGGCCCGGCGCTGCATCCGGCGAGCGGTCGCCAGACGCATGGCCCGGCGTTCCTGCTCGGCCTCATGCAGGCGCTCGTGCATATGCGCACGCGCCAGGGCTTCTGGGATGAGTTGCATCTCGCGGGTCCTGTTCTGACGCGAGTCCTTCGCGCCGCTGGTGGTGAAGTCTTCAGGCGTCGTGCCTGCGATCTCGTCGGTGGACGGCTTCATCGGGGCCTGCTTCTTGGGGTCGTGCGTGAGGGGGCGATCGATCGTTCCGGTGATGTTCATGCCGTGACCGGGTTCTTGCGCGGGCGGCCACGGGGCCGCTTCCGGGCGACGACGACACCCTGGACGAACAGCTCTCCACCCCAGACGCCCCAGGGCTCACGCCGCTCCTTGGCGCCGGCGAGGCAGGCCTCGATCAGCGGACAGGTGCGGCAGAGGGACTTGGCGTACTCGACGTCCGCCGGCGACTCCGCGAAGAAGACCTCCGGGTCGTAGGAACGGCAGGGGACGGGCACGCCGAGGTTCTCGATGGCGTCGTCGAGCGCGGTGAGCGCGGTGAGCGGGGTCAAGGTGGGGTCCTCCGTGAGGCCGGGCTTGGGGATCGTGTCGGAAGGCGGTACGGACGGGGCGTGCGCTTCGAGTTGCACGGTTGGTCTTCCTCGTCTGGTCGTTCCGGCCGGTCGGCCGGGTGCGGCTTGGTACCGGGTTCTTTTCTTGTCCCGAGGCTCCTTCGGGCTGTCGTCCCCGTTCGGGGAAAACAGAAGGGCCGCGGATCCCGGATGGGGTTCCGCGGCCCTGAAGGCGCCGGCCTGATCAGATCAGGCTGGATCACTCCAGGGTTCTGGCCCACGGAAGGCCCACATCAGGTGGTGGTGCTGCGTCGTCTGCTTCCGGACTCCGGCACCGGTCGCCGTAAAGGCATAGGCCTGAGCCTGCGCCGTTACTGCTGCTTCCAGTGCCTTGGTCGGTCGCTCATTGCGCTCGCGGACAGGGAGACCCGCGGGGGCAACGGAGAGGGACGCCGGACGGTCGGCACGGATGCCGGACAGACCGGTGCCCTGGATCGAGGAGCCGAGCATGCACAGGGAGACGGTCGAGCGATCGGTCAGTTTGGCGGTGGAACCGGCGGTGGTGCTGGCGTTGATGCTGATCACTGGACTCGCCTCCTCTCGGCGTCTCGGGGGACCGGTGCGAACCGGTCCGCGGATATGCAAGTACAACACGGGGGCAGGGCCTTCGGGAAGGCCGTCGTTCCCCGTGACCAAGAACCTATGGGGATTCCCGGGGCATGCGCAAACTATTTTTTCGACGAGTTGGGATCAGTCGTCCTCGTCAAGCCCGGCGATGTCCCGGCCTGCGCAGATGGCCAGGACGTCGGCTCCGTAGCGGTTGAACTTGCGGGCGCCGACCCCCGGGATCCTGGCCAGCTCGTGTTCGTCCTCCGGCACCGACTCGGCGATCGCCATCAGCGTCTTGTCGGTGAAGACGCAGAACGCGGGCTGCCCGCTGCGCCCCGCCTGGACCGCCCGCCACTCGCGCAGCCGCTCGTAGACGCCCTCGTCCATGTCGGACGGGCAGTCCTCGCAGCGCATCAGCTTCATCTCGCCGGCGTCGGTGAGGGTGCGGCCGCAGACCCGGCAGCGGGCCGGGGTCCGCCGGGTGCGCCGGGGCGCGGCGGCCGTGGGTCCGCGTCCGGAGCCGCGCTCCACTCCGCCCGGGCCGCCGGCGGGGGTGCGGGCCCCGGTCGTGGCC